>JAAVZW010000010.1 GCA_022791835.1 Clostridia bacterium | reverse complement strand
ATTTTTAATTTAAAACTAAAAATATTAAATCTTGAGCCTGCCTCCGCGGCGAGCGGGACTACTCAAGATTGTACATAGGTGAAATTTTCGCTAATAAAATAAAGTTATTTTTTAGGGAAATTTTCAAAAATTATTGACAGCTATCCATTATTCTTACTTCTATTTGCTCTTTCTCTTTCCTTAGAATCAAGTATTTTCTTTCTAAGACGAATATTTTGTGGTGTAACTTCTACTAGTTCGTCGTCTTGTATGAACTCTATTGCTTTTTCAAGAGACATTTGTAGTGGTGGTACTAATCTTAGTGCATCGTCTGAACCTGAGGCTCTTGTGTTTGTTAGGTGCTTTTCTTTGCATACATTTATACTTAGGTCTTCTCCTCTTGAGTTTAATCCTACTATCATTCCTTCATATACTTCTACACCTGGTCCTATGAATAATTCTCCTTTATCTTGTGCATTGTACAATCCATATGTTACAGCTTTTCCGTTTTCAAAAGCAACTATTGTTCCTCTACTTCTAGCTGAAATTTCTCCCTTAAAGGCTTCATAACTATCAAATATATGGTTCATTGTTCCATTTCCTTTTGTATCTGTCATAAATTCTGAACGATATCCTATAAGTCCTCTTGCTGGAATTCTAAATTCAATCTTTGTATGACCATCTTCTGCTGGTTCCATGTTTGACATTTCTGCTTTTCTTTTTCCAAGTTTTTCTATAACATTTCCAACAAATTCATCAGGAACATTTACAACTAATCTTTCAATAGGTTCACATTTAACTCCGTTGATTTCTTTAATGATAACCTTTGGACGAGAAACTAAAAGTTCAAAACCTTCTCTTCTCATTGTTTCAATAAGTACAGATAAATGTAATTCTCCACGTCCTGCTACTTCGAAGCTATCAGGTGTAGCTGTTTCTGTAACTCTTAAGCTTACATTTCTTTCAAGCTCTTTAAATAATCTATCTCTAATATGTCTAGAAGTTACAAACTCCCCTTCACGACCTGCAAAAGGTCCATTATTAACACTAAATGTCATTGTTACAGTTGGTTCGTCTATATCAACAAAATCTATTTTCTCAATATGCTCAGGATCACAAACTGTTTCTCCTATATTGATATCACTAATTCCTGCAAATTCTATAATATCTCCTGCTTTTGCTTCTTCTACTTCTCTTTTTTCTAGTCCAACATGTGTGTATAATTTTGCAATCTTTCCATTTGCTGTTTTTCCATCTTTTTTACAAATTGCAACTTGCATACCTGTTTTAAGGATGCCACGCTCAAGTCTACCAACAGCTATTCTTCCTACATAGTCATCATAATCTATATTAGAAACTAGCATTTGCATAGGCCCTTCTTCATCACACTCAGGTGGGTTTATAGTATCTACTATTGTTTTGAATAAGCAATCCATATTTCCATCTGGTTCACTCATTTTTAGTTTAGCAATTCCTTGTTTCGCAGAAGCATAAACAACAGGGAAATCAAGTTGTTCATCATTTGCATCTAATTCTATAAATAGTTCTAATACTTCATCTACAACTTTTTCTGGATTTGACCCTGGTCTATCTATTTTATTTATTACAACAATTGGTTTTAAATTAAGTGCTAAAGACTTTTTCAAAACTTCTCTAGTTTGAGGCATAGTGCCTTCAAAAGCATCTACTAAAAGTAAAACCCCATCTACAGTTTTTAAAACTCTCTCTACTTCTCCTCCAAAGTCAGCATGTCCTGGTGTATCTACTATATTAATTTTAATATCATTATACATAATAGATGTATTTTTAGAAAGGATTGTAATTCCTCTCTCTTTTTCTAAGTCATTAGAATCCATTACTCTTTCTGCAACTTGTTCATTTTCTCTAAAAACATGACTTTGTTTTAAAAGTTCATCAACCATTGTAGTTTTTCCATGGTCTACGTGTGCAATTATTGCTATATTTCTAATATTTTTATTGTTCATTTCTAACTTCTCCCTTTATCAAAATCAATATAATATTATATACTAAATATCCTCACTTGTCAAGCGAATCATTTCCTCCATAAGCTTTTTGCTTAAACTATCTAAAGTTTCTTTATCATTTTTCTTATCTTTATATTCAGAAAAATCCATTGGTTTTCCTATATTAATCTTAACTTTTGAAAAAAGTTTGTACTTTTTTCGAGCTTGCATACCAATTGGTACTACTTTTGCACCAGACATAAGACTCATTAGCACTGCACCATTTTGTATTTTGCCTCTTTTCTCAATACCATTACGTGTTCCTTCTGGGAACATTAGTATTATGTGATTTTCCTTTAAAATTTTTGTACTATTTTTAAGAAGCCCTAAGTCTTGTTTTCCTCTCTTTACAGGAATTATCTTAGTTTTCTTTGCAAGCCATTTAACAAAGCTATTTATAAATAGTTCTTCTTTAGCTAATACATATAAGTCATTTCTATGTATAGAAGCAACCATAACAGGTGGATCCCAATTGCTAATGTGATTTGGACATAAAATATATCCTTGATTTTTTTCAATATTTTTTTGACCGAACAACCTTTACTCTAAATAAAAGCAAACTAGTTATTCTAAGTACAAATTTAATAAAAGCTCTAATCATTATTCTTTCTCCTTATTACCTCTTCTATTGTATTTACAACTTCTTCAATAGTCATATCTGTGCTATCTACTAAAATTGCATCTTCTGTTTTTGTTAAAGGAGCTATCTCTCGTTCTGTTTCTAGTCTATGTCGTTCAACAATAGCCTTCAAAACTTCTTGATAGCTTTGTTCTATTCCTTTCTCTAGATTTTGTTTATATCTCCTATTTGCTCTTTCTTCTAATGCACAGTCTAAAAATATTTTTACATCAGCATTCGGAAATACGACAGTACCTATATCTCGTCCCTCCATTATTACATCAGCATTTTTACCCATAGCTTGTTGTATAGGCGTTAGCTTATCTCTAACTTCTTTAAGCTCTGCAAACTTTGCTACAAATTTATCTACATTTGGAGTTCTAATTTCTTCTGATACATCTTTTCCATTTAAAAATACTACACTATCTGGCATAAGTTTTATATCAATATTTTCTAGTACTTCATTTATTTTCTTTGTTTCATTAGGTAAAATACCTCTATTTATACATTCTAGTGTAACACATCTATACATCGCTCCTGTGTCTATGTAAATAAACCCATTCCTTTTGGCAAGTATTTTAGTTACTGTACCTTTACCAGTACCTGCTGGTCCATCTATTGCTACTATAAAAGCCATCGTTATTCTTCCTTTCTTGGTGGTACTTCTATACCTCTAGCTACTATATCTATATGAATAATATTCATTGCAGTAAGTTTTTCTATCTCTTTTTTACATTTTTCTCTGAAATTTGTTAGCACTTCTATAATATTAAATCCATAAACAACAATTACCTCAATATATATACTTGGGCCATCTTCATATTTTGTAATTCTCATTTTTGCAAGTTTATGTATTCCTGGTGCTTTATACGCCAAATATTCAATTATCTGCCTAAAAACAGAATCTGAGATAGTAAAGTTACCCATATAACTAAAAGTAGGCCTTATAATCGATTTCTCAGACACATATGGTGCTTTTCCTAGTCCCTTTGATTTAAAAATTTGAAGTGGATCTAGTATATATCCTGAAAAATCCTTTTTAATCTCGAAAGTAGGTACAGGAATAACGTGTTTACCTTCTGTAACACGAATTCTTCTAGCTGTTTGCATTTCTTCTTCTGTTGCAATATCACTTATTCTTATAATTTTTGAAATCTCTGGAAGTCCCAAATTCTCTGCAATTTTGTGTACCATATTATCAGATGTACCAAGTATCATAATACTTTCTGGCTTATACTTCCTTATTGCATTTTGTATCTCTTTCTTTTCTTCTGCTGTCTGAAAAAGAGCATGTTTAACAGTCTCTATCTTAGTTGGAGCTTTTTTTGCAGAAGAACCTGCAATAACTTGGTTATCCTTTATAAAAAGTCCATCATCTATGATATAGCTTATATTGTTTTCACTTGCAACATATTGAGCTCTATAACTTTTGCCTGTTCCAGATGGTCCAACAAATGCATACACAATTATCTTATGGTTAGGCATTAACATATCTTTAAGCATATTTAAGCATCCTTTCTAAATAGATTTTAATATTTGATAGAAAGTTCACTTTTATATAGTGAACTCCCTATCAGAATATCTTTACTTCGTTTTTTCAAGTAGCATAATTCCATATGAATATTCATGATAATCTGTATATATTTGTTTTAAATCTTTTAAGACAGTAATATTATCTTTAGGTATTACTTGCCATATCCACATATCAGATGCATGGATTAACCAAATTCTTCCCTCGTATTCTTTAAGAAATTCCCAGTCATGGCTATCTCCTAAGTTATGCACTATTTCCATTCCTGGAGCATATGCTTTATATGCCTCATCTACATTCCATGTTGGATCACATAAAAATATTGACTTATATTCTGGAAATACTGATGATACAACTCCACCGTACACCAATATCTGAATACACAATAATATCTCCTTCTTGCATATTTTCTCTTAAATAGTCATAAACTTCTGTATTTCCCTTATTATAATGCATTTTAGTATTTGTTATATTACTAATTGTGCCAAGAACTACTATAACTGCACAAATTCCAAGTGTGCTAAATTTATTCTTCTCTGTACTCATTATAAATGCTAATGTAAATACATAAAGTCCTGTTACTACAAATAAATATCTTGAGAAGAAAATTGGTCTCCAAATAATTATTGTAATTATAAACATTGCAACAATTACACTTGCATAAATTGCAAAGCTAAGCATAGCTGGTCTTAATTCTTGTTTATCCTTTTTACATTTATATGCTCTAAAACCTAAATATATGTACATGAGAACTGCACTAACTATCGCTATAATAGTATGTGCATCCCATACAAAATTTGTATCTAGTTGTCTTCTAAATTGGAAACTTAAAAGCTCAACAGGTGTACTAACTGGATCAAGAGCAATCCAAAATCCATTACTAACATGCTTAATTTGTCCCATAAAGAACATAAGCCATGGGATATATAAAACGATATGAATTCCTGCAAGTATTAAAAAATGAATTAAAGTATTTTTCTCTTCTTTTCTGTTTTTAATCAAATATATTAATAAGAATAAGTTAATTAATCCTGTTGTGACTAAGGCATAATAGTGTATGTAGCAACAACATATACTAAATATCCCAAAAACAATCAGATTTTTGTTTTTGCTTTTTAACGACTTTTCTTTGATAGATTTATAGAATCTATAAGCATAAATAGCTGTAAGTGCTACAAGTAAGCAAGACCAAGAATACATTCTAATCTCTTGTGAATATGCTGTCATAACTGGCAAGAAGAACATCAAAAAAGAAAATAGAATTCCAGTCTTCTCCCCAAAATCTTTTCTAATATGTGTAAATCCAACAATTCCAAGTAAAACAGTAGCAAGTACTGAAAATAGTCTGAATGCTAGAATATTATTTCCAAATATTAAGAAAATTATATGCAATGCCCAATAATATAATGGTGGATGCACATCATTTCCTGTAATATTCCATATATCTGCAAAATTATGTTTAGCAATAGCAACTGAATAGCTCTCATCAAACCATAAAGTTGTATGAAAAGCACAAATACTAAGGAATATAATTCCTAATATAATTACTGCAATATGTAAATACTTTGTTTTAAATTTCATAAAAATTCTCCTTTACGTCAATTACACGCTATGCGCGTACTTTCCTAGAATATAAAAATATAGACATACAATCCTAAAATCATATGCCTATATTATATAGTTTTTCTTATATCTTGTCAATTTAATTTACTTCATTTATCTTTATTGCTCTAACATGCTCAATTTTTTCCCAGTTTGTTTCTCTTTTAAATAAGCATTTAAAGTTTATTAATAACCAACTTCCTAGGAATAGTGGGTAACAAAGTAACCCTTTAAGCATTGGTTTAATTGGTCTTTTATCTAGTATCATAATTATTGCACCAGTTGCTATTGGTAAAAGGAATGTTGGTATTATATACATCATATAACTCCAAATCAATTCCATTTTAGTCATAGATTCTCCCATATATAATGCTGCATTAACTACTAATAAAAGTATAGTTATTACAAACATAGGAATACTGCCTACTATATATAAAAGCCCATCTAGAGTAACTAAAGTTTTCTTTTCTTTTACAGAATTAGTTAATTCCTTTGTATATTTTTCCATGCATTGAATGTGTCCAACTGTCCATCTTGAACGTTGAGACCAACTTTGCTTGAAACCTACAGGTTGTTCATCATATACTATCGCATCTGTTGCCCAACCCAATTTCTTACCTGCAATAATTCTTTGTAATGAAAATTCAATGTCCTCTGTCAAAGTATAAGTTTTCCAACCATTTGGTTTTATAACATCAAACTTAACCATAAATCCAGTTCCATTAATTAAAGTAGATAATCCTAAGTTGTATCTTGCCAAATGATAAAATCTATTCATCATCCAATAGAAAATAGCATATCCTGAAGCAATCCAACTGTCAGTAGGATTTTTAATATCCCTATAACCTTGAACAACTTCTTCTCCTTGGCATAACTTCTTGTTCATATTTTTAATAAAATTACTATCTACAATATTATCAGCATCAAATACACAAAAAGCATCATAATCAGCATTTTCTTCAATTTTTTGAGCTAAAAACCATTGAAGTGCATGCCCTTTTGTTTTCCCTTCCTCATGAATTCTTTCATAAACAATTGCTCCTGCATTTTCAGCAAGTAACTTAGTTCTATCTGTGCAATTATCTGCTATAACATAAATATCCAATAAATCCTTTGGATAATCTTGTTTTTTCAAACTCTCAACCAAATTTTCTATAACTGATTCTTCATTATGTGCTGGTATAATTGCCATAAACTTATGATTTTTATTAATCAGCATTGGTTTATCCTTAAGTTTTACAAAAGAACATATACTTATTAACAACTGATATAACCAAAATATTGTTATTATCCAAACTATTGCTTGTTGTAATATATATAAATATTCCATTTCAAACCTCTCTTGTTAATATTTTTATTTAAGGCTTATATCCCTAACCATTTATTATTATACTATATTATTCTAAAAAATGCAAATTTTTCTAAAACATTTAAGACAAAGTTAAGAAAATTGTTTTTTTATTCGTGGCTAAAGTTTCCGCCTACCTTTGGGAGTAATATATTTATTTTTTTCATTCCCTTGCTGTCGGGCTCCTTTGGACCCTCCATTCGCCTAGGGTCACTTCCACTCGGGGAGCTTCCCTGCGCGTCCATGAAAAAAATAAATATATTACTCCCAAACGGCTAGCACAGTACTTCTAGTTAAAGTAATTAAAGTTTGTAGTGCACAGGAAAGCGTTTTGATAATTTTTTTAAAATTTCGTCGACGACAGCCCTTTGAGGCGGGGGTTACGACCCGCGAAAGCCTTGGAGGAGACAAATTTTAAAAAAACTTATCAAAAGGTAGCTTTCCGTTAATTATAGCACAAACTTCAACTTTACTCTTCCTCAATGTCCTTAGCTGTAAGATTTATTCTTCCTTGGTCATCTATTTCATAAACCTTAACCCTAATTGTATCGCCAATCTTAAGAACATCCTCAACCTTATTTACTCTTTCTTTAGATATCTTAGAAATATGAAGTAATCCTTCTTTACCTCCACCTACATCTACAAAAGCTCCAAAGTTCATTATTCTAGTAACTTTTCCATTATAGATTTTACCTACTTCGATTTCTCTTGTAATTTCGTCTATCATCTCCAAAGCCCTATTTCCACTCTCTTGATCAGAAGAATAAATAAACACATTTCCATCTTCTTCAATATCTATCTTAACACCAGTTTCATCAATAATCTTATTAATCATTTTACCACCAGGGCCAATAACATCTTTTATCTTATCCACTGATATCTTAGTTTGAGTAATCTTAGGTGCATATTTTGAAAGTTCAGCTCTAGGTTTTGCAATTTCTTTAAGCATAATATCATTTAGGATATATTCTCTTGCTTTTCTTGTTCTAGCAAAAGCTTCCTCAATAATATCATATGTCAAGCCATCAATTTTTATATCTACTTGTATAGCAGTTATTCCTTTATGTGTTCCACCAACCTTGAAATCCATATCTCCAAAGAAATCTTCAATTCCTTGAATATCTGTAAGCATAATATATTTGGAAGGATCGTTTTCATCAGTTACAAGTCCAGTTGAAATACCTGCAACAGGTGATTTTATTGGAACACCAGCATCCATTAAAGCAAGTGTACTACCACATATACTTCCTTGAGAAGTAGAACCATTTGAGCTTAATACTTCTGAAACTACCCTAATAGCATATGGAAATTCCTCTTCAGAAGGTAAAACAGGTACTAAAGCCTTTTCTGCAAGAGCTCCATGTCCTATTTCACGTCTTCCAGGTCCACGAGAAGTTCTAGCTTCTCCTACACTATATGATGGGAAATTGTATTGATGCATATAACGTTTAGAAGTCTCTTCATCAATTCCATCTAAAGATTGAGCTTCTGAAAGCATTCCAAGTGTTACAATTGACATTACTTGAGTCTGACCTCTTGTAAAAATAGCACTTCCATGTACTCTTGGTAAAACACCTGCTTCACATGATAATGGTCTTATCTCATCAATTGCTCTTCCATCAGGACGTTTATGCTCTTCATATATCATTTTTCTAACGCATTTCTTTTCTAATTTGTAAATTATTTCTCCAATTTCTTGCTTATTATCTTCTACAAATTCTTCTCCATGTTTTTCTGTAAGAAATGTATTTATATCCTCTGTTAATTTATCTATATTACTATCTCTAACTTCTTTATCTGTGGCTTGTACATCTTGGTACATTCTTTCTTTAAATTCATTTTCAACTTCTTCATACAAATCTTTTGATACTGCGAAAGATTTGTACTCAAATTTAGGTTTCCCAATTTCTTTTTGAATATTAGAGATAAATTTACAAATTTTTATAATTTCAGCATGTCCTTCTTTAATAGCTTGTAGCATTATATCGTCTGGTATTTCTTTGGCTCCTGCCTCTATCATTGTAACTTTATCCATAGTTCCTGCAACTGTTAAAACTAATTCTGATTTTTCTCTTTCTTCTAAATTTGGATTAATAACAATTTTACCATTTACATATCCTACATTTACAGCCGCTGTTGGTCCTCCAAATGGAATATCAGAAATAGCAAGTGCTGCTGATGCACCTATCATAGCTGCAACTTCTGGAGAATTGTTTGGTTCTACCGATAAAACAGTTGCTATAACACATACATCATTTCTAAAATCTTTTGGGAATAATGGACGTATTGGTCTATCTATTGCCCTTGATGTAAGAATTGCTTTATCTGCTGGTTTTCCTTCTCTCTTTGTATATCCACCTGGTATTTTTCCTACTGCATATAGCTTTTCTTCATAATCTACTGACAATGGAAAAAAGTCTATTCCTTCTTTTGGTTCTTTAGAAGCTGTAACATTGACCATTACAACTGTTTCGCCATATCTTACAATGACACTTCCATTAGCAAGTTCTGCAATCTTGCCATTTTCAATAACTAATTTTCTTCCTGCAAGTTCTGTTTCAAATGTTCTAAACATAAAATTTCCTCTTTTCTTAATTTTTTTAAGGATTCTACTTGTCCTAGCGGTTAGACATTAGAAGTTACAAATCTGTCTTCTAGCCTCTAATCTCTAACTTCTAGAACAATACTACTAAAGAGACGTTTGCTATCCTTAAAAAACAAACGTCCCCTCTAAACTTTTATTTTCTTAAGTTTAACTTTTCAACTATCGCTTTATATCTTGTTTCATCTTTTTTAGATAGATAGTTTAAAAGATTTCTTCTCTTACCAACCATTTTTAGTAATCCACGTCTTGAATGGTTATCCTTTGTATGAATTCTTAAATGTTCAGTAAGTTCGTTAATTCTTTCTGTTAAAAGAGCTATTTGTACTTCTGGAGAACCAGTGTCTTTTTCATCTCTTTTATTGTCAAGAATTATTTCTTGCTTTCTTTCCTTAGTCATGTAATTACACCTCCATTTTTAATTTGCCATTTTTCTGAGCCTAAGTAGTCGGTGCTAGCCTTAAGCCAAGAAAAAGGTAAGTTTTATTATACTTTTCTATTTTACTACATTTACAGCCAAATTGCAAGCTTTTTTAGAAAAAACTTAGATTTAATGCTCATATGATTCATTTCATCATGCTGTTAAATATAATACCAAAATTAAATAAAACTAAAGAGTTCCCTACAAAGCAAAGAACTCTTTAGTTCCGTTTTTTATGCTATATCAGCATAAAATAGATTTTGTTTCTTTATTATTTGGGGAGAATCAGTTGCAATTGCATACCTCCATCACGAAATTCTCGCTCATCCACAAGGATATTAGACGGCACTCTTATAATCGGAAGAACCCCAGCAGTATGCATATATGCACGACCACATTCTAAATCGTACATTTCAAACTCTTTGGTTTCCTTATCAGAAAGCCTTACCATTCCCAAAAGTCGGAGTTTCTTTGCTGCCTTATCGGGACGAGCATATGTTGAAACCCATACACTTTTGTCATAAGCAATTAGATCCAACAAGCCTATTCTATCAAGTGCACGTAGCACAGCAGGAGTTAAAGACACTCCTAAACTTCTCAAAGAAGAATTAGTATATAAGCAATTGGAACATTGCGTTAGAATTGCAAGCTGACTAAAATAGCCAGACCATCCTTCCAAGGTAAGGTCAAATTTAGGAACTGTATCTGGTACAAGATGTATTACGTCTGCTCCAGTGGTATCTTTTACAAGAAAAGGATACCATTCATGGTTCAACTCGGTCCGTGCCTTTTGAATATCCTTTGAAGGATCACTGCATCCAGTCTGACTGAAGTCAAAACTAATGCACTTTTCATCTGGTACATAATGAATTTTTCTAACCGAAGATCTGTCACCAAATTCTTGCAAGAGTTGTAACAGTGGGACTAATTTTTTCATAAAGCCTCCTAAAGTTGTTCTTATACGTATTCTTACCTTAAGAAAAATCCTCCTTAATAAAATATATTGAACAAAACCTCCTTTTTCGTTTCTACAAATATGCTTTTCACGAATTTTCAGAGCATTTTTGCTTTATCATTATATATTATTTTATGTAAATTGTCAATAATTATTCCTCACCTACAACTTCAATTTCTAATTCAATTTTTTTTCCAGTTTTTTCAAAAACTATTTTTTTCACATTATCTATTAAATCTAAAATATCTTTCGTAGATGCATTGCCATCATTAACAATAAATCCAGCATGCTTTTCAGAAACTTTTGCTCCTCCTATTTGCATACCCTTTAATCCACATTGATCTATAATACTCGCAGTAATAAAGTCTTTTCCCCTTTTAAAAGTACTACCTGCAGATGGCATATTATATGGTTGCTTCTGTTTTCTTAAATCACTAAATTCTTGCATTTTTGCTTTAATTTCGCTTTTATTTCCTTTCTTAAGCATTATAGTGGTTTCTAGTATAATCAAATCTTTATCTGAAAAAAAACTCCTTCTATAATCAAATTCATGTTCTTTATCATATATTGTTTTAACTCTTCCATCTCTGCTGATGTATGTAGTAGAGAAAACTATATCCTTCATTTCTTGCCCATAAGCTCCTGCATTCATTTTAATAGCACCACCAATAGTTCCTGGTATTCCAGAAGCAAATTCAAAACCTGTAAGTTCCTTTTCCAAAAACTTTTGAGCACAAATTGCATTTTTATTACCACTTCCTAGTGTAACAAATACCTTTCTTTCTTTTTCTATTATATTAAATCCAGTCATTTCCATTTTACAAACAATTCCACGAATGCCATTGTCTCTTACAAGTATATTGCTACCATTTCCTAAAATGAATATAGGAATATTATTATCTCTTGAATATTTCAAAATATATTCTAGTTCCTCTTTATTCTTAACTTTTACAAAAACGTCTGCATTTCCTCCTGTCTTGAAACTAGTATGTTTTGCCATACTTTCGTTCAATAATACGTTATTATTTCCTAGTTTTTTAATAAATAAATCTATATTAATATTCACGAAAAGTCCTCCAATAAAATTATTTTACCACAATTTTATTCAATTTTGTAGTATTTAATGAAAAAAATTGCAAAGGAGCTGAGGATACCTCAACTCCTTTGCTTTAGATTTTCGCATTGACGAAAACCTATGAGATTTACGCTTTAGCCTAATCTTTAGAGTTTGCTGATGTCTTAGCACGTTTGATACGCAGTGAGCTTTCCGGAGTAAATCCATTTCGAATTCGGCTTCCTACTTTAACCATAATGTCCTTAGGGACTTCGACAATAGGAAGGAATTCAACAGCCGTGGTACAAATCCCTTGATCTGTATAGTGTTTTGTAATGCTCTCCTCAATCCCATTATATAAGTAACGAAATTGATGATTATCAGTTACATGTTCTTTCATCGTACTAAAAATCATACACCGACCCATTTGAGGTTTAAGGCCGTTAGGCATGGCTTTGTAGATATCCTTTGTAAAGCGTACGCCTTTGCTTCCAAGCTTTTGGTTTCCGAATGCATTCACAATTTGGTCAGTAATTTTGCCTACATTCTTCCAGCCATTCTGGTTCCTGCCAAAGAAAATTTGACTTGTAAGTCCAGTTGCGACCAAATAGACCTTGTACACCTCTCCCTTCTTATTAGTCCTTACCCAAGCTTTCCACCCAAGGCATTCAGGGAAAGCTCTTACCTTTTGTGCAAAACTTAAAGCAACGCTGGGCATAGGTGCGATGATAACGCTGTCTTTGTCTGGAGTATAGTCAACAAACATTTGGGAAATATCCCCATAGAGCTCTGGCCGAAGATATGCTTCAACCAAGCTGACGAACTCCGAGCTTTTGGATAGTTTCACGATTTCTGGCATTTGCTATTAACCTCACTTTTTTGTTTTTAGCAAATAATGCTTCTCAAAACAAATTTCAAAAAAACACTTTCGCTATATTTATTATACTACTTTTTTTACATAATGTCAAAGCAGATGCTTGATTTGCATCTGCTCAAAAACTAAAATTCTAATTTTTCTTCTATCCATTTAATTAACTCATCTATATTAACTCTTATTTGTTCCATAGTGTCTCTATCTCTAACAGTTATAGTATTATCTACTTCTGTATCAAAGTCAACAGTTATACAATATGGTGTTCCTATTTCATCTTCTCTTCTATATCTTTTTCCGATACTTCCTGCCTCGTCATAATCACACATAAACTTTTTAGAAAGAAGTTTATAAACTTCTTCAGCTTTTCCTGATAGCTTTTTAGAAAGTGGCAATACAGCCGCTTTATATGGTGCTAGCGCTGGATGCAATTTAAGTACTGTTCTTGTATCTCCTTCTGCAATTTCTTCTTCGACATATCCGTTACAAAGAAATGCAAGTGTTACTCTGTCTGCTCCTAGAGATGGTTCTATGCAATATGGTATGTACTTTTCCCCTGTAGTTTCATCTAAAAATCTCATGTCTTCTTTTGAATGTTCCATATGTTGCTTTAAATCGAAATCTGTTCTATCTGCTATTCCCCAAAGTTCTCCCCAGCCAAATGGAAATGCAAATTCTATATCTGTTGTAGCATTACTATAATGGCTTAACTCTTCTTTCTCATGGTCTCTTAATCTTAAATTTCCTTCTTCCATACCTAATGTAAGTAAGAAATTCTTGCAATATTCCTTCCAATGCTCATGCCATTCTAAATCTGTTCCTGGTTTGCAGAAAAATTCTAGTTCCATTTGTTCAAATTCTCTTGTTCTGAATGTAAAATTTCCTGGAGTTATTTCATTTCTAAATGCTTTACCAATTTGAGCAATTCCAAAAGGTATTTTTTTTCTAGAAGTTCTAAGTACATTTTTGAAATTTACAAATATTCCTTGTGCTGTTTCTGGTCTTAGATATATTTCTGACTTCGCATCTTCTGTAACTCCTTGGAAAGTTTTAAACATAAGATTAAATTGTCTAATCCCTGTAAAATTTTCTTTCCCACAATTAGGGCAAGCAATATGTTTTTCTTTCATATAGCCTATCATTTTTTCATTTGGCCAACCATCTACTACTTGTTCACAATTATTTTCATGCATCCATTCTTCTATAAGTTTATCTGCTCTATGACGTGTTTTACATTCTTTGCAGTCTATAAGAGGATCACTGAATCCGCCTACGTGTCCGTGAAGCAACCCATACACTAGGATTCATAAGGATAGCAGCATCTAATCCTACATTATATGAACATTCTTGAATAAACTTCTTTCTCCAAGCATTTTTTATATTATTTTTTAGTTCTACTCCAAGTGGTCCATAGTCCCATGTATTTGCAAGTCCTCCATAAATTTCAGAGCCAGCATATATATATCCTCTTGCCTTACATAAGTTTACTAATTGTTCCATTTCTTTAAGCATTATTATCATCTCCTTTTATACCTCTAATTTACTTTTTATAAATAGTGTACTAATAACCAAACTCATTGAATATACAAATACTCCAACTGAAATAATATATTCATTTACTGCAATTCTAGTGATAGCAACTGCGCTAATATATACTAAGTTTATGCCTAATATTAAGAATACTTGATATATTATAGCTTTCAAAACTCCTAGTTTTCTAAAGAATATTGCTAAAACTATTATTACAGCTATTGTTACTATTATCATTGGCTCAATATATGATTTTACCAAATCATATACTTCTACTGCTGGCATATCTACAGCTCTAATTATCTGGTTTGTATTGTGATTATGCTCTTCTTCTGCATTTTCTTCTTTTTCTTCTTTATTTAAAGATGTATATTTTTCTTTTAATTTTGTTTCCAAACTAGATATTTGTTCTTCTGACACTTGTTTTGCTGTTATAACAACTTCATCTTCAAAATTGTCTGTAAATTTTATATCAAACTTTTCTTCTCCAAGCACTTCTTTCGTTATATTTTCTATATCTTTAATATTAAAACTTTCAGCAATTTGTATAAATAATTTCTTTGATGCTCCATATTCTAGTCCTAAATTGAAACCATTTGTGTAAATAATTACTGCTCCGAACTATAATACATAGAATGCATAGTGCTATTATTATTTTATTTTTCATTTCTATTTTCCTTCCTTTCTTATTTATCACTATATTTAGCTAAAAGCATTGTTCTTAAAAATACTAAATTTGCTATTGCTATACTTATTATTCCATAGAATAATGTCATTCCGAAAGAGAATGCTACAGCTTTTTGCATAAATGTGAATACTACAGCTGCAATTAATACTGCTATAATTACTTCTACGTTTTTAACATATACTTGAAGTGTTGTTTTAGCTACATTTTCATAAGAAGGTTCTTTTTCTATATTGCTTAGCATTTTTACTACTAAGAATACATCTAATATCATAAGCACTGTAATAGCTACTATACTATTTAATGATAGCTCAGTTGCTGTATATCTAACAATAATTAATAGTAGAGAAACCCAAGCTATAAAAGATAATATTGCTATAATTCCATTTACTTTATATTTGAATATTAAGTATAGGCATATTATGACTAGTGATATAAAAACTACCGCCATAACAATTTTTGTAGCATTGTCTTCTAGTTTTCCTTGCATACTTATACTATTTTCTACTTCGTATATTAGTGGCATGTCTTGGTTATCTATTAGCATAGCATAAAATCTTGCCTGATCCAAATATGCTGTAAGTGTCTCTGCATCGGTTGCAGTTCCAAAAGTTATTGGTAGTTCTCCTTCTGTCATTTCTTCTTCAAACTGTGTTGTAATTACATCTTGTCCTTGGATTGCAACGGTTACTTTTTTTACATCTTCATCAGAGCTTTCTTCATTCTCTGTTTCATTTTCTTCTGTTTTGTTTGTATCTTCTGTTTTTAAGTATTCTTTACTTATTTCTGCAAGTTTTACTTTTCCTTCTTTATTAAATCTAATGTTAAGTATTACTACAACTCCACCATTTTGGCTATTAGTATATACAGCTTTTGCTGATTCAACTTGTGTTTTATCCATTAAAATATCGCCTGTTTTAGAGTCTTTTATTGAGAAATCTCCTTTTAAAAGCATATATTGTATTAATGTATCTGTTTTTAAATCATCAGGAAGTTCTATTGTAGCTTTTCCTGTGTTTTCATCTACTCTAACTTTGTAGTCTTCTACTCCTTGGTTTTCAAGTCTTCCTTCTATAACTTTTTTAACTATTTTGTAATTTTCTGCTTTATAAGCATCTTCCTTATTTACTTTCTCTTTCTTCTTTTCATAGTCTTCCTCATTTGCTCCTTCTGGGATAGCATCTACGATTTTTCCGTCTTTATCATAGATTATCTCATTTTCTTCTTCACTTATTTTTAAGCTTGTTATTCTTTTTTCTCCAAATTCTGGTGCTAATGAGTATTCTGGTAGTTTACTTTTGAAAATTACTACATCCTTTACATATACTCCTACAAATGCTATTAGTGTTATTAAAACGATTACTAGTGTGCATAGTATTATTTTTAGTTTTCTTTCCACTTTTTCCACGTTCCTTTCTTTTTTATAATAGTTTTGTATCATTAATTACTAATTCAAACCATATTTTTAAGTATTTTGCTGCATATTTGCTCATTATCATTCTGTCTATGAATATTTCAAAGTAGTCAAGTACTGGGCATAACTCTGTGTCTATTTCGATGTTTAGTGTTATTTTTCTATCTTCTTTGTTTATTACAAGTTTTGCATCTGTTACAGCATAGTTTACTTTATCATGTTTATCAAAAGTTCCTATATTATTATTTACAACTCTATCTCTGTGTACATCTGATTTGTCTGCAAGTATTAAAGCTGCTGAAATATCGCTTACCGCTGTGCCTGTTTCTTCGTCATGGTTTCCGAATTGCTATCATTATTTCTGTTCTATCCGCCACATTCATTCCTATATCTTTTAATATGCTATATGCAAGTATTGCACCAGAATGAGCATGGTCTTTTCTATTTATGCAGTTACCTATATCATGCAAATATCCTGCAATTTTAGCTAATTCTACTCTTTCTTGTGGATAACCAAGTGCTTGTAATATTTCTCCTGCTCTTTTTGATACTATTCCTACATGACGGCTAGAGTGTTCTGTATAACCCAAGCTATTAAGCTGTTTTTGTGCACCTTGTACTAAAGCTTGTACTTCTTCATTGTTTCTAACATCTTCAAGAGTAATCATATTATCTATTCCTCCATATACCTTTGAATTTTATAACAAATTTAATAATTTTTCAATACATATTTGAAATAAATTAAAAATAAGTTCTCGTATTCTACGAAAACTTATTTTTATTATACCCTATTTTGCAATTGTAATGTCAAGAACTTTGTATTTTGCTACTCCATCTGGTATTTGCACTTCTACTACTTGGTTTTTCTTTGAGCCAAGTAAGGCTAAACCTATTGGAGATTCGTTTGATATTTTATTTTGATTCAAGTCTACTTCTGTTGAACCTACTATTGTATATTCAAAATCTTCATCAAATTCTAGGTCTTTTATTTTAACTGTATTTCCTACTTGAACAGTTTTTGTATCTATATCAGCTTCATTTATTATTTTTGCATATCTTAGTTTATTTTCAAGGTCTGCTATTTTTATTTCATTTTGTGCTTGTGCATTTTTTGCTTCATCATATTCAGAGTTTTCTGATAGGTCTCCAAAACCTAATGCTACCTTTATTCTTTCTGCTATTTCTGTTCTTTTTTCTGTTTTAAGATATTCCAATTCCTTTTCAATATTGTCATATCCCTCTTGTGTAAGTATTATCTCTTTATTTTCCATTTTTTCTATCATTCCTTTCATAATGATGCTAGATATTTAAAATATTAATTACTATATTAATCCAAAATTTGAGCTTTGTCAAGTTTTTTCTTTATTAGTCTTGAAAAGCTTACGCCATCTATATTTAGTTGCTTTTTTATATGTTCAAATGTATCTCTTTTGTATATCAGGCTCTCATATAATACATTCGTTCCAAGGTCTTTACCTTTTTTTAGTTCTTCTAGATAGTCTTCTTCGCACTTTATTTCATAATAATCAAAAATTTCTCCTATAAAGCTAGGGCTTTTTACTTTTGCCTCATTTCCTATGTTTATAATTATTGCTTGATTATTTATTTTATATTCATTTATTTTTTCTTCTTTAAAATCAATATTCACTATAACTTCAGAACTTGCTAATGCTTTTTCTTTATTATTTGTAATTTGTATTGGAATTCCATATTCTAAATATAATTCTTCTTCTATTTTAGAAAAGTTACTTATATTTGGGGTTACTATTTTTATTCCTTTTATTTGTTTTGAAATTTCTGCAATTTGATATATTACTACGTCTTCTGCATGATTTATAAGAAAGCTTATATTCAAACTTTCTAGTTCTTTTTTCTTATACTCTGCTATATAGTTTAGTATATTGCAAATAAAAAATTTAAATAGCCATCTACCATTTAAAATTTTTATTCTATGACTTTCTATTTCTTCTATTAGTTCTATATTATCATTTATACTGTTTGCAAGTGCTACGACTATTGGTTCTTTCTTTTTAAGCTTTTCTAACTTTTTTCCTATTTTTTTAATTTTTCTAGTACTTAGATTGCCTTTTTCTTTTATATATATTGTTCTCAAAATATACCACCTAAATATAACTTTTTCTTGATTATATTCAGGTGGCTATATTCTTATTCTTTTTTCTTAATATCTAGTTTTATATGAACATCTCTTAGTTGTTCTTCTGTAACTGTTCCAGGTGATCCCATTAGTAAATCTTGAGCCTTGCTGTTCATTGGGAAAGCAATAACTCCTCTTATATTAGTTTCGTTTGTAAGAAGCATTATCATTCTATCTATTCCAGGGGCTATTCCTGCATGTGGTGGAGCTCCATATTGGAATGCATTAAATAGTGCTCTAAACTTTTCTTCTATTACTTCTTTTGAATATCCTGCAATCGCAAAGGCTTTTACCATAAGTTCTGGGTCATGGTTTCTAACTGCTCCAGAAGATAGTTCTATACCATTACATACTATGTCATATTGATATGCAAGTATCTCTAATGGATCTTTATTTTCTAATGCATCTATTCCACCTTGTGGCATTGAGAATGGATTATGACAAAATTCTATTTTTCCTTCATCTGATAATTCATACATTGGAAAATCTACTATCCAGCAAAATTTGAATGTGTTTTCATCTATCAATCCTAGTCTTAGTCCTAACTCTTTTCTAACTTCTCCTGCTATTTTTGCTGCTACCTCTTCTTTATCCGCTACGAAGAAAATTGCTTCATTTGGTTTTAGCCCTGTTTTTTCTATTAATTCTTTTGTATGTGCTTCATCTATGAATTTTGCAATTGGCCCTTGCAATGTATAATCTTCATGTACTTTAAGCCAAGCTAGACCTTTTGAGCCACATTCTGATGTTGCAAAATCTACCATATCATCAAAGAATTTTCTAGGCTCTTTTGATATATCTGGTGTACATATTACTCTTACTGTTTTTCCTTTGAAAGCATTAAATTCTATATTTTGGAACAATTCAGTTACATCTTGAATAATTAGTGGGTTTCTTAAATCTGGTTTGTCTGAGCCATATTTAAGAATAGCATCTTTATATGTTATTCTTGGGAATGGATATTCTGCTACTTTTTTTTCTGAGAAGTTTGTAAATACATCATACATAACCTTTTCCATAACTTCAAATACGTCTTCTTGTGTTGCAAATGCCATTTCCATATCTAATTGATAGAATTCTCCTGGTGCTCTATCTGCTCTAGCATCCTCATCTCTAAAGCATGGTGCTATTTGGAAATATCTATCTATCCCTGATACCATAAGTAATTGTTTAAATTGTTGTGGTGCTTGTGGTAATGCATAAAACTTTCCTGGGTGTACTCTACTTGGTACTAAGTAATCACGTGCTCCTTCTGGTGAAGAACTTGTAAGTATAGGTGTTTGTACTTCTGTAAATCCTCTTTTAATCATTTGCTCTCTAATAAATTGAATTACTTTTGCTCTTAATAATATATTATTTTTAAGTTTCTCATTTCTTAAATCTAAAAATCTATATTGAAGTCTTAAATCTTCTCTTATATCTACATCTGAATTTACTTCAAATGGTAGATTTTTAGTTCTTTTTCCAAGAACTTCTATATTTTCTATTATAACTTCTACTTCTCCTGTTGGCATGTTTTTATTTATTGTTTCTTCATCTCTAAGTTTTACTGTTCCTTCTATTGATACTGTAGATTCTGTTGGTATATGTGATACTGTATCTACTAATTCTCCAGTACCAGATATTACAGTTTGTGTTATTCCATATTGGTCTCTTAAGTCTACAAAAACCAAACCTCCTAGGTCTCTAATTACTTGTATCCAACCTGCAAGTTTTACTTTACTTCCTACGTCCTCTTTCCTAATTTCTCCACAATTATGTGTTCTATATGCATTCATTTGCATATGCCCCCCTTTTTATATGAAAATTTAGTTAAAATTGGTACCAAGCACCTGATGCCTTTAACTCATCAACTTTGGCTTGATGCTCTTCATTTGTTTTTGTAAAGTACACATTTCCGTGATGCATCTGCTACAAAGAATAAATAATTTGTATTATTTGGTTTTATAGCAGCTTCTATTGATTCTTTACTTATTGATGATATTGGTCCTACTGGTATTTTACCTGCCATATTAGGTCCACGAGTATTATATGGGTTGTATGTGTTTATTTCTGATTTATTTAAGTCTCTTGAACCTAATTCTATTTTAAATGCATAGTATGTTGTGACATCACATCCTAAAGACATATTTGCATCTATTCTATTATATAGTACACTTGCTACGTCTTTTCTGTCTCTATCAAATATTGCTTCATTTTCTACAATAGCCGCCATAGATAATATTTCATGTACTGTATGTTTACTTTTTTGAATATCTGATTTATACTTAGTAAGCACTTTATCCATTTGGTCTAGCATTCTTTCAAATATATCTTTTACATCTATATCTTTTTCCTCAAAAGTATATGTGTCAGGGAATAGATATCCTTCTAATGCATAGTATATATTTTGATTTTTTATCTCATCTGTTATAAACCAATACTTTTCAATTAAGCTATCTATATACTCTTCATCTTTTAAAACATCATATACATCTTGCTCTTCATTGCTGGTATTAGATGCTATTGTTTTTGCTATATAAGGAAATGTTCTTCCTTCTACAAACGTTATATTATATCCTGTGTCTTTGAATAGAATTCCATTTTGAAGTGCATTTGCTATTTCTGGGACTCCCATATCTTTAGTTATTGTGTAATTTCCTGCTTGGAAATTTGATATATTATTAAGTTTCACATAAAGTTTAAAAGCTGTTGTACTTCTGATTACTCCTTTTTCTTTTAATATATCAGCTATTTTACTCGTTCCTGAACCAAGACCTATTTCAAAACTAACTTGTTCTTCGCTTGTCCCTGTTCCTGATAAAGAAATATTATACCACACAAAAGTCGAAATTGCTACTATTATTATGAATATTATTGCAAATATTAAAAATTTTAAAAATCCTCCTGATTTTTTTCCATCTTCTGCGTGTTTTGATTTTGCTCTTCTTGCTCCTTCTCTCATTTGTATTCCTCCTATATATTGTTTTCTAACAAAAATTCACTACTTATAATGTTATTATTTGTTATTGCAACACTTGCTCCTATTTCCTTAAGTCTTGCCATTAGTTCTATGACTAATCTTTCCATTTTGTTTGTTTCTACTACTACTTCTTGTAAATTTAGTATTACTGTGTGCTTAGATTGTGATATTATATCACTTATTGCTTGTTCTACTATCATTTTTCGTTGTGAGAAGTTTTGTAAATTTTCTGGTGTTAACTTTTCTTTGTTTATTTCTACTGCGTTTGATATATCTGGCGTATTCGTCGTAAAATCTATATCTTCCATTTTTGTTCTTTGGCTCTCTTTTTCTGTAACGTCTTTTTTCTTTATATATCCTTCTATTCCGTCATATGTTAGAACTTTGTACCAGTCTTTTTTCTCTGCGTCTTCCAAATAGATAAGTTCTTCATCTGGTTCTATCTTTTTTAGTTTTCCTCCAAAGCCTCCTGGTTTTTCTTTTAGCGAAACTTTCTTTGTTGTTTTAACTATTATTTTTTCTTCATACAAAGATGAGATTAATGAGGATTTTTCTTCTGTTGTAGCTTCTATGTTATATACATTTGTTAATTCTGAGATTGGTATATAATAGGTATTTCCATAGTATAGTACTCCATTATCTAGAATTAGCATTGCTGAATTTAACTCAATATTATTATTTACTACATCAATAGCTGCAACTTTTGTACCATATGTTGTGATTATTTTTCTTGTACTTTCTTCATAGTATATATTCTTATCAAAAATTTTTCTTGTGTCTTCTATTGATAGGTATAATACTTTGTCTTTATTGATATATGGTGCATTTATTAATTCATTTGTAATATTTTTATTGTTATATATTACTGATATATCATATTTTTGCTTTTGCTTTTTGCCTGTATTTGTTATAAGAATTATTATAAAAACTAGTATTCCCACTAAAAGAGCAATTCTTGATAAAAATTTCTTTTTGTTAATTTTTTTCTTCTTTTTTTTCTTCATTCCTTCCTCCATATAGTTCAGGTAATTAGAAATAATTTATTTACTTTATCTACATCTTTAACAATTTTATAATAATTTAAAACAAAAGTCCATAGTAAATGCAAAATTTTTATATTATTTTAGATTTCATCTAATCCTCCCTTTAAATTGTATAGATTTGTATATCCTAACTTTTCTAAGTTTTTGTAAGACTTGGTGCTTCTTATTCCACTTTGACAGTATAGTATAATTGGTGTGTTTTTATTTGGGATTTTTCTTATTATTTTGCTGTTTATTTCATATTCTGGAATATTTATTGCGGAATTTATTCTATTTTCTGCATATTCTTGTGGACTTCTTACATCAATTAATAATATACTTGAATTATTTCTTAGCATTAGCATTAAAGTATCGTAGTTTACTTCTCTAATACTGCTTATATTTCTAGTTTTTCGTTTCAGTCTTTTGATTAATTTCTTTAGTTTCATCGCTCTACCTCCTACTTCAAAATCTATTAATAATATATGATTTTTTGTCCCCATTTGTCCACATCAAAACCATGTGTTTTATTACAATTGTTTTGCAAATGTGCATTGTTTGTTACAAGAATATTACGATTAATTTTCAGATTTATTACTTTTGTGTTAGTTATGTAAAATATTTGTCGATTTTTTGGTTTACATTATGACTTTATCCACACATTTTCTGAAAATGTGGATAACTTTGTGAATAACTATTTTACTCGGTTTCAAAGTTTATTTTTTGTAAAGTTGATATAATTTTTTCAGTTATGTGAATTTGTTATTTTATTTAGAAATATATTATGGCAATCAATACATATGTTTGTATCAATATCTCTAGATGTGCCATTTCAAAATAAAAACTAGCAATTGCCAATTTGGTCGATTGCTAGTTAAAAGCTTCTTTTAAATTATGTGTTTATAGGTCTGCATTTTGGAATTAATGTATATTTTGTAATACAAATTCAAGCTACTATCCAATATACTATTAAAGCAGTTTCAGAAATAAGTATTACTGGAAAACCTATTGTAAAGTATAGTTTTTTAGTTTTGTGTCTGAATAGGTACATTCCAGCAATTGTACCTATTCCGCCTCCTAATAATGTTATTGTAAAAAGTGTTTTTTCTGGAATTCTCCAACTTCCTCTTTTAGCCTTTTGCTTATCTATTAGCATTGCAAAAAATCCTATAATATTTATACCTATCACATATATTATAATATATTTAAGCGGAATTATTTGTGTAAATGTGTTAAAACTCATCTTCTATCCTCCTTATTAAAACATAGCATCAAATAAGCTAATCTGGTTAGTCTCGCTCATTCCTTCTACACAACCAAATTTTTCTAAAAGTGCAATAGTCGCATCTCCAACTTTTGCTCTTTTTTTAATATCTTGTTTAGAAATAAACTCTCCATTTTCTCTAGCTTCTTGTATACTTGTTGCAGCAATTTGTCCCATTCCTGCAATACTATTTAATGGTGGCCTTATTGCTCCATCTTCTATTTTAAACTTTAGTGCATCTGATTTATACAAATCTATTGGAAGGAAGTTAAAACCACGTTCATACATTTCTAATACTATTTCTAATACAGGATACATGCTCTCGTCTTTTTTAGAAGCTTCATATCCCATATTTTTTATTTCTGCCATTTTCTCTTTTACCTTACTTTTTCCTGAAATCATTATTTCACTGTCAAACTCATCAGCTGCTCTAATTGAGAAAAATGCACAATAATATGCAAGTGGAATATGTACCTTAAACCAAGCTATACGAAATGCCATTGTAACATATGCAACAGCATGTGCTTTTGGGAACATATACTTTATTTTTTTACATGAATCTATATACCAATCAGGCACTTCATTTTCTCTCATAAGGTTTTCTTGATCTTCTTTTAATCCTTTACCTTTACGAACTGATTCCATAATTTTAAACGAATTTTGAGATGGTAATCCCTTACTTATTAGATAAGTCATTATATCATCTCTTGTACATATTGCTTCAGAAAGTGTTACTGTGCCTGATTTTACTAATTCTTGAGCATTATTCGTCCATACATCTGTACCATGTGAAAGTCCTGATATTCTAACTAATTCTTCAAAAGTTTTTGGTAATGTTTCTACTAACATTTCTCTGACAAACCTTGTACCAAATTCAGGTACTCCAAATGTGCCAACTTTTGAATCAATTTGGTCTGGTCTCAATCCTAGAGATTCTGTTGAAGAAAATATCTTCATTGTTTCTTTGTCATCAAGAGGTATGGTCTTTGGGTCTACTCCTGTTAAGTCTTGTAGCATTCTTATTACAGTAGGGTCATCGTGTCCTAGCATATCAAATTTGAGTAAGTTCTTATCTATTGAGTGATAATCGAAATGTGTTGTTATTATATCTGAATTTGGGTCATCTGCTGGGTGCTGTACTGGGCAAAACTCATATATTTCATGTCCTGTTGGTACGACTATAACTCCTCCTGGATGTTGACCGTGTAGTTCTTTTTACTCCTACACATCCTCCTGCAAGTCTCTCTATTTCAGCAGAACTCATGTGTACATTTCTTTCTTCAAAATACTTTCTTACATATCCAAAAGCTGTCTTTTCTGCTATTGTACCAATTGTACCTGCTTTAAATGTAGTACCTTTTCCAAGTATTACTTCTGCATATTTATGTGCTTTTGTTTGATATTCTCCTGAAAAATTTAAGTCTATATCTGGTTCTTTGTCACCATTAAATCCCAAGAAAGTCTCAAATGGTATATCTACTCCATCTTTTACTAATTTTTCTCCACATTTTGGACATACAGCATCTGGCAAGTCAAATCCATTTTTTACTCCATGGTCTGAAAAATCTGAATATTTACATTTTGGGCATCTATAATGTGGTTTTAAAGCATTTACTTCTGTAATTCCTGTCATATATGCAACCAAGGAAGAACCGAACTGAACCTCTTGAGCCTACTAAATATCCATCTTCATTTGACTTCCATACAAGTTTTTGAGCTATGATGTACATAACTGAAAATCCATTTTTTATAATAGAATCTAGTTCCTTTTTAAGTCTTACATCTACTATCTCTGGAAGCTCTTCTCCATATAATTCTTTTGCTCTATTCATTGCGATATCTTCAATAGTTTTTTCACATCCTTCAATATATGGAGGACATTTCTCTTTTGAAATAGGACTTATTTGTTCACACATATCTGCAATTAAATTTGTATTTGTAACTACTACCTCATATGCTTTTTCTTTTCCTAGATATGCGAATTCATGTAGCATTTCTTCTGTTGTACGTAAAAATAATGGTGCTTGCATATCTGCATCATCATACCCTTGACCAGCCATTAATATTCTTCTATATATTTCATCTTGTGGATCCATGAAATGCACATCGCAAGTTGCAACAACTGGCTTATTTAGTTTCTCCCCAAGAGCCACTATTTTTCTATTTATCTCTATTAGCCCATCTCTATTTTCAATAGTTCCCTCTCTTACCATATATTCATTATTACCAAGTGGCTGGATTTCTAAATAATCATAAAAAGATGCAATTTCTTCTATTCTTTCTTCTGATAATCCTTCTAAAATTGATCTATAAAGTTCTCCTTGGTCACATGCACTACCTATTATTAAGCCTTCGCTGTATTTCTTGTATAGACTCTTTGGTATTTTAGGCTTCTTATAGAAATAATCTAAATGTGAAAATGATATTAGCTTATATAGGTTTCTTAAACCTGTATAATTTTTTGTCAAAATCACCGCATGATATGTTGACAAATGTTTTAAATTTAGATTATCTTTATATAAATTTTCAAAGTCATTTACTGTTTTTGCTCCTTTTTCTTTTAGATTTCTAATCATAACTTCAAAAACCTTAACTAATGTTTTAACATCATCTAAAGCTCTATGTGCAACATCTACTCTTATTCCCAAATTATCTGCTATAACTCCTAATTTAAATTTCTTGTAATCTGGGAACATATCTCTTGCAAGTGATAGTGTATCTATATATGTATTTTCAAGTTTTCTACCTTGAAGTTCTGCAAAATGTCTAATAAATCCTATATCAAAGTTAGCATTATGTGCAACAAGTACACTATCTCCTATAAAATCGAGAAATTTTGGAAGTACTTGTTCTATTGTTTCTGCATCTCTTACCATATCATCTGTTATATGTGTTACTTTTATAACTTCGTAAGGAATTGGTTTTTCTGGGTTTACAAAACATTCGAAAGTATCTATAATTTCTCCATTTTTTATTTTAATTGCACCAAATTCTGTAATTTTTTCTGTTCTATATGACAATCCTGTTGTTTCTATATCTAACACGCAGTATTCTGTATCTATATCTTGATTTTTACTATTGTATACACTAGTTTGTCCATCTGGTACTAGGTATGCTTCTACTCCATAGATAACTTTTATATCTTCATTATTGTCTTCTACCACATGATTTGCTGCTGGAAATGCTTGTACAACTCCATGGTCAGTAATAGCAATAGATTTCATTCCCCAACTTCTAGCACGATTTATTAAATCCTCAACAGGTGTTACACCATCCATTTGACTCATTTGTGTATGCATATGAAGTTCAACTCTTTTTACATCACTATAATCCTTCCTACCATTTTCAGCTTTGGCAGGAGCTTCAATTACATTTTTTGCCATGATAACAACTTCTTTTGCAAATGGGTCAAACTGTGCATCTCCTGTAACTGTTACTCTTGGAGTACTGTTAATTCTCTCCATAACTCTATCTTTATCCTCAGCATTAATAAAAGATTTACAAGTGATAGTACAGCTTCCATCAAATACATTTATCATTAAAAGGAAATTACCTGATTTAAGTCCTTTAAGCTCTTGTTTGATAATTTTTCCACATATGGCAACTCTACCGCTATCCATATTAACGTCTTTAACTTTAATAACTTTATCATTTATTTTTGCTTTTTTATTACCTATTATAATAGGGGTTTCTTCTTCGATTTTATCTTCTTTTTTAGAAGTTTTTTTCTTTTCTTCTACACTTTCTTCTATATTAATCTGCACATTTCCTACTCTAAATCTAGATTTTAAATAATATTGAAATCCAAGCTTTTCTCCAACTTGTATTTTAGAATTAGACTTAAGATCAATCACAAGTTTGTCAGATTTTTTAAACATGCTAACATTTGTAATCTCACAGTCCAAAATACTCCCTCTAGCATCATAGTCTTTAAACACTTGTCTAACTAATTTTGTTCCTTCTGCCATTACATTTCATCCTCCGTTTTTACTTCTTCTTTTTCCATCTTTATAATTTTATATCACTTATTTTTAAAAATCAAGCAGAATTTTTTTAATTAGAAACATTATTTGTCCAAGTTTTTGAAATTAGAAATCTATAATTTAATTTTCAAAAGTAAATAAGATTGTAAATAATTTGATAATAACTTTATATATGTATCAAAAAAATTTTAGTTTAAAACTCATATATATTCTTTCTATGTCCAATATCTAATACTAGTACAATGACTTTTTCTTCTTGTATTTCACATATTATTCTATAATTTCCTATTCTATATCTCCATTCTCCCGACCTATTTTCTACGAGCCCTTTACCATGTATTTTAGGATTTTCGCATCCTTCAATGTTTTTTTCAAGCCATCCAATTATTAATGCAGATATATGTTTGTCCAGTTTTTTTAGTTGCTTTTTTGCTCTCTCTGTAAAGATGATTTTATATTTCATTCTAGTTCCAACTCCTCTTTTACTTGTTTTAGTGTATATGTTTTAGGATTTTTTTTGTGTTCTTTAATAGCCTTTTGGTAACATTCTAAATCATATTCATTTTCTATTTTCTCTAATACTGCTGTTCTTATTAAGTCTGATAAAGAAATATTATTTATATCTGCATATGCTTTTATTAATTCTGTATCTTCATCATTAAGTCTTACTGAAATAGTCATGTATATCAACTCCTTCTGTATATTATTGTACTACGTTGTATTACGATTGTCAATACTATTTATATTAGTTTTTGTTAGAATTTGTGAAATTATGCAACTATTATAAAACTGACTTAACAATTTCTACATGATAAAATCATTAAGAAATTGTAACACCCACCATAATTATCTAGTACGGAGCTTTTCACTACTTACGTAGTGAAAATTCCTACTATATAAAAAATGCCAGTCAAATTTTAACTAATTATCTAAAAATATTTTCTACCTATTATACAATATCTATACAAATGGAGGTTATTTATGATTAGATTAAAAGATTTACGAGAAGATAGAGACTTAAAGCAAAGAGAACTTTGTAAAATAATAAATATATCCCAAACAAATTATAGCAAATATGAGTTAGAAAAAATAAATATTCCTTTAGATACTTTAAGAAAGCTTGCGGAATTCTTTTGTACAAGTACAGATTATATTTTAGGACTTACAGATGAGCAAACTCCTTATCCTAGAATTAAAGAAGATAAAAAGATAAGTTAATATAAAAAAATAGAACCACAGAAGAAAATCCTCTATGGCTTTTTTTATGCTTATTTTTAACTCCAAACTTAATTTTGTGTATAAGGTAACATCGCAATATGTCTGCATCTTTTTACAGCTAGTGTTATATCCCTTTGATGCTTAGCACAAGCACCTGTTGCTCTTCTTGGTAAAATTTTGCCTTTGTCATTAATGAATTTTTTAAGTTGTTCTGGATTTTTATAATCTAAGTTATAGTTTTTGTCTGCACATAATGGGCATACTTTTCTTCTAGGTTTTCTAAACTTTGGATTATAATCATCATCATTATTTCTGTTGTTTCTTCTATTATTTTGTTTTCTATCTGCCATTATAAATTCCTCCTATCTTTTTTAGTTATAATCTTCTAACTTCTATTTTCTAATTTCTAAACTCTAGAATGGTAAATCGTCATTTGAAGTAAGTTCAAATTCTGAGTTTCCTCCAGCAACATCAGCTCCAAAAGTATTTTCAAAGTTTCCAGTGCTTTCTCCTGCACCTTCTCTTTTGCTATCTGCAAAATATGCTTCTTCTGCTATGACTTCTGTCACATAATGTTTTTGACCTTTATCATCATCCCAAGTTCTTGTTTGAATTCTACCTATTACTCCAACTTGTTGTCCTTTTTTGAAGTATTTACTACAGAATTCTCCTTGTTTTCCCCATGCAACAATGTTAATAAAATCAGCCTGTCTTTCTTCTCCTTGTCTTACAAATCTTCTATTAACTGCAAGTGAAAAAGATGCAACTAATGTATTGTTTGTTTGAGTGTATCTAACTTCAGGATCTCTTGTAAGTCTTCCCATTAAGATTACTTTGTTCATATATTATTCCTCCTTATGATTACCTTATTTTACTCCGATAAATTATATGTCTAACTATTTTAAGTATTGTAACAAACAATACCAAGGTTTAAAGACTACTTTTCGTCTTTTCTAACTACTATGAACTTAACTATTTCGTCTGTAATTCTGTAGTTTCTTTCAAGTTCTGTAATTAATTCAGGTTTAGCTTCGAATAAAATTTCAATATAGTATCCTTCTTTATTTTTGCCTATTTCATAAGCAAGTTTTTTCATACCTAGTTCATTAACATTAGAAACTTTACCTTCAGTATTAATCAAATCTGTAAATCTTGATATTAAAGCTTTAATACCATCTTCCTCAACATTTTGACCAATAATGATTATACTTTCGTATTTATTCATTATCTTCACCTCCTTCTGGATATATAGCCCATACACTCGTGGCATGAGCAAGGACTGTTTAATATTGTATCATGTTTTTTGTGTTTTTGCAAGTAAAATTGTAAGTTTTATTTAATTTTCAAAAAAGTATGGTTCTTAAATTTGACCATACCTTAAATACTTATTTGATATTTTTTTACTTTATTTCAACTTTATTAAGTAATAGGTTTATTTGCACCTATTGTGTGATAAGTGTCTCCATCATACTTTATACCTTCTAGATAATATATTACATGGCTTTTTTCATTTATTATATAGCGGTCATTTGTTAATGCTCTATATCCTTCTCCATAATTTAGTGTGATATTATCAAGCTGAGATAAGTCTATTGTATAATATGTATCTCCATCATTTATTGAAACTCCCTTAATCTTTGAACTAAGCTCTGATTTAGATATTGCATATTCTGATTTATATATAGGAAGCTCTCCACTTTGTATAAAATAAGAAGCAATCCTACTATCTAATACTTCTATATCATTTTGTAGTCTTGTAAGATTAGAAAGTTGCAAAGATGTATATGAATTTGTAGCAAGTATAGTAGTAACTATAACAAGTAAAATTACTGTGATAATAAGTGTTATGAGGGTTATACCTCTTTCTTCTTTAATATTAATATTCTTTATCATATGTTCAAATTCCTTTCGTTTTTTACATATACATTGTACTATTAATCCCAATTTATTGCAAGATTATTTTAGAAAATTTCAAAATTTTCTCTACATTTGAGAGAATCGCTTTAAAACTCCATTATCGTCCTAGGATCAATACAATTATCATTCACACGTATTTCGAAATGCAAATGTGCTCCAGTTACATCCCCAGTAGCACCAGACTTAGCAATCTCTTGCCCCTTAGTTATCTTATCTCCGCACTCCTACTAAAAGTTCACTGCAATGAGCATACACTGTCTTTATTTCTTCATTTTGTATCATAACATAATTTCCATAAGTAGGAGAAAGCCTTGAAATCACAACTTCTCCATCTGTCGAAGCATACACAGGTGTTCCAGTATTTACAGCAATATCAATTCCTTTGTGATAAGCAGTGACAACACTTGAAGTAACTTCTCTTGTCCCATATTCAGATGAAATAGGACCTTCTGCTGGTTTAATAAATTCAAACTTATTCTTTATCCTTTCTGTCTCACTTTCTTCAGCTACACTTATCTCATTTTGAGTTAGACTCTCTTCTTCATTTATCTCTTCTTGACTAGTTTGCTCTGGAGCCTCTTCTGTTTCTGCTGGCACTTCATTTTTAGGTTCTTCGCTTTGTCCTTCTACTTTTTGATTTTCTTCGCTATCTTTTTCTGGGTAAAGATAATTTTGTATAGATTTTACTACATTATTATATACACTATAAAAATCAAAATCATGCGAAATAAGTTCATCTGCTTTAGTTAAAGCTTCTTGCGAAAAGCTATAACTTGTAGTATTTACAAGATAAAATATGTAATAAATTATAACACAAATTATAATTTGTAGTGCTAATTTTTTTAATAACTTAAAATTTTTTGGCTCTTCTGTAACATTGATACTTGCTCTTCTCGTTCTCTCCCTTAAATTCTTTCTTTTAGCATAAATTTCCTCTGCTCTTCTTATTCTTTCTTCTGGACTAAATGTTCTTTCCATACTCTCCTCCTAAGTTTTTATAAAACATTATATGTCCTATCACAAATTTTAAGCACAAAAACCGATTTAATAATTCCTAAAATATAAAAAACGGAACTAATATTTTCTAAGCTCATCCTTCGCTAAGAAAATCTAAGTTTCGCATAATTATTTTCTACGTCAATTACACGCTACGCGCGTACTTTCCTAGAAAATAAAAAAAGAGAAGTTTAATCTTCTCTATTTGAATATACTTATGATTATTCCGTACAATGGCTGTTAATGCTAAGAATATCGTACATAATTTAAGTTTTTGATATTGTAGTTTCATTTTTCTGATACTAGATGTTTCTTCTTTTGGTTTTTCTAATGTTTGCATATAATTTTTAACGATATATTCTGCTTCTTTTAAAGCTATGTCTGAGCTAACTCCTTGCTCTTGCCATGCTATTGGGTTATAAGACTTCTCAATAATTTCTTTATTCTTTACTTTACTTCCATTTTTAAGTATTACAATTGCTTCTTCTACTAAATTAGATGGCAAATCTTTTAGAACTATGATATTTTTCATTTGGCTTATTTTCATATCTTATGTACCTCCATTTATTCTAATTATTTCCTATATTAGATTTTTTATACAAGGTATCATAAGTTCTTGTCAGTAGGTGTAATTACTATACTCACATCGTCTTGATTGGCATATTTAGTTATAATATCTCCTGAAAAAGAAGCTATTTCATTAGAAAGAATAATTATCTTATAATCATTTTGGACTAATTCATCTATCTTCTCATCTGTTTTTTCTACATCTTCAATATTATATACTTCAAAACCTAAGTTTTTAAGTAATTTAAAACTTTCATTATCTTCCTTAGTTCTTAACCATGATATTTTCATACCTATCACCCAAATTTAGTATGAATTTTTTTGATGATTTTATACAAAAATACAGCGAAATGCCTATAGAATTATTCTATAGGCATTTCGCTTATTAGCTATTCATCTGAAGTTCGCTAAATAGTGAGTTTTGTTAGTTGTCAGGCAATTTCAGTTTCAAAGGCTTATTGTTTTCTGCATCCATATCTACCATAGTATCTGTTGATAGAAGAACTAATGGACGTATATTTCCACAGTAAAGATGTGACTCGTTAAGTCTTTCTTTTGCATAAGGGTGTACATAATCAAGTGGCTCAGAAGAGTATAGTGGAAACCTCTCAACGTGGTTTTTATATTGTACTTTAATGCACAGGAAGTAATTATTAGGCCAATTTGAATATCTAAATGTACTTGCCATCAAATAATCAGCCTCGATAAATGCCAAAGCTTTTGGCATTACTGTTAATATCTTCACTTCGTCTTCTGTCCATGCTAAACCTATTGCACCAAGTTCTGAGTTAGAATAGAGTTTTGCATTTTGTTTTATTACTTCTACCGCATTATTATATCCGATTATTCCCCTGAAGTTTAAAGTCCTTTTATTAGTTTCCCCAGCTACAAGATAGACTCTATTTTCGTATAAAACTGGATAATATGTATGTTTTAGTTCTGTGCTAAATTTTTGGTCTCTACTGTATCCGGTTTCTCTTGAAAGATGCATGATTACCTGTTTCTGCGGTGTATATGCAACATTCCGGCAGGCAATATCGCCATACACTTCAGGATGCTGTAGTACTTCTCTAAGGTTAATCCAATTTGGCATTATTATTGCTCCTTTCTAATTACAAACTCTCTCTTTCTTTGTTTTTTGCAATTATGCTTTATACAAATATTTCTGATTGCTTTACATAAATATTATATACAACTTCACATAGTTTGTCAAGTTTGAAATGGTAATTCTTGACATATAAGCTGCATAAACTCTCAGTTAAATACTCACCTTTGTAGTTACTCGTCCATTCTATCCCATAGAGTTATTTCTTTATTTTCTAAAGTTTTTTGTACGTCTATTATTCTTTGGTTTGATGAGCCTCTAAATTTTAGTGATGGATTTTTTAAAGTTTCTACAAATTGTCCATCTACTACATAGTCTATGTATTTTAGTAACTCATTTGTTGTCTCATTTGTTTGTGCCATTTCTCCCATTACTTGTTTGTCGAATAGATAACCTGTATAGCACCATATTGGTTTTTCTGGGTATAGTTCTTTTGCTTTTTTTACTATTGGAAGTAATCCTTCTTGGTTTTTTAAATCTAAAGGTTCTCCTCCTAATAGTGATAATCCTTCTATATATTCAGGTTTTAAGGCATTCATTACTTCTGTTTCTTCTTTTTCCGTGAATTTATTTCCATAGTTATAGTCCCATGCTTCTTGATTAAAGCATCCTTTACAGTGGTGTGAGCATCCACTTACAAATAAAGATACTCTCACTCCAGGTCCATTTGCAACATCGCATTTTTTTATTGTTGCATAGTTCATCATTATCATCCTTTCTTTGTTTAATAGAAACAAGTAGGCGACTGCTAGTCGCCCCTTATATATATTGCAAAATGTAGAAATATTAAAGGTGTAATACTCTTGATTTGATTTCTTTTGTCTTGCCTTCGTTCCAAAAGTTTTCTCCTAAATATCCACATGTACGTCTTACTACATTCATTTTGCTCTTATCCTTATTACCACAATTTGGGCATTCCCATTCATTGTGAGCATTTATTGTAATTTCTCCATCAAATCCACATACTTGACAATAATCTGATTTTGTATTAAATTCTGCATATTGTATATTATCATATATGAATTTAACTACTTCTTCCAGTGCATCTAGGTTATGTCTCATATTTGGAACTTCCACATATGAAATTGCTCCTCCACCTGATAGTCTTTGGAAATCACTTTCGAATTTAAGTTTTGTAAATGCATCTATTTTTTCTCTAACATCTACGTGATATGAATTTGTGTAATATCCTTTATCTGTTATGTCATCAATGTTTCCAAATCTTTCTTTATCTATTCTTGCGAATCTGTAGCATAAACTTTCTGCTGGTGTTCCATATAGTGCAAATCCTAGGCCTGTTTCATCTTTCCATCTAGCCACTGTGTCTTTTAAGTGGTTCATTATTTTTAGTCCAAATTCTCTACCTTCTGGTGTTGTGTGTGATACTCCTTTTACTGCTTTTGTTGCTTCATATATTCCGATATATCCTAGTGATATTGATGAATAGCCATTTTTTAATAGTTTGTCTATTTTCTCTCCTTTTTCAAGTCTTGCTATTGCACCATATCTCCAGTGAATTGGACTTACATCTGCTGATGTTCCAAGTAGTGAATAATGTCTACACATTAGTGCTTCTCTACATAGTTCTAGTCTTTCATCTAATAATTTCCAAAATTTTTCTTCATCATGTCCTGCTATAATTCCAACTTGTGGTATGTTTATACTTACTACCCCTTGATTGAATCTTCCTTCAAATTTATAATTTCCATTTTCATCTTTCCATGGTGCTAAGAAACTTCTACATCCCATTGGGCTGAATACGTTTCCTTCATAATTTTCTCTCATCTTTTTAGCTGATATGTAATCTGGATACATCCTTTTTGAAGAACATTTTACTGCAAGTTTTGTAAGATAATCATATTTTCCACCTTTTAGGCAGTTATGTTCATCTAAAACATATACTAATTTTGGAAATGCTGGTGTTACATATACACCTTTTTCATTCTTTATTCCTTTGTATCTTTGTTTTAGAATTTCTTCTATTATCATTGCATTTTCTTCGATATATTCGTCATTTTTTTCAAGGTTTAAGAATAGAGTTACAAATGGTGATTGTCCATTTGTTGTCATTAGTGTATTTATTTGATATTGTATTGTTTGTACTCCTGAACTTAATTCTGCTTGTAGTCTTTGGTCTACTAGTTCTTCTAGCATTTCTTCTGTTAATTTGTCACTTCCATCTAGTTCTTTAATTTGTTTTATGAACTTTTCACGACTTTTTCTTAAATATTTTCCTAGATGTTTTATATCAACAGATTGTCCACCATATTGGCTACTTGCAACTGATGCTATTATTTGTGTCATTACTGTACATGCTACTTGGAAACTCTTTGGTGTTTCTATCATTTTTCCATTCATTACAGTTCCATTATCTAGCATATCACTTATATTTATTAGACAACAGTTATGTATTGGTTGTAGGAAGTAATCTGCATCATGAAAGTGTAGAACTCCCTCATCATGTGCTTTTGATATTTTCTCTGGTAATAGCATTCTCTTTGTTAAATCTTTTGAAACTTCTCCTGCAATAAGATCCCTTTGTGTTGATGCTATTATTGCATTTTTATTTGAGTTTTCTTCCATCAAATCTTTATTTGAGTTTTTGATTAGACTTAAGATTGATTCATCTGTTGTATTTTGTTTTCTAATCAATGCTCTTGTATATCTATATACTATATATTTTTTAGCTAGGTCGTATTTACCAATTTCCATAAGTTGTTCTTCTATTAAGTCTTGTATGTCTTCTACAAGCATTCTTTTTTTACCTAAATCTTCTATATAGTTAACTATATTTTTAATTTCTTCTTTACTTGCTTTTTCCTTTCCTCTTACTTCTTCATTTGCTTTTTCGATAGCTACTTCGATTTTATTTCTCTCATACTCTACCGCTCTTCCGTCTCTCTTAATTACTTTCATCCTTTCTCCCTTTCCTTTCCTCTGTTCGATTATGTGCTTATTATATAAATCATTTTTCAAATAATCTGTTGCAATTGCAACACTCTTTTTGACTAAAATGTAATCTCCCACAGAGAGAACACCTTTAGAAAATATTACAAATATATTACAAATTCGTTAGCAATTTTTGCAAATTTTGTACTATTTTCTGTAAGCTTTGATATTATTGCTGTTCATTAAATATTCTCCAATATTTTTTTGCATTTTATTGTTGCATTTGCAACACAGATGTGATATTATTTTGTCATAAAGAAAGAAGATGATAAAAATGGTTGATAAATTCAACGTTTCAGAGTTTGTAAAAAGTTTTTCTGAAGGTTGCTCTAAAACTCAAATCAAAGAATTTCATAGAGGCGAGACTATTACAACATATCTTGTAAATAGAAATCAGCTTTGTATCTTATTATCAGGTACTGCGGATTTGGTTAGGTATGATATTAATGGTTATAGAATTGTTACAGAACGCTTTTCTAAGGATTCTATTTTTGGAGAGATTTTTTATGATATTAATACAAATAGTGAGTTTGTTGTAGAAGCTAAAGAAAAATGTTCTGTGCTATTTTTCCTATACGACGATATAAACGAAAAATGTAAGGCAAATTGTAGTTATCATAAGAAATTAGTAGCTAGTATGCCTAGTTTAATTATTAGCAAAATATTGGACCTTACCTCACGAGTAGACTTGCTATCTAGAAGGACTACACGTGATAAACTTCTTGGGTATTTTGAGTTACTTTCAAAGAAGTATGGAAAAACTTTTACTCTACCTTTTTCTATTACAGAACTTGCAAATTATCTTTCTGTAGATAGAAGTTCTATGACTCGTGAGCTTTCTTACTTAAAAAAGGAGAATTTTATTAAACAAGATAGAAGTAAAATTACACTTCTTTATTAGATTCATATTATTTCTCCCCTTTTTACACCAAAAGCCTTGAAATATTCATATAATAATTATATAATTATAACGTTTGAAAAAGTAATAAAATAAAATTTGGAGGGGCAAAATGTCTAATGCTATTGATGATATAAAAAAGTATAAAAATATCCATTTCATAGGAATTGGTGGGATTAGTATGAGTGGAATTGCTGAGACTATTAAGAGTCTCGGTGTTCATGTTACTGGTAGCGACTGGGCTAAATCTGAAATTACTGAGCGTTTGATTTCTCATGGAATTGATGTTACTATTCGGAAGTGATTTAAGCAAAATTAAAAATGCGGATTTGGTAGTATATACTGCTGCTATCGCAAGTGATGATGTAGAACTTGTTGAAGCTCATAGATTAAATATTAAAACATGTGAAAGAGCAGTTTTTCTTGGAAAGCTTACAGAAGCTTTTAAAGAAACTATTGGTATATCTGGTACTCATGGAAAAACCACAACTACTTCTCTAGTTTCTCTTTGTTTTATAAAAGCAGGCTTTGACCCTAATGTGCAAGTAGGAGCTTTATTGAAACAATTAGATGGAAATTATAGAATTGGAAATAGTGACTATTTAATACTTGAAGCATGTGAATATGTAGAAAGTTTTTTAAACTTCCACCCAAAAACAGAAATTGTACTTAATATAGATAATGACCATTTAGATTATTTCAAAAACTTCGATAATATAAAATCTGCATTTACTAAGTACATAAAACTTTTGCCTGAAAATGGTTTACTTGTATATAATGCAGATGATAAGAATTGTGAAGATTTGAAAGAATATACAAAGGCAAAATGTCTAACTTTTGGAATTTGTAATACAAATGCAAATTTTGTCTCAAAAAATATTAAGTTCGATAAAAATGGTTTTGCAAGTTTTGATGTATATAAAAATGGGGCTTTCCTAGATAGTTTTAAACTATCTATATCTGGTATGCACAATGTACTAAATGCAACTGCTTGTGTTGCTTTATGTAATGAATATGGTATACCAAATACTGCTATAAAAGAAGCCTTTATTTCATTTACTGGTGCTAATAGAAGGCTTGAATATAAAGGTGAATTTAATAGTGTTTCTGTATATGACGACTATGCTCATCACCCTACTGAAATAAAAGCTACTTCTGATGCACTTAATAGAAAAGTGTTTAATGAGTCTTGGGTTATATTCCAGCCTCATACTTTTAGCAGACTTAAAAATTTGCTAGATGATTTTGCTGATTCTTTACTTGGGTTTGATCATGTGATTATTACTGATGTTTATGCTGCTAGAGAGAAGAATATTTTTAATATTACTTCTAAGGATTTAGTTGATAAGCTAAATGGATTAGGTAAACCTGTGCAATATATTTCTGAGTTTGAGAATATTGTTAGCTTTTTGAAAAGAAGTGCTAAGCCAGATGATGTTGTACTTACTCTTGGTGCTGGAACTGTAACTGAAATTGGGCCTATGCTTTTGAAGTAAGGCTTCGAAGAATCGTGAGTTTAAGTTGCTACTATAATTAACGGCAAGCTACCTTTTGGGAAAGATTTATATTTTTAGCGCCTCCTTGCTGTCGGGCTCCTTCGGACCCTCCATTCGCCTAGGGTCACTTCTGGCTGTCGCCACGGGGAGCTTCCATGCGCGTCGGCACTAAAAATATAAATCTTTCCCAAAACGCGTGCCTGTGCGATACAAATTAAAAACAGTATCATACAGGCATGCGTTTTGATAATTTTTTTAAAATTTCGTTGACGACAGCCCTTTGAGGCGTGGGGCATTTTCTTAGCTCTTCGAACGCAGTGAGTTAGAGATAAGTTATAGCGAAGCGACCCGCGTATGCCTTGGCGGAAACAAATTTTAAAAAAACTTATCAAAAGGTAGCTTGCCGTTAATTTTAGTACACCCTCAAACTCACTCACTCATCTGCTTAACCATAGTCTCTGCAAAAACTGCATATCCAAGTTGTAAATCATTCACCATAACATGCGTCAAAGCTCCAACTAATTTACCGATTTTGTATTATAGGACTTCCACTCATCCCTTGTACTATCCCACCTGCTTTCTCTAAAAGCCTTGAATCTGTAATTCTAATTACCATACTCTTATTATCTATATTATTATTAGTATAAATCCTCTCTATCTCAACTTCATATTCCTTTGCAGGCTCATTATCTAAAGCAGTAATAATAGTTGCCTTTCCAGTTCTTATTTCATTCCTAAGAGCAACTGGCAGCTTTTTATTTGTATTTACATCCAAATATCCTGGATTATTTAAATATCCATATACTCCATAAGGTGTGTTTTTATATATCGTCCCTATTGTAGGTCTACCTTCTATTGAACCTTGTATTCTTCCGCGGATTTCCTTCTGTACCTTTAACAATTGATAATATATTGGCAGTAACAATATCTCCTGATGCAATTTCTACTAATTGTTCTGTATCTGCATCAACAATTCCATGTCCTAAGCTTGCAAATTTCTTTGATTTGGGTTCATAAAAACTAGCAGTACCGTACTCCTGCTGCTGTATCTCTTACCCATAGCCCTATTTTGTATGAATTATCACTTGATTGTACTGCTTTCATATTAGTGTTCAATTCTTCTCCATTTCTTATATAAGTAACCTTCATATCATTTCCCTTAGCTTCATTTATATATTTAGTTAGCTCATCTGTGCAGGTTACTATATTTTCATTTATTCCTACTATTATATCTCCTTCTTCAATTCCTGAACCTTCATATGGTTTAACTTTTCCTTCTCTTTCATCTTCTATTTCTGACATACCTACAACAAGAACTCCATTTGTATAAAGCTTAACTCCTATAAGATTTCCTATTGGTACTACTTCTGCATTTTCTATTATATCTACATTTATATTTTTTACTTTTATGCCTAAAAATGATACTTGTAAATTGAGATTTCCTGTATGATTTTGGTCAGATGTATTTGCTGAAACTGTAATTGTTTGTTTATTTTCTATCTTTTCTATGTTTGGATTAGTTGAAGAAGTTGTGGTTATATTTATTCCTAAAACTGTCTTGATATTTAAAGGTTCTCCTTCAAAAAGGACTATATTTTCTGGCATATTTGATATGTTACTTATATAAATTAAAAGGGCTAGCAATATAAATAAAATAGCTCCTACATACTTTTTCTTTATATTATCTTTCATTTTAGTTACCTTCTTACAAAATTTTTGCAATTATATTATAACCAAATAAGCAAAAAAAATCCGCCAGACTATCTGGCAAATTTTTTATATTCTAGGAAAGTACGCGCATAGCGTGTAATTGACGTAGAAGATAATTATGCGAAACTTAGATTTTCTTGGCGAAGGATAAGCTTAGAAAATATTAGTTCCGTTTTTTTATTTATTTCATTAATCCACTACCATTTATATAGTTAGAAGCTTTTACTAATTTTAATTTTTCATTTGCAATTGCTGAATAAAATGCTATTTTTCTTGCTGATTCGTTATAATTTCTTGGTTCATATTTTTCTTTATATATATCAATATACTCTATATTTGGATTAGATGCATTTATCATGCAGTAATAGCAAGCTGGTACAATTTTGTGTGTTGCTGATTCTTGATTTTTGAATTGAATTTTATTTATTCCCTGTATATTGCCTGTCAAATGTGGACACCATATTCTATGATATGAGCCATCATCGCCTACATAATAAATATCATTTGAATTCACAGTTTCTTTGTTTTCTGTACTTACTGCAATTGTATAATCATTATATACAGTTGTTCCTACTGGCATTCCTTGCATAAATGCTATGAAACATATATTATTTAATATAGTATCCCAGTCTGTTGGAGAAAGGTCTGGCATTTGGAAATCGATTGTTGAGTGTTTACTATATACATACATTGCTTGTGTTAAGTTCTTTGTAAGACTGTTTTTTATTACATCATACTTTTCATCATTAAACCTTGATGCTGTCCTTGGAAGTGCTGAGTTGCCATTTGTTCTTGTTATTTCTAATAGCTCTAACAAATCTCTATTTTCACTATCTGTTCCTATTTCTCTAACTCTATCATTAAACCATGATGTGAAATCCCATGCATCTATATAGTATTGCCTTGCTTTTTTTACATTCTCATTGCTGTCATCTCCTAAATTTGCAAGAAATTCATCTCTATTTCTTGGCTCAACTTCTAGATATCCTGCTCTTGACTGATATTCTGTTCCCTTATAGAAATATACTGCTACATAATTATCTATTGAATAATTTATTGTAAGTATTTTTGTATTTGTTGCATTTGTATATTTTTTTGTGTAATATACATATGATTTTAATTCATGTTTAAATTTATTACTATCCCACGTTTTTGTAGGTGTATATATATAATATCCATCATACAAAGTAAATACTAAAGCTGGTACACATGCCATCATTTCACTTGTACTTGCACCAGTACTTCCAAATGATGTTGCCATTCTCATAGAAAAAACATTTAGTGCAGCTTCTATATCTCTTATTTTTGTATCTGCAACTGTTGAATATTTATCTCCTAGTGTATTTTGCTGGAATGCCACTATTGTATCATGTGCTGCTCCTGAAAGATAATCGTTGTAATTAACTCTTAATCTTGCAGTATCTACTTGCATTGTTACATAGAAAGATAATACAATAATTACTGGTAATGCTATGGCTAAAAATATTATTATTAAGTGTTGTAATTTCATATTATTTCCCTTCTCCTTTTGTAAAAATGAGCCTTTACCCTTTTAGTTTAAAACTACAGATAAAGGCTTAATTATTTGCTTTTTATTTATCTTCCTGTTGCTGTTACTTGTGCGGATTCAGAACCAACTATGCTATATGTATTGTTTCCTGTTAAGCCATAAAAGAAGCTTTTTAGCATTTGAGATATTGTATTATTAGTATTTACTGCTTTTACTATTAATTGGTCTCCGTCTTTCATGTATTTTGTTCCCTTTTCATCTAATTCTTCCATTACTTGAGTTGTATATATAGAATAATAGATGTTTTCTCCTACTTTATCGTCGTTTCCCATAAGAGCTTGTTGCTTCTTTGCTGGGTTATCGTCGAATACACGTATTTCTATTTCTACATCATATGTGTTTCCTGTAGCATATAATGCTGCAACTAATTTTTCGTAATCTGCCGTTGTTATTTTACCTATAGTAGCTGCATTGTTTGTAAATTCTGATACAGCAGTTTGTACTGTAAGTTGTGATACATCATCATTTCTTTCTGACATTGCCATTAGTGGAAATACAAACATAAGTATCGCGGTTAACAATATTGCTACAATTGTTATTAATGAATCTCCCATATGCTTCTCCTCCTTTTATTTATGCCTTTTCATCTAAGTATACATATATTATTTCTCTTTTTTCTGGGTTTCTGAGTCCTCCTGCATATAACTTATCATCCTCTTCTTCTGTTGTCATATATTCATTTGTATCATGTATAGTTAAATATTCTACAAATCTGCTATTTTTATATTTTGATGACATATTTACATATGGCACATGATTTTCTCCTGTTCCATTCCCTTGCTGTCCTAAACTATGTGTATTAAAAAAAGCTGTAATTCCGTGATATATCTGAATCTACTCTTTGTGCTGTAAGACTGCTATAACCATTCCATGCACATGTAAATTCTCTAGGGTGATTTCTATTTGGACTTTGTTTATATATTTTTTTAAATAAGGCCTCTAAGTCATTAAATGTACCTTTTACATAGTCGCCACTTTCGTTCACTTCTACGTTTGTATCTAATTTATAACTATTTCCAATAGTAGGTGCTATCACATAATCATTTATTTCAAATAGAACTTTGCATTTTCTATTAGCAACTTGAAATGGCGTATCAGTAGGTCTTCCATACCAATTGCTACATACGTCTTCTGTATCTGTGTCAAACCTTGCTACTATTTTAATATCATTACTTTCTCTCATGTCTATTATAGTTACACCATAGCTTTCTGTGGCGTATCTATATAAGGCTGGTATCATTTCTTCTAGTGTTACTATTCTGTTTCCGATTATCGTCTACAAATCTTTCGTCCCCTTGTAAATAAGTATGATATGTTGTTCTATCCATGCTTTGAATAACACTTTCTGCTGTAGTTCTTGCAGTAGTTGCTACATTAAAGAGTAGTACAAGTGCTACCATAAATACTAACACTGCAAAACCAAGCTTTAATGCTTCAGCTACATTCTCCATAGTTTATTTTCCTTCCTAAAGTAGTTTATCTGTGTTTAATTTGTTATGGTGTTGTAGTTCCTCCACCTGCAGTAGTTCCTCCTACTTGTGTTATATTTATTTCTGATACTATACCATATTTGCTCATTTTCATTTCAACATTATATTTAACTGAAGGTTTAACTGTTGATAATAAAGCTGCTGGATCAGTTCCTATTCCTGTTACTTTAACTTGTTCTTCTTCACCATATACTGCATTACTTGAGATTACATCATTTAATAATTGCTTTACAATTGTTCCTTTTTGTTCTCCTGCATAGCTTGTGAATTGTGCATTAAATATATCCTTCGCTTGCTTGTCCATTGCTTTTCCTCCACCTGCTACTACCTCATCTGCAGATCTCATTACTAAAATTCCTACACTTATTAATAAAATTGAAATTAATATAGCTCCTGCTATGATTAATGCTTTTGACGCGTTTTCCATAATATTTCCTCCTTTGTGCGTTCATATACATTTATTATTTATATATATTTTAACATTATTTTTTATAATGTCAACAATAAAGTCTTAATTTATTTAAATTTCGAGCTGTTTTACCTTTATTTTTGATACTCGTTTTTGCTTGTTGTACTCTATTTCTGTACATTTAAATTCTACCAACGAAAAATTTTGTATAAATCCTTCTAGTCCTACTTGTTGTAATCTTTCCATTGGATATGTTACTTCTATTACATTGTTATCTTCATCTGTACTTAGTAAGGTAATATCAACTTTTATTGATGAAGTATCATTTTCTATGTAGTTACCTTCTTCATCTTTTGGTATATTTTGTATTCTGTTATTATCTATTGCTTTGTTTATTATTGATAGTATGTCTGCTCCATATATTGTTTTATCTTTATATGCTTCAAACCTTGCATTAAATTGCTTAGTTGCTGTCTGGACAATTCCTTTATCGCTTATTTTGACTACTACTATTATTATTATTACTAATAATAGTAATAATATTGATAATATGACCTTTTTCATTTTAATTCCTCTTTATATTATAGCACTTTTTGTTTATTTTTGCAAGCCTTATATCTTTTTCATTCTTAGAGTTATCTCCGAAATTCTTCCTCTTGAATTTTCTCTTTTTGCTTCAATACTCTTAAATTCAAAATAATATTGTTCTGATTTGTTCCTTAAGTTTGGGTTTGGTTCTCTTTCGTCTTTAAAATAGTAAGATAGTATTTCTTCTGATGTAGGTTTAAATTCTTTTAAGTATGATCTAATGTCTACTGGTTTCTCTGCTATAGTTATTGCCTCATTATTTGTTGCAAATTTTATTTTTATCATATCTGATGGATTTTTTTCATTCCAATTTTTTATCAAATTATATAGTTTGACAAATTCCTGAACTGATATTGCATCTTTTTTACCTGCATATCCAAAATCTCCTCTATCAGCAAAGCCTAAAAATTGTGCATTAAATTCTTGTATTTTTTGTTCTTCCATATTATCAGTTACTGTTCCAGACATTGTACCCATGTAACTTAATTCAAAGAAGAAAAATAGAAAAATCATAACTCCGAATTAGGACAGCACCTGCAATTAATAAGGCTTTTGATGCATTTTCCATTGCTTACCTCCTATTATTTTTGTTCAAATTTTTCAAATTTCATTTCTTTGACTCTACCAATTGCTAGTGTATTTTTTGTATCCTTATTTCCATTATACTTTACACCGAGTGCACTTAAATCCAGACACTTTAAACTTAAATATGTTTTCTGTATCTGTTTCTTTAAGTCCTACTTTATCTAAAAACTCTTTTTGTATTATGTTTCTTCTCGTAGCTGTATATTCTGTAAAGTCATCTTTTAAGCTATATGTTTTACCTTCATATGTAAATATTACATTTACATAGAAATCTATATAATCTGGTTCTTTAGGATTATTAAAAAATTCAATTTTATATCTTCTATTATTATCTATCGCCTTATTTAGTACGCTTATAATATCTGCACCATACATCAGCTTTTTATTATATGCTTCAAAACCTGTGTTAAAATCTTTTAGCTCTTTTTGTGCTGTATTGGGCTGTGTAACTTCTACTGTGTCTCCAATTTGTCTAAACATGAAGTAGAATATTGATATTACACATATTGATATTAATACTCCTCCTGCAATTATTACTGCTTTTGATGCATTTTCCATATTCTACTCCTTTCTCCTACATCATTGTGCCCATTTCTGTGAACATCGATACCATAGATATTATTCCTATACCTACTAGCGGTACTATTAGATAACCAACAAACAATACTATCATTGGTGCAAATCCTATTGCTTTTCCTATTAATCCTTTTCTTGATATTAATTTTTCATTTGCTGCTTTTCTCTTATCTTGATAATATTCTCTTTCTGCATCTAGTTCATCAAAAGCCTCTCTGATTGGTATTCTTTCTACAGCTGCTTGTAAACTTTCTACTATTGTTATTAACTGTTGATATGATATTTCATTTTTTAATGTTTCTAATGCTTCCCATGCTCCTGCTTCGTAATTGTTTACGCATCTAGTTATTGGCTCTTTGAAAATATTTGCATATCTTTCTAGCCATTCTAGTATCATTTCTACATTAACTCTTTCTATTTTCATTAGCATCAGTATTATCGTCTGATACTGCATAACTTCGTCTTCCATTTCTAGTTGTCTTAATATCTTTTGGAAATATAGCATCCAAGTAGGTACCATATATCCTATTGCTGAAAATATTAATGCTATTAATACTTCAAACCATTGAATATATTCACTATGTATTACTTGCAATTTTGTATAAACTCTTTCTGCTGCTTGTGTAATTTCTTCATCTGATGCACCTTTATAATATTCTGAATACTTCATTTCTGTTTTCAATTGTTCTACTGTAACATCCATTTGATTTCTAAACATATCTAGAAAAATATTGTCTATTTCTGTAGTATCCATTGCTTCTTTTTCTTGTTTTTCTGACATTGATATCAAATTGTATGTTGTTGTTGGAGTTGTATATATATATTCTACAGATACTCTATGCAGTTGTCCTGCTAGGAATAGTGTTATACAAAATACAACTGCTACTAATGTTAATTTTGTTACATATATCCATTCTATTTTATCTTTTGATGCTGCATCTTTTAATAATTTATTTATATCTTTATATTTTTTTGTTCCCTTTTTTGGTATAAATAGGTCTACAAATTTTTTAATTGGTTTCTTTTTATATAGTTTTTCTTGCCATGGATTTTGAGTGTCTTTTATATTACTATTAGTATTTGTGTCTTTTACTTTTCTAACTAATAAATAGCAAACTAACGTAATAACTACTATTGCAATTTGCATTATTAATCCTAGTTTTCCATTATAGAAACTGCCTGTAAAACTAAAGTTTGACACTGCCCAATTTTTAAGTGCTTCTATGAATAATATTGGCACTACTGATATAACTGCTAAACTTTGGAATACATAGTCTAATCTATCTCTTTTTAATATTTCTATCTGCATTTCTTGTGTTATATTATTTAAGTTTTTTAGATATAATGAAGCTCCTTCGTTTGTTTTCCTATCTCCAAATTCACGTGTTAGGTATGATATTCCTGCAAATTCCTTTAGGTAACTATTTGGTGCAATATCATAGTATTTTTCTAGTTCTTCTTCTGGATCATCTGATATAAGTATTTCATATATCTTTTCTCCTTGTCTTGATACTTCTAATTCATCATTTTGTGATACTTCATATATTGCTTCTTCTACCATGTTGTATTCATGATATGCATGTCTTATCTCTGAAAAGAAGTCTACTTGTTGTTTTAATAGTTTTGTATCAAGTTTTCCTACCATTCCGTCAATGACTGTATCTATCATAAATATTTCAAATACAAGAAGTATTGATAATAATAGCATATTTGATTTTGCCATTATTATTATTAATATTGTTAATGGTATTATTATTAATAATGATTTTGTTATAATTGAGGCTGATTGTCTCCTTGTTTGGTATTCATCTTCTATATTTATTATTTCTAGCTTTCTTCTAAGTTTTGCTAGATATCTTTTAATACCTGGAATTTTTACATATGTCATGTATAATTTTTGGTATAGTATTTCTGATGAAAATTTGCTTGTTTTTGTGCCTTGGCGCAATTCTCTAACATATTTCCTATCGCCTTTATTTAATGCTTTATTGATTAGTATATAGGCTACAATTATTGCAACTAAGACTACGATTGAGCCTCCCATAATATATAATAGGATATCGTTTGACATAGTATTCTTTTGGCACCTCCTTTAGCTTTTGCATTTAATTTCTATTTTTTTGCTGTTTGCTTTTTCCTTGTTGTCTTCTTGGGTTCTTTCTTTTCTTCTTTAACTTGCTTCGTTTGTCTTGTTTTGGTTTTCTCTATTTTTTCTACTCCTGCAAATCCGTCTTTTACTCTTACTCCCCAGTTTTCTTCTACAAATTTATCAAACCCTTCTATGTCTGCATCGTCCATATTATTTCTCATTTCTATAAGGTTTGTGTCTGATATTTTATTTGTAATTACATAGCTATCGTCAACGTATTCTAGAATATTTACATATTTATAAGTTTCTCTATCTGTTATCTTTGAGAAATAACGTGTTGCATTATCCATAAATTTGTCTAATTTTCCTTCGAGTGTTTTTTCATTTCTATGTTCATATGTATATTCATTTTTGTTTTCTACTGGTATACATTCTGTAATTCTCTCTATATATCTTCTTCCTCTAAAGTCTTTTACTAAGTGGATATCAAAGTTTAATACTTGTATAACTTGCTCTTCAGCTGTTTTTTCATCTTTGAATACACCTGTTCTAAGCATTGAGTTTCTAAGTGCTGTAACTAAGTTTGGGAAAGTCTTAGCGTGGTGTGTAAATAATGTAAACTTAGATGCTACTTGAGCTGCTTGTATCATCCAAGATGCTACAGGGTCTGTTGCAACCTCTCCGAATGATGTTTACAGAACCGTCAGTTTTCTTTTGAACATCTAGTCCTTCTTGTCCTGAAACTGTTTCTGTTTCTCTGAATGATAATATGTTTCTTGTTGGATATATTTTTCTTAAGTGAAGCTCAAAAGCAGTTTCTTGAACTCTTATATTCATTGTCTCATATATATTTTCTATCATTGCCATTAGCATTGTTGTTTTACCACAACCTTGTTCCCCTGTAAGAGACAGAATTCTTGCCCCTTTTACTAAGTATTTAAGTAATTCTATTGCTTTTTCTTTTCCTTCATATGTAATTATTTGTTCTAGTGTTGCTCTCTTTACGTCAAATTTTCTGACAAAGAATGCCCATGTTTCTGACATTGATGGTCTAACTACAACAACACGTGAACCATCCTTCATTTCATTTATTTTATAACCATTTGAATCTGATAATTGTCCTGGATTATTGTATTTATATATATTTTGACATACTCTTTTTAGTTCACTTTCAGTTCCAAAGCTTAAGAATGCTAGTCTTATTGATTTACCTTGGAAGAATATCCATATACTATCACATGCTCTTGGTACTTTATTTTCTAGTATTTGATCTAGATAGTCTCCATCTGTTTGTGCAACTTGGCTTAAGAAACTTTCTGGAAGTCCTGATACACCACCTGATACACCATCTATATTCATGTCTCTTATTTCATCTATACTACTATAGCCTTTGTAACTTTGATATATTCTTTGTGTTACTATGCTTAATTTGTCATCATATGTAAGCCTAATATCTTCTTTTTCAAATATGTCGTCTATTTCTTCTGCTGTGATGACATAGCATGGTTTTGCTTCTCCTGCTACATATTTAAGTGATGCAAGATTATATTTTTTTATAAATTCTGTTAGTGCCTCATATCCAAATTGTTGTTTATATATATATATTAATATGTCGAACTTGTCTTGTGCTGTAAGTAATGATGGTATATCAAAAGGAATTGCTTTTGATATATTAGTTTCATCTGCCCCATATTCTTTTGAAAGTAAGTCAAAAATAAGTTCTTTTACATACTTTTTATCGTTTACATCTCCATATGTACAACCTTTTAAAGCTTTTTTTAATTCATATTTTTTATTTTTTCTTCTTTTTAATTCTTCTTCTGATAATCCTATATCATAAAGGTTGATTTTTGTAATTTCGTCAAGTCTTCTTTTTACAAATTCTATCATCTTTTCTAGTGTATATGTCTTGTCGTCTAGTTCTACTTCTTCTTCAATTTCTTCGTTTTTTCTTGCTATTAATATTCTTACAACGATAAAAGCAGCTATTGCTAGGACCAACAAAATAAGTAATATATTTATCATATTCATTGCTTAAGATTCCTCCTTTTTCGTTTTTTAAATTCTCATTTGTAATTCTTGCATTTTGTATATCAATGCATCTGTTGCTCTTTTTACTTCTTGTACGAAGAAAGTTGTTCTATCATTTGAATCTTCAAGTTTTTTCAATCTCGTATTTATAAAAAATTCTGCTACTGTTCCTTCCTGTACTGCTTCTGCGAATAAATTACTATATGGAATTGTTAGTATTTCTTTCTTTTCTCCTAATTCTCTTGATACATTTTTACTTGAATATTTAGATTTTCTATCATATCTATTAATCATAGGTATTAAATTTTTTGCTGTAAATAATTCTTTTTCTTGTTTTAGTTCTGCTAATTTTTCAAATTCTGATAGCTTTTGTTCTATATTTAGTATAACTATATCTGACATCTTTAAGATTTCTTTAGTTGTTTCATCTTCTATTCCATTATTTAAATCTACAAAAATTATATCATAATATCTTTTTGCTACATTTAGTATGTCTTCGCATGACCTATAAATTTTCATATAGTCCAAATCCATTTTCTTTTTTGGAGCTGTGACCACTTCTAATCTATTTTTGTATACTATCTTTGTATAATTGGGTACCATCTCTGGTGATAATCGATTTGCTGTAGCAAGTTTCGACATTCCTTCTATTCCTGATTCTAAATCCATCGTTTGTTTATTATTTGTAAATAATCCGATTGTCTTTTTTCTTTCATTTGCTCCGAACGCTTGCATTGCTACTTGATCATTATATTTTGTAGCCATTAGCAAAGTTTTATAGTTATGTTCTACTCCCATATATGAAGCTATCGCAAGTGCTGAATGAGTTTGTCCAATTTTGCCTGTGTTATTATTCCAAAAAGTAACAATTACCATTGTTTTTCTTCCTTTCTTAGATAGAATGCATTTTAGTGTAAACTATTCTCTTTCCATTGTTTTAATTATTTTCTTTACTTCTCCTGTTGATACGTCTTCATCAAATACCATTGAAACTAAGTATAATAAACTGTTCTTATAGTGATCACTTAGTTTTCTGATTTTAATTCTAGATATTATCTGATTTTGTATTGTTACACTATAGTTTCCAAGTTCTATTGGGAAACTAAGTATTTCTTTATCCCAGGCTACCTTATATCCAAGTGAGATATAGTCTAAATATTCATTTTCTTCTTTTAGTAGGTTTTTTGAAAATAATACTTTTATTAGTTTAACTGGTTTTTTGAAAATTCCTAAAATTTCTACACCTTTTTTTATTGAATACAGATCAAATGCTGTTACAAAGCAATTTTTATAATTTCTTTCTATATCAAAGTTAATTGCCATTTCAGGTGTATCTATATCTAAAAGAGCTATATCATAGTCTAATGGTCTGTTTCCATATCCCAAATATTCTCTTATATCGTCTATACTTTTAAAGCCTACTGCAACATCGAAGCCTTCAAAGTCTGTTATATATGTTTTTGTTGGATTAATCGCTGGAACTACATATCTAGCTTTTTGTAGTGTTGTTCCATCGATTATTAATACTTTCTTTTTAGCTAGTGTTAATATTCTCGCTATATATAACATTAAATCTATCTTATCATATCCACCTATAAAACCTACTGTTTTCATTCTTTATAGTCCTTTCTAAAAATTGTATTATAGTGAGAGCAATAGTTTCCTTTGCTCTCACTATTTAAAATTCTAATATGCAAGTCCCTCTACATATTGTTTTCTAGCTGCTTGTCTTTTTTCTATTTCTTCTCCTTGCTTTGTTTCTATATTTGTTAGTGCATTTTCTGAATATCCATCTATCGCCTTATTTATGTTTGCTCTTTGCTCTCTAGCTTTTTCTGAATATCTTTGTGATAATTCATTCATTGCTATATGTGTTATATTAGGGTTAGCATTCATCAGGTTAATAACTTCTTGTTTTGCTATATATGTTGGTGTAGATGCTCCTTGCATTCCTGCATCTACATAAGGTGTTGCATATAGTAATGAACCTTCCATTATGTAGGCTTCAACAATTGCATTACTCATTGTTAATATTTCTTGTTCTGCAACTTTTATCCATATTGTATCACTATTTGTTTGTTCTATATGTTTTTTAGATAATACTATATAGTCTTCTCCACTTGGCAATCTTAATCTTATATCTACACTTTCTCCTTCTTCTAGTTGTGATGGTAGTATTACCATATTATATTCTTGTAGTCTTACATCTTTTGTTGTTTCTACTCCTTCTGAATTTACCATATCTGTAGTTAAAACTGTTCCTTTTCTTACTGCTATTTTAGCTGTAGCATCATCATTTATATATGTAGCCATATTTTCTTTTGTTATTGCATTATTTGGTGCATAATCTGCTCTAACTTTTTGAAAAGTACCTTTTAAATTAATATTATCTCCTGATGTAACATCAGTACTTAATACATATACTTCACGATATTGTATTGCTGCTTCTTCTTTTTTTATTTTAGATAATTGTGCTATTAATAGCCCTATTATTATTCCTGTAATTACAAGTGTTAAAAGCATTCCTAATAAGAATGATGTTCTTGCTTTCTTTTGCATTGGATTCATTGCCATACGTCTTTTCCTCCTTAGTATTCTACCCTGTAAATGTTATGTAGGCAGAATAATATATCTTAATTGTTATTATACATTATTTTATCGAAACATACAATATTTTAGCTCTTTTGTAATGCAATTGTAGGTTTTTTGTAATATTTTTGTAATATTTATTTTAAGATTTTAATAAGTGATTTTCTATTGCTTCTGCTACTCCATTTTTATCATTACTTGATACTATTATTTTGTTTAACTCTTTTTTAGCTAATGCGCTTTCTCCTATTATTATTCCTAATCCTGCATTTTGTATCATTTCCATATCATTTATGTTATCTCCTATTGCTACTATTTCTGTTTCATCTATATTCAAATAGCTTGCAAGTTTTTTTAATGTTTGCCATTTGTTTATATTTTCTTTTGTGATTTCTGTATAAAAGTAATTCATTTCTACTGTTTCTGTACCTGATTTTATTATTTTTCTAGACATATTAGATACTTCTAATATATTTATCCCATTTATTTCTTTTAGTTTTCTAATTATTCCATTAAATACTGATTTATCTTCATCGCTTATTGTTATTTTTGTAACTTCTCCTACATCATTTTCTTTAATATATTTTTCTGCATTTTCTACTAAGTTTATATTTGTTATACGTTTTTCTGATTTTCTACTGTTTTCATAATAATAGTAAACAAGATTGTTTTTTAGTTTTTTTGATATGATATATTTTTCTGTGTTTACTGTGTAATATATATTATTTTCATCACAAATTTTTATTATGCTTAGTGCTTTTTCTTTTGGTATACAACCATTAAATATGTTTTTTTCATTTTTTAAATCATATGCTATTGCACCATTTCCGACAAATAATATAGTTATTTGCTCCTATTTCATCTGCAATTCCTTTCACTGACGTTGCCATTCTACCTGATGTTAAAACTATCTCTATTCCTTGCTCTAATGCTTTTTTTACCCATTTTTTATTTGTTTCTGATATTTCCCCATATGAATTAAGTAATGTTCCATCTAAATCTATTGCGAGTAATTTGTACATTTTATTCCTCCGTTTGTTTTGTTTTTTTCATTATATATTAACAATTTTTTTAATGCAATATAAATTTACAATATTTTCTAGTTTTATTTTTGATTTTTTGGTGCATTATATATATTGAAAAACGAGTTAATTTGTTTTTCAAATACAATTTTATATTATCTGGAGGTGAATTGGATTATGGCAACATCAAGCAACAATAGAAAAGTAGTTCCAGAAGCTATGGACGCTTTAGATAAGTTCAAATATGAAGTAGCTAGCGAAGTAGGTGTTAACCTAAAAAACGGTTATAACGGTGATATCTCTTCAAGAGACGCTGGTAAAATCGGTGGTAACATGGTTAGAAAACTAATACAAAAAGCTGAAAACCAAATGATAGGTAAATAAGCTATGTTAGTCTAGCTCGTGATTTAGGTAGTGGTATAAATTTTGCTTTTATATACATAAAGGCAGGGTTTGTACCCCTGCCTCTTTTATATAGTTTATTAATCTTATCTACAACAGCAACAAGATTTTTTTGTTTTTTTACATTTTAGACAAAGTGCAATTATAATACTTAGTATTAGTAATACAAGTAATACTACTGCAAGTACTATTATAGCTGGAAGGGCTGCAAGTATAACTACACTTAATGCTGCGCCTATTATTATACCAATAACTCCTATAAATAATGCTGCAAGTATTGCTATAACTATTTCTATGCATGAACAACTTTTATTTTTTTTATTGCTACATCCAGGATGTCTATTTTCTCCACATGATTCTTCAACGTTATATCTTATTTTCATTTCTTCTATCATATCTATCAACTCCTTTTCATTGGTTTAATAATACATTATATTCAAAAAGGAATTGACTTGTTACTTATTATTAATTTAAAAAATTACTTTTTTCCTACTTTTCTATCACAATTTATTTTTTCTTTTCTTCAAGATTTGCAAAGTTTAAGTAGCAACTAAAGCCCTCTTTATTTCTGATGCATCAGAATATTCTTTATTTTAGCTGGATTAGTTATTGCACGCAGCGTCTTCATTTTTTTCATCATTTTCTTTTAAATTAAATTTATTTATCATTTCTTTTGTAGCAAATCCATTTGTTTTTACTTTTTCTAAGAATACAATTCCATCCAAATGATCGCATTCATGTTGTATATCTCTTGCAGTAAATCCGCTCACTGCTTTTACAATTTTTTCTCCTTGCTCATTATAATATGTTACTTCAATATCTGTGTATCTTTCAATTTTGCCTCTTATAGATGGTACACTTAAGCAACCTTCAAATTCAATAGTTGTTTTATTAGATAACTTTCTCCAAGTGGGATTCAGCATTACTGTAGTTGGCACTTCTTCACAATTTTCATATGTACATTTTTCTTTATTTACTTGAATAATAATTATTCTTCTATTTATTCCTGCTTGTGGTGCTGCAATGCCAAAACCTTCAGTAAAATTTAATGTTTCTTTTAAATCTTCAATCTCTTCTAATATTTCTTCATTAATATTGTTTAAGTCTACTTCTTTACATTTCACTAATAAAATAGGATCTCCTATTTCTCTTACTTTTAATACTCTTCCCAATTTAAATTCCTCCCATATCAATCTTACTTTGTTATTTTATCACACAATATATAAAAAATAAAGTATGCATTTGCTATTTTCCTCAGCAAATTCTACTTTTCCTCGTGTGATTACTTGCTATCTATACTTAGTTCATACTTCACTAAGACAATCTAAGTTTCGCATAATTATCTTCTACATAAAAATATGACAATCTTTTAAAGACTGCCATATTCGCCACTTTAAATTCCTACTTTAGCAAGGGTATTTTCTATCTAATCTTTTTCTCTTCTACTTTCCTATCACAATTTGCTTCTTTTTTCTTTTCCTCTCTGTTTGCAAAACTTAAGTACCAACTAAAGCCATTTCTATTTTCTTCTATTTCTTTTTGTCTTTTTTGTAATTTCTCAAATGTTTGTGGTGGCGCAACTATTAATGGATTTCCGTGGAGTCCAATTTGCAGGTGTTGACATTCCTGTTTTGTCTGCTGTTTGTAGTGCTTCTACTGCTCTTAATATTTCTGGTATGCATCTTCCTACATTCATTGGGTAAATTAATATTGTTCTTACTACACCTTTGTCGTCTATTATAAATACATTTCTTACTGTTACATTTGGATTTACCTCATTAGATATCATTCCATATCTTCTTGCAATAGTTCCATTTAAATCCGCTATTATTGGGAATGGTACGACTATTCCTGTTTTTTTGTATATACTATCTAACCATGCTAAGTGTGATGGATTGCTATCTACACTTAGCCCAATTAAACAAGTATTTAATTTTTCAAAATATGTATTTGCTTTTGCAAAAGCTATTATCTCTGTTGTACACACAGGGGTAAAGTCCTAATGTTAGAAACTTTTTAGAAACCGTATTTTTCTTCAAATTCCTTAAATACTTCCCTTGCATTTCTAGTTTTTCCCATTTTTATATCTTCTTCTGATTTTAACAAATGCTTTTCTATCTTTTTGTCCAAATTTCTCTTTCTATAATCTTCCACATTTATAATAATTACATTGTTTTCTTTGTTTTTACTTATCATTTAATTACTTTCCCATATTTTCTCTAAATATTCTTCTACAAGTTTTATCAATTCTCTTGCTGTTTCTATTTGCATTTTTGTTTGTTCATCTGTTGGCTCAAATTCATCGTCATAGTCACTATCTTCTCTAACTTTTCTTGCTTGTGCTATTTTTTTACCCATTATTTTGGGGAATTTTTCAGTATTAACATAATATTGATTAAAATATGCAAGTACATCTTTATGTCTTTTAAAATCTATCCTTTCTAATGCTAATATTGCTCTAATTGCATGAAAAATAGAATAATAGGCTCTATTGTTTTACTATCTTTGTAGTTATATTCTGCATCTGACAAATCTTCTTTTGCTCTCTCTAATCTATATTTAGCAAAAGCAATAACATCTACCTCTTCACCCATACAATACCACTCCTTCCTTTTGCACATTCATATAGAATGGAATAACTTCTATTCTTTTATTATATTTATCTATATTTTTTACTAATGGAGATAATATTACATTATTTTCTAGTTCAATATCATATGCTAAATCCCATAATCTATCACGATACTCTATTAACTCGTCCTTATTTAGGTCTGTCAAAATCATAATATCTATATCTGAATTTTTTTTATAATCTCCCCTTGCATAAGAACCATATAATATTACCTTTTTGACTCTGTCTCCAAATACTTCATCAATTAACTCAAGTAATTGATTTATACTTTTGCTAATCTTCTCTGGCATCTTCTTCATAACTCTGTTACTCCCTCCTTTACATTTTTATATACTACTATTCCTGTCCTTTTTATCTCTTCATCAATTTTAGAGTTCTCAATTATTTCTGATTTCTCAAAAGCATCTACCTGTTTATTAAATGCATCTTCTATTTTTGTTATCAAACTAAATAATTTGAATCCCATCAATGTTTCCTTTGTATCTATTATAAGGTCTATATCGCTATTTTCATCTGCTATTTCTTTTGCATACGAACCAAATAAAATAACACTATAAACAGGACTATTTTTTAATACTTCTTCTAATATCGCTTTTATTTCTTCAATCGTGTATATTTTTTTATTCATAACAATTCCATTTTTTAGATTTTCTTTATATAAATAGTATAGCATACTTTATACAAATATAAAATATTTTTTTGCATTTTGTATGAGTTTTTGATTCTGGGGATTTCCCAAGATTTCAATATTTTTAGACATCTATTTGTAATTTTATTAGATTTTCAAACATTTCTCATATTTATATATTATCATTTTAAGTATAGTTTTTCAATACTTTTAAACCTAAT
>JAAVZW010000009.1 GCA_022791835.1 Clostridia bacterium | reverse complement strand
ATATAAAATTAATATTATTATCTTTTTTCATTTTCTATACCACCTAAAGTTTTTACTCTATTAAATTATACTACAAATGCTAAAATTTTCATATACTCCCATTGAAATTTAATAATAATTCATATATAATATTTATAGAAAGAGAACCAAGTTCGTAACTTGTATGTGATTCGCTCCTTTCGTGAGAAACGACACGCCACATCCTGCTTTGCTTACCTTAAATAGTATTATATAAAAAATGAAGACAAAAGCTGATCGAATGTTCGGTGAATTTGCAAATATATTTAATAAAACCCAAGCCATATCGCATAAAATATAGCGAGGGGGTATTCTTATGGGAACAAAAGGCTTAGATTTCAAGCACAAAGAAGTAATAAACATAACAGACGGAAGACGTCTTCGGCTACGTCCAAGACGTAACAGCAGACCTAGAAAGTGGCATAATCACATCTATAATGGTTGCAAGAAAGAGAATAGATATAGTAGGTTTGAATTTGTGAGAGAACAAGCAAGAAAAGGATATACAACAAGCAATGGAGAAAAAAGGACAGGCTATGTGGTAAGGGACAAGTTTGTATATGATGTGATTTGTAGGGTGGAGATGTAAAAATAATTCAACATAAAACAATTAATTTGTCTAAAAAGCTATGAAAATGCAGTAATATGTGATATAATTCAAAATATGGTAATGGTAAAATGAAAAGAGGAACATATGAGGGAAAAAGAAGGAAAACATATGACAATAGAAGAAGCATTGAATAATAAAGAGTTTGAAAAAGAGTATGATGTTATAATTGTAAATAACGATAAACCTTTTACATTTACAAAAGAAGATTACAAAACGATAGAAGGAAAACCTTATTATACTAATGCAAAAAAGAACAGAAGGAGTGGCGAGGCAAGAGCAATAATAAGCAAAAATACACTTGCAATATTTACAAGTAAAAAAATTGATTATCCAGCTCCCATGGGTTGGACGAAAGAACTAAAAGAAGCCAAACTTTTTAATAAAAGTCATATAATAGCATATAGTTTGTCTGCAAAAAAATGTGATCCAGATAACATTTTTATTGGTACAGAATATTTAAACAAAACAACAATGAAAAATGTAGAAAAAGACATATATGAAAATATCAAGAAAGATAATAGAGTATATTTATATAAAGTAACACCTAAATACAAAACCGAAAATAGCAGTATTCCATATGCAGTATTAATTGAAGCAGAAACAATAGATGGTAAGAAAAAGAATACAGTTTGTAGGCTATGTTATAATGTTCAAAGGGGACAGAAAGTAGACTACTATAAATATGAAGATGCAGAATACAAAGAATCTGACCAGCAAGATAAAGACAGTGTTAAATATAAACATTACTCGATTAATGTAAAAACAAATACATTTCATTTATATTATAAAAAATGTAGCTATTTAAAAAATATAGACCCAAAGTATATACAAGAAACTAAAGCTAAAGAGGCAGATATTAAAGCCAAAAAGAAAGAGGCTAAAACTAAAAAATTTAAATTGTGCAAAAGATGTACAAACCATCATAAAAAAGAAAGGATGAGGCATATTGGATTTAGAAATTTCTAATAACATAACAACTGAAAATGGTAAAAATAATGATGTAACCAAATTTATGAAAGAATTAGAGCAAGAAAAAGAGAAGTTAGAAATAGCCGAAAAAAATTTATCAAGAGAATTGTGTAAAAAATTTAAGCTACCTATGGAATGTTCTAAAGATTTAGAAGAGAAGATAGAAAAGTATTTGGAAAGATATTCAGAATGTAGCAATGCAGTTCTATATGTAGGATACGATTTAGAAACAAATACTTATTATCAAGATCAATATCATTGGGGAGAAAAATACAGATTTGAAATTAGTAAGGAAAAAGCAGAGAGTTGGGGAATTGGCTCGTGTTATGATATAAGTACTGCAGGACCAGAAGCAGATGCACCTGATTGCTTTGAGAATGTTGACTATATGATAAGAAGGGCAATAGGAACTTCTGTTAAAGAACAGTTAGAAGAAGGAATTGATATAAAGAATGTTAATTTATTTAAAATGAAGGACGATTATAAAGAATTAAGTTGTTTAGAAGAGATATATAATGAGAAAGATGAGCCTAAAAGAGAACGACCAGAATGGGCAAAAAAATATAATGTGTATTTATAAAAGGCAAATTATTAATAAAGAAAAGGCAGGAAATAGTATTTGTTAGAAGATTTGGATAAAAATGAACTAATTGAAATGATTAAAAAATTGCAAAGTGAAAACAACAAGCTTAAAGAAAAGATATATGGGAAAATAGAAGAAAAAGAGAAAATTACAAGAACTATTTCGAATGATGAAAAATTAAAAATATTTATGGAAGTCTTTAAGGGCAGAACGGACGTATATGCAAAAAGATGGACAAGCAATAAAACAGGCAAATCAGGATATTCGCCAGTTTGCAAGAATGAATTTAGTAAACTTAAGTGTGATAAACCTAGAGTAAAATGTAATGAATGCCCATTTAGAGAATTACTACCTTTAACAGAAGATATAGTACTAAAACATTTAAAAGGTGAAATAACAATAGGGATATATCCATTGCTACCAAGTGATTTATGTAATTTTTTAGTAATTGATTTTGATAAAAAGACCTATGAAAAAGATGTAACTGCATTTTGGACTACTTGCGATGAGTTAAATATACCAATATATGTAGAAAGATCTCGTTCAGGTAATGGAGCACATGCATGGATATTTTTTGAAGAAACTGTATTAGCAAGAAATGCTAGAAAAATGGGAAATATTCTTATAACTAAAACAATGGAAAAAGCATCATTAGACTTAAGTTCATATGATAGGCTTTTTCCAAATCAAGATACAATGCCAAATGGAGGCTTTGGAAATTTAATAGCATTACCATTTCAAGGAGAATGTAGCAAAAATGGAAATACAGTTTTTGTAAATAAGTACTTTGAAGTGGAGAAAAATCAGATAGATATTTTATCAAATATAAAAAAGGTAAAAAGCAATGAACTATATGAATTTATAGATAAATATAATGATGATGATTACAACGAGCCAGAGCTAGATGAAATATCAGACGATGAATTACCCAAAAAAGAAAACTTGAAGGATATTGTATTTATTAATAATGTAGAATGTATATTTGATAATGAAATATATGTAAAAAAATTAAAATTGTTACCCAATGAAATAACATACTTGAAAAGGCTAGCAAGTTTTACTAATCCCGAATTTTATGAAAAACAAAAATTGAGATTACCAATTTACAAAACGCCAAGAATTATAAGTTGCTTTGAAGAAGATGAAAGATTTTTAATTTTGCCAAGAGGATGCATAGAAAAAATAAGAGAAATATGTGAAAAAGTAATGTTAAACTATCCATTAAAGATACAAGACAAGAGGGAGTTAAAACAGATTATAAATTTAATGGTAAACTAAATAAGAAACAAGAAAAGGTAATGAAAGAATTAATTACATACGAAACAGGAGTGTTATGTGCTACTACAGGTTTTGGAAAAACGGTTATAGGAGCTAAAATTATATCTGAATTGAAAACAGATACTTTAGTCTTGGTAAACAGAAATAGTCTATTAGAACAATGGAAAGAAAGATTATCATATTTTTAGATATAAATAAAAAAGAAATAGGACAGTGTGGAGCAAGTAAAGATAGATTGAATGGAAAATTAGATATAGCAAGTATTCAATCGCTATCGAGAAAAGATAATCTAGAAGAAATGGTACAAAATTATGGATTAGTTATTGTAGACGAATGTCATCATGTTGCAGCATATAGTTTTGAAACAGTATTAAAAACAATAAAAAGTAAATATGTGTATGGATTGACTGCAACACCCACAAGAAAAGATGGATGGCATAAAATTATATATATGCAATGTGGAGATATAAGAGTGAGGGTAGGGCATAGTGATTTAAAACAAAATAAAGAAATGGAACACACAGTAATAGTAAAGAAGACAGGATATAAATATATGCTTCCTGAAGAAAAAGAAAAAATACAAGTTTCAGAGATTTTAAACGATATGGGGCACAATATTTTTAGAAATAGCTTAATAATAGAAGATATAAAAAGATGTGTTAGAGATGGAAGAATACCTATTGTACTAACTGAAAGAGTTGAACATTTAAAAATTTTAGAAGAAGGTTTATTAGATTTGCAAGTTCCAGTAGTTGTGTATAAAGGAAATATTGGAAAGAAAAGAGCGAAGGAAATACAAGAGATTTTAGAAGAAGCAGATAGAAATAATAAACCAAAAATAATACTTGCGACAAGTAGTTCAATAGGAGAGGGATTTGATGATAGTAGATTAGATACATTATTTTTGACTATGCCAGTTTCGTGGAAAGGAAGAATAATACAATATGTAGGAAGATTACACAGGAAACATGAAGGAAAAGAAAAAGTAATCGTATATGATTATTTAGATAATATGAAGATTTTAGAGAAAATGTATAGTAGAAGGCTAAAGGGATACAAAATTGCAGGATATGATATTATAGAGTAAAAATATATAAAAAAAGAAAGTTAAATAGCCTTAAGTATGATGCTAATACATAGCACTTACCGATATTATGGCATACCCAAAAGGACTTACTGTTTAACTCTAATTTAAGTGTAACATGAAAGGATCCAAAAGTCAAGAAAAATAAAACTTCCTTTTAACTGTATGATGTGGTTTGTAATATAGGAATGTGAATATTATATTAAAAACATAAAGAACAAAGATCCGCAAAACTATTGAAGAAGAATAGTTATTATGATATATTTGTAAAAAATACTATTGATAATGGAGGAAATATATGTCAAAAAATGAAGGTAACATTATAATTTACCAAGACGAAGATGGAATAACTAAAGTATCTGTTATATTTAATGATGAAGATATATGGCTAAATCAAAACCAAATTGCGGAGATATATAAAACAACACAACAAAATATAAGCTTACATATTAACAATATATATAAAGATGCAGAATTAGAAAGAAAAGTAACTAACAAGGAATTTTTGTTAGTTCAAAATGAAGGAAATAGGCAAGTAAAAAGAAGTATTGACCATTATAATTTAGATATGATAATTGCTTTAGGATATCGTGTTCAATCAGAAGTTGCAGTTAGATTTAGAACTTGGGCGACTCGGAAGATTGCATGAGTATATGCAAAAAGGATTTACAATGGATGATGAGAGATTAAAGCAAGGTGGAAATAGATATTTTAGAGAATTATTACAAAGAATTAGAGATATTCGTTCATCTGAAAGAAATTTTTATCAACAAGTTACAGATATATATGCAACATCAATTGATTATGATCCACGAGCAGATATAACAAAAAGGTTTTTTGCGACAGTACAAAATAAATTACATTTTGCAGTTCACGAACATACTGCAGCTGAACTTATTTATGAAAGAGTTGATAATGAAAAGCCATATGTGGGTATGACAAATTTTAAAGGGGATTATGTTACAATAGACGATGTAAAAATTGCTAAAAACTATTTATCTGAAATAGAATTACAAAGACTAAATCTACTAGTATCACAGTTTTTAGATTTTGCAGAATTACAAGCCTTAGAACAAAGAAAAATGACAATGAACGATTGGATACAGGAGTTAGACAACCAAATAGTACAAAACAGGAGAAGACTTTTAGAAGGGAATGGAAAAATATCTCACCAAGAAGCAATAGAAAAAGCAGAAAGAGAGTTTAATATATATAGAGATAGAGAAATGAAACAATTAGAAAGCGATTTTGATAAAATGGTAAAAATGTTAAATGAAAGCAATAGATAAGAAGTTAGGAGGAAAGTATAATGATAGGAAAAATTATAACACCAGAAAGCAACAAAGCAGAAGAATTAGTAAAATCCGTATTTGAAAGATTTAGTTTTGTTAATTTAGAACATGATGAGATAATAAAAAAACCTAGAATATATGTACCTGATTTTGTATTTGAATTTGAGAAAAATAAATATTGTGTTGTAGTTAAAATTCAGTTTTCCGTTTATTCTGTAGGATACATTTTAGAAGATTTTAATAAATTACTAAAGAGAGAAAATAAATTTGGTATAATTGTAATATTAGATAAAGTACCCGAAGAATATAAAAGATTAATAAAAGAAGAATATAACATAGATATATATGATATATCAAATATTTTATATTTAATACATGATGATGAAAATTTACAGAATGAATTTAATAGTGTAATAGATTTTCCTTTGGATAGTATAATACCACAAGAAGTAGATATAAAAATTAATGCTAAAAAAATTATTGAAAAGAGAAAAAATGCGAAAGGAGATTACATAGAACAATTATCTAATATTAAAGCAGGACGAGAAGATGAGAAGGAATATGAAAAATTACTTGAGAAAATAATTAAAAAAGTTTTTTCAAATGAGTTAATGTTATTTCGAACACAAAGTAGAACAGAGGATGGACTTAATATATTTGACATGATATGTAAAATAAAAAATGGACTAACTGATGATTTTTTTTCAATAATTGAAAAATTTTATGGGACAAAATATGTACTATTTGAATTTAAGAATTATGAAAATGTAATCAAACAAGGACAAATTTGTACTACAGAAAAATACCTGTTCGGAGCAGCTCTGAGAAAGGTGGCAATAATAATTACTAGACATGGTATAGATGAAAATGGAAAAAAATTAGCAAATGGAATATTACGAGAAAGTGGAAAATTAATAATTGTATTAGATGATAATGATGTAAAAGAAATGATTAGCTTATATAGAAGAGGTGAAAAAGCAACATATGTGCTTACAAGAAAGCTAGATGAGATATTAACTACATTAGAAAAGTAAAATTGAAGGAATAGGAGATTGCAAATAGGAATTCATGCATATAATAGAAATTTATAATAAATATCATTTGCCAGAAAATTTACAAATGCATATGCTAAGGGTAGTTGCATGTAGTAAAATAATAATAGATAATTGGAAAGGACCCCAAATAGATAAAGAAGCAATAATTAGAGTGAGCTTGTTACATGATATGGGAAATATTGTGAAGATTTCAGAGAAATTTTCTGAAGACGAAGGTTTTTTAAATACTAGAAAAAAGTATTTTGATAAGTATGGAACAAATGACCATGAAATTAATCTTGAAATTGGAAAAAAAGAAGGATTAAATGAAAAAGAAATAGAGATATTAGATGGAAAAAGATCAAGAAAAAATGAAGAAACTCTAAAATCTAATTCATATGAAAGAAAAATATGTGCCTACTGCGATCAAAGAGTTGCACCTAATGGAGTAGTTAGCATAAAAGAAAGATTAGAAGATGCAAAGGTTAGATATAAAGACCAGCCATTGTCTGTATGGTCGAATAAAGAAAAGGCAAATTATTTGATAGAATGCTCATTAGGAATAGAGAAACAGATTATGGAATATTGTACAATTATGCCAGAAGATATAAATGATGTAGCAATAGAAAAATATATAGATAAATTGAAGCAATACGAAATAAAGAGATAAACATACATTGTGATATGTGTAGGATAAAAGGATATATAAGTAAAAGGTGGAATAAAAATGATGAATGAAGACTTAGCTTTTTCCAAATTTATGGAGGATGATTTAGAAGAAGTAGCAAAACTTTATGATGAAGAAAGACCAACTGTTACTAATCGTGTCAAGATGAAGGAAACATTTGAAAAAATTAAAGATAAGCCAGAATATAAAATGATTGTAGTAAAAAATAATGGCAGTATTATTGGATTTGCAAAAGCAATTATTCATTACGATATTTTTGAAGAAAATAATCCATTTGTTACAATTTGGAGTGTTAGAGTAAAAAAAGAATATAGAAGACTTAAAGTAGGAACTAAACTATTTGAATATATTGAAAAGATAGCTAAAGATATGAATTGTGAGTTTATATGTCTAATTGCAGATAAAAATAATACTGTAGCAAATCAATTTTATAAAAGTTTGGGATATGAATGTGAAAGTGGATATGTAAAATTCTTAAGGGGGCTAAATTAAATGAAAGTAATAGTTGGTGGAATTATAGAAAAGGATGGAAAATATTTGTTAGTACAAGAAGCACAAGAGAAAGCTTATAAAAAGTGGAACTTTCCAGCTGGACATTTAGATTTTAATGAAAGTTTAAAGCAAGGAGCAATTAGAGAAATTAATGAAGAAACAGGATGCGATGTAGAACTAGACCAACTATCAAAAGTCAAGTCTTTTTTGAAAAAAACTTCTAAAAAAAAGAAAATAATATTTTAGAAATGTGAAAAAGACTTTAATGAGAACATTAAAGTTATGTAAAGTTATTGTAGTACATTGAAAATTAGAAATT
>JAAVZW010000001.1 GCA_022791835.1 Clostridia bacterium | reverse complement strand
TTGGAGGTGTAAGTACAGTAATGTATTAAGCTGACCAATACTAATATATCGAGGGCTTAACCACGAAGAGTGAGAACTCTAGTGATTTATATCAAGTGGTTTAGTTCAATTGTACATTATCTATGCGATTTTCAGTGTACTTAAATAATTAAATACACTACAATTTTTTGGTGACAATTACATAAGGGTAATACCTGTTCCCATGCCGAACACAGAAGTCAAGCCTTATGTGCCGAAGATACTTGCGGATTTCTCTGCTGGGAAAATAGGTCGTCGCCAATTTTTTTTATGCCTTTATAAAGGGCTTTTTTTTATTCTAGGAAAGTATGTGCGTAGTATCTAATTGACATAGAAGATAATTATAGCGAGTGTTAAAATTTTGTAAGAATTTTCTAATTTATAATTAGAAATTCCTAAATCAGTTGTTATACAAATTTTTTAAAAAAATTTCCCAAAAAGTATTGCAATTTTATTAAAGTTATATTACAATTTAACTAAAGTGGAGAGAAGTGGTGGAAAGTGTCATGAAAATGATAGGAGGTGGACCAAGGTGTTTATCGGTGAATATGAGCATTCTGTAGATGCAAAAGGCAGAGTAATAATGCCAGCAAAACTAAGAGAAGATATAGGTGAAAAATTTATTTTAACAAAAGGACTAGATGGATGCCTATTTGCATATTCACAAACCGAATGGTCAAACTTTGAAGAAAAACTAAAGACCCTCCCACTTACAAACAAAAATGCAAGAGACTTCGTCAGATTCTTCCTATCAGGAGCAATAGAATGTGAGATAGACAAACAAGGAAGATTTCTAATTCCAAGTAACCTAAGAGAATATGCAAAACTACTAAAAGACATAGTAATCTTAGGAGTAGGAACAAGAATAGAAATTTGGGATAAAGCTACATGGAAAAATGACGCAGAAAACATCTCAGCTGATGAAATAGCAGAAAATATGGACACATTTTTAGGTATATAACTTGTAAAAGTTTATATAAAAATACAAAAGATAGTATAAAACAAAAGATAAAATCCAAAATGTACAAAAGAATTTTAAAATACAAAAGACCCTATATTTTACAAACAAAAGATAGAAAGTTAATCAAAAGAAAACAAAAAGAATATACATAAGAATAAAAGGGGAACAAAAGAAAAAGAATTCAAAAGACAAAACCTAAAATTTAATACAAAAGATATACTTGAAGAATTCATTACAGTTGGAGCATATTTTATCTTCCAACTGTAATGTTTTTACTAAAAAATTAAGGAGAGCAAATTGGAATTCAAACATAGTCCAGTAATGTTAGAAGAATGCCTAGAAGGACTAAAAATAAAGTGCGAAGGAATATACATAGACGGAACACTTCGGAGGAGCAGGACACAGTATAGAGATAGCTAAAAGGTTAAATGAAAAAGGACAGCTAATTGGAATAGATAGAGATGAAGAAGCACTAAAGGCAGCAAAGCAAAAACTTGAAAACTACCCAAATATAAAATATATACATGGTAACCATGACAATATAAGAGAAATACTAGAAACACTTGAAGTAGATGGAGCTGATGGGATATTATTAGATTTGGGTGTTTCCTCATATCAATTAGACAACGAAGAAAGAGGCTTTAGCTATATGAAAGACAGTACTTTAGACATGAGAATGGATAAAAGTGAAACTCTAACTGCAAAAGAAATAATAAATACATATAAAGAAGAAGAACTTGCAGATATCATAGATAAGTATGGAGAAGAAAAATTTGCAAAAAAGATAGCGAAAAATATTTGCATGGCAAGACAAAAAAAAGAAATACAAACAACAGGAGAATTAGTAGAAATAATAAAAAAAACTATCCCAATGAAATTTCAAACACGGTGGACATCCAGCCAAAAAAACGTTCCAAGCAATAAGGATAGAAGTAAATAATGAACTAAAACCACTATATAGCACAGTAATTAACTCGATAAAAGCATTAAAACCAAAAGGCAGACTATGCATAATAACTTTCCATTCATTAGAAGATAGGGTAGTAAAAGAAGCATATATCGAAGCAGAAGGGAAATGCACATGTCCAAAGGAATTGCCATATTGTGTTTGTGGAAAAATTTCAGAAGGGAAAATAATAACAAAAAAACCAATAATACCAACTGAAAAAGAACAAAAAGAAAACTCTAGAGCAAAATCAGCAAAACTAAGAATATTTGAGAAAAACTAAAAAATAAAGAAAAAACTAAAGAAAGGAGGCAAGAAACATATGGCATACAATAGCAGATACTATCAATATGAAACAAGTCCAAGGAAACTTGAACCAGAATACGAAAGACCTAAAAGAACATATCCAAAAAAGAGTACAGCAAAAACACAAAGAACAACAAGAAAAGAACAAGCCAAAAAAGTAAAAAAAATGCAAAGAAAAGCAATCTTATATATAGCCATATGTTTTATAAGCCTATTTGTTATAAGCTATAGATATTCAGTGATAGACAATACTTATGCAAAACTAAAAGATAAAAAAACAGAACTTGCAACAATAGAAAAAGAAACCACACAGCTAGAGGCAAGTATAGAAAGCAGTATAAACTTAACTAAAATAGAACAAGATGCAAAGGACATATTAGGAATGCAAAAATTAAGTCCAGAACAAAAAATATATGTAACATTACCAAAAACAGACCACATAGAAAGTAGTTCAGAAGAAATAAAATCAAGTGATTTAAAGCCAAATTGGATAATGGAAATAATAAACAAAATAGTAGAAAGTTTCAAGTAAAATTAGTAAAGAAATCTATTGACATTCGACAAAATTTAAGTTAATATAAATATATATAAATCATAGGAGGAAGTAATAATGAAAAACGCAGAGAAAAAGAGATTATATATCCTAATAGGAGCAGTAGCATTAATAATTGTATTAATAATTGCATTTACAGGAAAAAAGGATAAGAACCCAGTTGCAGATACAAATATAAACAGTGGGGAAGAAACAAAGGTAATGACAACACAAAAAATGGCAGAAGTGAAACAATATAGTGGATTTGAGATATCAAATGTACAATTCAAAGTAGAAAATAATATGATAGTAATAGAGGCAAACGTTAAGAATAATACAGGAGTAGACAAAAAAGGAGAAGTTATAAATATAAATGTATTAGATAAAGAAGGAAATAAAATAACATCAGTAGGAGGATATATAGACCCAGTAAAAGCGGGTGAAAGTACACCAATATACTCAACAATCCTAGCAAACGGAGCAGAAAACAAAGTATACGATATAGAAATAACAGAAAAAAGAGAAGAAAACACGACAAATACTAACACAGCAACACAAAATACCGCAAACTAGTAGTGATTTAAAGGCTATAAAAAGTTCAAGTAAAAAGCTTGAACTTTTTATTATGCATATTAAAACGCAAAATTCGTATAAATAATATGACTGGAAAAAATATGTTAAGCCATACAAAAAGTTGCACTTTTACAGTTAAAATGTTATAATATTAACAATCAAATAAAGTTGCATAAAGGGGGTGATTAATTATGCAAGAAGATGTAGTTAAAAAAATAAAAGCAGAAGGGAAGGTATCAGAGGAACTAATAAAAAAATTCTTTAAAGGAAAATCCTTTAAGGAAATAAGAGAATGGTTAACAGAGAATGGGCTTGATACGCACATAATATTGGAATTACAATCGACTGAAATAGCATTAATTACTCCAGTAGGCATAATTATGCAAGTACGCAAGTTGGATAACAACAAACTGGGACTTTGGGGAGGAAGTTTGGAACGAGAAGAAACACCTAGGCAATGTGCAGTAAGAGAAATATTTGAAGAAACTAAACTTCAAATATCAGAAAGAAAGTTAAAGTTTATAAGTGTAGATAAACACTATCACACATATTCAAATGGGGACAGAGCTAAATTCACAACACATAGGTACAAATTAATATTTGACTATGTACCAGAAATAGTACTAGATGAAGAATCTACAGACTATGAAATTATAACAAGCGTAGATCATAGAATAATAGAGGAACAAAAGTATTTTGTATATCAATGCCTACAAGATAGAAATTAATAATTTCTATAGGAAACTGAGTTCATTTTCATATGAACTCAGTTTTGCTTGAAACATACAAATTTTCACTTTTTTTGCCTAAAACATTGACTTTATAAGTAAAAAATGGTAAAATAGATAACGTTAAGTTCGATAATTACGGAACTAACCAATACAGTAAATGGAGGTGAAATTTAAGTGCCTACAATTAACCAATTAGTAAGAAAAGGAAGAAAATCTTCTACAACAAAATCTACAGCACCAGCTTTGCAACATGGATTTAACTCTAAGAAAAACAGAGTTACAAATAGCAGAGCACCACAAAAAAGAGGTGTATGTACAGTTGTAAAAACAGTTACACCAAAAAAGCCAAACTCAGCATTAAGAAAAGTTGCCAGAGTTAGACTTTCAAACGGATATGAAGTAACATCATATATCCCAGGTGAAGGACACAACTTACAAGAACACAGCGTAGTTCTAATAAGAGGTGGAAGAGTAAAAGACTTACCAGGTGTTAGATACCACATAATAAGAGGTACACTAGACACAGCAGGAGTTAAGGACAGAATGCAAGCACGTTCAAAATACGGTGCAAAACGTCCAAAGAAATAAAATTGACCAAAATCAGTTTTAAACTAGTGCTTATAATTACTAATCTAAAGGTACTTAAATTTAGAATAAATTATATGCACTTACGGGAACAAACAGTTTCCGAGTAACTTAGATATTTCTATGAAATATCAATGAAATCAAACTAGAATAAAAGATTGAAAAATAGATGTTCTCACATCTCATTTCTCAAATCTCACATCTAGAACGGTAAAGGAGTGAAGAATAGTGCCAAGAAAAGGATTTATAGCAAAAAGAGATGTATTACCAGATCCAATATACAATAGCAAAGTTGTTACAAAATTAGTAAACAACATAATGCTAGATGGTAAGAAATCAGTTGCTCAAAAAATAGTATATGATGCATTTGATATCATAAAAGAAAAAGAGCAAAAAGACCCACTAGAAATATTTGAAGCAGCTCTAGAAAATATCATGCCAGTCCTAGAAGTAAAAGCAAGACGTGTTGGTGGTGCAACATACCAAGTGCCACTAGAAATCAGACCAGAAAGAAGACAAACATTAGGACTAAGATGGATAGTAACATATGCAAGAAAAAGACATGAAAAAACAATGGCTGAAAAACTAGCAGGAGAAATACTAGACGCAATAAATGGAAACGGTGGATCATTCAAGAAAAAAGAAGATATGCACAGAATGGCAGATGCAAACAAAGCTTTTGCACATTATAAGTGGTAATTATTATAATAAGATTAATATTATCATATTCACTAACTGTAATATGTTCATTCTGACAGTTAGTGGAACTACAAATGCTAAAACTCGAATAAAATCAGCATATTGTATCTCATTTTACTTAGAAAATCTTAAGCATACACAAGTATGCCGCTAGTGTTTCTTAGCAAAGCGATTAGCAACATACTAGTTTTGTTCGAATTCGGAAAGAAGAAAATAAGGAGGAAAAATCAGTGTCAGACAGAAAATATTCGTTAGAAAAAACAAGAAATATAGGAATAATGGCACACATAGATGCAGGAAAAACTACAACAACAGAAAGAATCCTATTCTATACAGGAAAGACACATAAAATAGGTGAAGTACATGAAGGTGCAGCAACTATGGACTGGATGGTGCAAGAGCAAGAAAGAGGAATCACAATTACATCAGCAGCAACAACATGCTTTTGGTTAGACCATAGAATAAACATAATAGACACACCAGGACACGTTGACTTTACAGTAGAAGTTGAGAGATCACTAAGAGTACTTGACGGTTCTGTACTAGTTCTTGCAGCTAAAGGTGGAGTTCAACCACAATCAGAAACAGTTTGGAGACAAGCAGAAAAATATCATGTACCAACAATCTCATATGTAAATAAAATGGATACAACAGGTGCAGACTTTTTCGCATGTGTAGAACAAATATCATCAAGATTAGGAGCAAACCCAGTTCCAATCCAACTACCAGTTGGAGCAGAAGAAAACTTCCAAGGAATTGTAGACCTAATCAAAATGAAAGCATACATTCACAAAGACGACCTAGGAAAAGAAATAGAAGTAATAGATGTTCCAGAAGACTTAAAAGCAAAAGCAGAAGAATATAGAGCAAAACTAATAGAATCAGTTGCAGAACAAGACGACGAATTAATGATGAAATACTTAGAAGGAGAAGAACTAACAGAAGAAGAAATACAAAAAGGACTTCGTCTAGGAACACTTGCATGCAAAATGGTACCAGTTTGCTGTGGTTCTTCATACAAAAATAAAGGAGTACAAGAACTATTAAATGCAGTAGTTGCATATATGCCATCACCACTAGACATACCAGCAATCAAAGGTAAAACACTAGAAGGTGAAGAAACAGAAAGAAAAGCATCAGACTCAGAACCATTTGCAGCACTTGCATTCAAAATAGCAACAGACCCATTTGTTGGAAAACTATGCTTTATAAGAGTATATTCAGGAACACTAGAATCAGGAACAACAGTACTAAATGCAAATAGAGACAAAAAAGAAAGAATAGGAAGACTACTTCAAATGCATTCAAATCATAGAGAAGACATCGAAAAAGTATATTCAGGAGATATCGCAGCAGCAGTAGGACTAAAAGAAGTAGGAACAGGAGATACACTATGTGATATAAATCACCCAGTAATCCTAGAAGAAATGGAATTCCCAGAGCCAGTTATCGATATAGCAATTGAGCCAAAAGATAAAGTAGCTCAAGAAAAAATGGGTATAGCCCTAGCAAAACTTGCAGAAGAAGACCCTACATTCAAAACACATACAGACCACGAAACAGGTCAAACAATAATTGCAGGAATGGGAGAACTACACCTAGACATTATCGTAGACAGACTAAAAAGAGAATTCAAAGTAGAATGTAATGTCGGTAAACCACAAGTTGCATACAAAGAAACAATTAGAGAAGCAGTTAGAGTTGAAGGAAAGTTTATCCGTCAATCAGGAGGACGTGGACAATATGGACACGTATGGCTAGAAATGGAACCATTAGAGCCAGGCACAGGAATTCAATTTGAAAGCAAAATCGTAGGTGGTGTAGTACCAAAAGAATACATCAAGCCAGTAGAAGAAGGAATCAGAGAAGCAGCAGAATCAGGAATACTTGCTGGATACCCAGTAATTGACTTCAAAGCTACATTAGTAGACGGTTCTTACCATGATGTAGACTCATCAGAAATGGCATTCAAAATAGCTGGATCAATGGCATTCAAAGAAGGAGCTAAAAAAGGAAAATCAGTTATCCTAGAACCAATAATGAAAGTAGAAGTAACAGTTCCAGAAGAATACATGGGAGATGTTATAGGAGATGTAAACTCTAGACGTGGAAGAATGGAAGGAATGGAAGCAAGAAACGGTAACCAAATAATAAGAGGGTATATACCACTATCAGAAATGTTTGGATACGCAACAGACCTACGTTCAAAAACACAAGGAAGAGGAACATACTCAATGGAGCCAAGTCATTATGAGGAAGTTCCAAAATCAGTTCTAGAAACAATAGTAGCTTCAAGAGCTAAAAAAGAAGATTAGTCACAAATTTCCGCAAGTTACATTTATATAAGTTTCTAGAATTATACAAACACTTGCTAGATTTGCGTAAAAAGACTTGATTTTTTAACAGAAATGTTATAAAATACAAGTGTTAATGAATAAGTCATTAAATTTAAAATATAAACAAGTAGCATCGTTAAGAGCAAGTAATTCACTTCGTTCAAACGGCTAACTTAAATTAAGGAGGAATTTTTAAATGGCAAAAGCAAAATTTGAAAGAACAAAACCACACGTTAACATTGGTACAGTTGGCCATGTTGACCATGGAAAAACAACAACAACAGCTGCTATAACAAAAGTACTTGGACTACAAGGAAAAGCACAATTTACAGCTTATGATCAAATCGATGGAGCACCAGAAGAAAAAGCAAGAGGAATCACAATTAACACAGCACACGTTGAATACGAAACAGAAAATAGACACTATGCACACGTTGACTGCCCAGGACACGCAGACTACGTAAAGAACATGATTACAGGTGCAGCACAAATGGATGGTGCAATACTAGTAGTATCAGCAGCAGATGGACCAATGCCTCAAACAAGAGAGCACATTCTACTTGCAAGACAAGTTGGTGTTAAATACATCGTTGTATACCTAAACAAATGTGACCAAGTAGACGATCCAGAACTACTAGAACTAGTTGAAATGGAAGTTAGAGACCTACTATCAAGCTATGATTTCCCAGGAGACGAGATTCCAATAGTAAAAGGATCATCACTAAAAGTATTAGAATCAACATCACAAGATGCTAATGCACCAGAATATCAATGTATAAATGAATTAATGGCTGCAGTAGATAGCTATATCCCAACACCAGAAAGACCTACAGACCAACCATTCCTAATGCCAATTGAAGACGTTATGACAATTACAGGAAGAGGAACAGTTGTTACTGGTAGAGTTGAAAGAGGAGTTATCAAAGTTGGTGAAGAAGTTGAAATAATCGGTCTAACAACAGAAAGAAAGAAAACAGTTGTTACAGGACTAGAAATGTTCAGAAAGTCACTAGACTCAGCAGAAGCTGGAGATAACGCAGGAGCTCTATTAAGAGGAACACAAAGAAATGAAATAGAAAGAGGTCAAGTTCTTGCAAAACCAGGAACAATAAACCCACACACAAAATTCAAAGCTGAAGTATACATTCTAACAAAAGAAGAAGGTGGAAGACATACACCATTCTTCAATGGATACAGACCACAATTCTACTTCAGAACAACAGACGTTACAGGTGTTATAGATTTACCAGCAGGAACAGAAATGGTAATGCCAGGAGATAACATAACAATGACAATAGAACTAATCACACCAATAGCTATAGAAAAAGGACTAAGATTCGCTATACGTGAAGGTGGTAGAACAGTAGGTTCAGGAATAGTTTCAGAAATCATTGCTTAAGACAATAATAAAGGTAGGAGCCCAATGTGGCTCCTTTGCTTTTACTAAAAAAGTATTTAGGGATGTGTGTTACAAAATAATGCAAAACATAGACAAAGAGCACAATTTGTGATATAATAATAACAATTTCCATAGAGGAAATAAAAACAAATTAGGGAGGTTTCGCAAATTATGAAGCGGAGCAATTTTGTGCAAGTAACAGTTATAGTTTTGACTGTAATCGCAATTTTGGCTGCGATTTCCATCGGAATGTCTAAGCTCGATGAAATGCTTGGCACAGTCTGCTAAGAAAAAGCTTAGACTAAAAAATGGAGAATGAACACTGAGTGTGTTCTTCTCCATTTTTAGTAATTCTAATATAAAGAATGTTAGAATTACTTTTTAGAATAATTGCATAAGAGAACAATAAATGCAATAGCCCAATGTAGATCCTTTGTTTTGCAACTTATTTACGTAAAAATGCTAAAACACTTGAAACTTAACATAAAAAATGATATAGTGTTAAATGATTGGTAAAAACCAATGATAATTGAAAAAGGAGATATAGAGAATGTCGGATGTAAAACGGGAGGTTTCCTCTATATTAAAGGAACTCCAAGTGCAAGAAGGCAGTGAAAGAAGTGAATATTTAAAAGAGGCAATTGTAATAGTCTATGAGAACCCAAATGCACCTCATCAAGTAATGGTTAAAGTCTATGGCATAATAGGAGCGAGGCACGATTGCGATGCAAAATACATAATGGTACAAATAAGCAAAGAGATAGAGCGTGTATGGAAACAGACAAATCAAGCAACTTTGGAAAAATATTTTGGAAGAACTACATCGAAACAATTTTGCCCACCAAAAGTTATAGCATTTATTACAGCGCTTTCAGACTATTTACATGTACAAGAAGAGCAAAATGCATCTAGAAAAATGCTTATGGAGATATTGCAACAAATTGGCATACATTCATGCTTAAAGGGATATCGTTATATCTGCGATGCAACATTGTTACTTTATTCAGAGGAGGAAGCTTTCGAAAATAGTATGAATGAACTTTACATGAAGCTAGTGAGCAGATATGACACAAGCATTGAAGCTATAGAGAGATGTATTAGAAACGCAATTGCAATGGCATATAAAAAATCTGGGCAAAAAGTTATGAAATCGTATTTTGGTTATATTGCACCTAGAAATGGTGGCAACATAACAAATGGACAGTTATTACATGCAATGGCTGAATATTTACACACTCATATTTCCTAAAGGAGGTTTTGCAAATTATGAAGCGGAACGAAAATGCAAGAAATTGGGGGAGCACAGTTTTAATAGTGCTTGCTATTGGAGTCATTATGTCTGGGTTTGTATTTGGGTTTATTCAAGCATCTAACAGCTTTAACGAGCGAGAACTCACTCAACAGGAGTTGTATCTTGAGGGATTTGGAGTGGGACAAAAGTTCGCAAGATTTGAAGAACTAATCAGTATTGCCCTATTAGAAAAGAAAATAACAAATGTTGAAGCTGAGAGATTAGTTGAACTATATGCAAGCTTAAGCGAAGATATTCTTGGCAAGGAAGAAGTAAGCAAAAAAACAAGTAAAGAATTTAACAAAGCTTTAAAAAGGGTATATATACCAAACGTAAATGTTAGTCAAGAATCATTATTGATAACTCCAACTAAAATAGACATTTTAGGTTTCACGGATGGGATGCTTTGGAGTTTATGTGACAAAATATTAACATATGAATACATAATAGGACATATAACCCAAGCAGAATATGACGAATACTCACAAAAAGCAGACGAATATTGGGAGAAATTCATAGAAAATCCTAGTCATGAAGTGTCAGAAGAATTTCTTGATTATGCAAACAGCATAATGATAAAAACAATGGAAGATATACTAAGAGAACCTCAATTTCCATCAGCAATCGAAGGCACCCAGATGGGTGCCTTCACCCTTTTTACAATAATTTTTAGAATAATTGGTCAAATATATTGCAATTTTAAGAAAAAAATAATAAAATTATAAAGTAACAAATAAACTTAAATAGATAATCCAAAAAAGATAGGGGAATTTAAGGATGATTATACTTGTTGATGCAATGGGCGGAGACAACGCACCAGATGCAGTAATAAAAGGGGCAATTAAAGCAGCACCAGAGATAAATGCAGAAATTTGCCTAGTAGGAAATGCAGAAATAATAAACAAAAAAGTAAAAGAATTCTATGGAAAAGAAACAATAGAAGAAATGGCAAAAAATATCAAAATACATAACACAACAGAAGTAATAGAAATGGAAGATATACCAACAGTTGCAATAAAACACAAAAAAGACTCATCAATGGTAGTAGGTTTTAGACTACTAAAGGAAGGTCAAGGAGATGTATTCATATCAGCAGGAAATTCAGGAGCATTGCTAACAGGAGCAACACTATTAGTACGGAAGAATAAAAGGAATAGATAGACCAGCACTAGCAGGAATACTCCCATCATATAATAGCAGATTACTACTAATAGATGCAGGTTCAAACACAAATTGTAGGCCAATAAATCTATTACAATTTGCACAAATGTCTACAATATACCTAAGAAACACATTTGGAATAAAAAATCCAACAGTAGGATTACTAAATATAGGAACAGAAGAGACAAAAGGAAATGAACTAACAAAAGAAAGTTATAAATTATTAAAAGAAAAATCAGAAGTGCTAGGCTTAAACTTTGTACGGAAATGTAGAAGGAAGGGAAGCATTTTCAGGAGAACTAGACATACTAGTAACAGATGGGTTCACAGGAAATGTATTTCTAAAGGCAGTAGAAGGATTAGGTAAATTTGTAAAAAGAACACTATCAGAAAGTCTAAAGCACAATATTCTATCAACAATAGCAGCAATACCATGTATGCCAGCGATAAAAAGATTTGCAAAAAAAGTTGACTACAAAGAATATGGTGGAGCACTATTCCTAGGAGTAAAAAAACCAGTAGTAAAAGCCCATGGAAGTAGCGATGAATATCTATTTTACTTCACTATAAAACAAGCAGAACAGTTTGTAAAAAATAAAGCTGTAGACAATATGATAGAAGAATTTGAAAAAATATCAAAAAACGCTTGACAAATCTTAAAATATATAATATGTTTTAGGAGTAACAATAAACAAGAAAAATAATATAAGGAGGGTATATAAAATGAATTCAGAAGAAGTTTTTGATAGAGTAAAGGAAATAATAGTAGAGCAACTTGGAGTAGCAGAAAATACAGTAACTCAAGAAGCATCATTCATAGACGACTTAGGAGCAGACTCACTAGATATAGTAGAACTAATAATGTCACTAGAAGAAGAATTTGACATGGAAATACCAGATGCAGATGCAGAAAAAATAGTTACAGTAAATGATGTAGTAGAATACATTAAAAATAATCAATAAAAAAGACCCCATGTGGGGCTTTTTTATTGGTTATTTTTAATAATCATATTCTTTAAATTTTTATAAAATTTTAAAACTTCAGATACTTCTATAGATGAAAGTCCTTCAGCTTCTTTGGCTAATACGGAACTGATGCTAGCATAATCAGAAAAAGCAGGAGAACGTAAATCGGATTTTCCAGCAATATATTCTATAGAGCAACTGAAAAGTTTAGAAAGAATAATATATCCGTCTAAATCAAGTTCGTTAGTTCCGTTCTCATATAAACTAATCTGTTGTTGAGTTTTATTAAGTTTTTTTCCTAAGTCATTTTGAGACATTTTTAATTCATCACGTAATTGCTTAATTCTATTCATATCAACACCTCTAAAATTTATTATACAAGTAAAATTTGTATAAGTGAACATTAAACAAATAAAAATTGTTAAAAAAGATTGACAACAAGTTTTGCTTGTGATAGTATAAACATAAAATGAACAATTTATACTTGTGATAATAACAAGTATAATGAGTGGGATTTTGTTAGTATAGATTTTTAAGTTGGTCTTTTATGGGAGGGAATAAAATAGTTTTGGGTTTGTTTGGTTTTGACTTTGGCTATTTTTGTTCCTTGCCATAAGGGGTAAGGCGCGTTTTAGTGCGGGAAGGTAAAGAGGTCATATATTTATTTTTTAGTGCCTCCTTGCTGTCACTCCGCTACGCTCCGCTTCATTCGCAACGGGTCTCTCCCACTCGGGGAGCTTCCCTGCGCGTCGGCACTAAAAAATAAATATAGTACCTCTTTACCGGAAAACGAGAGACGCTTTAAGTATAGTATACTCCAGTTTAAGTATGCTATCCATAATTTAAATGATGTGCTAAATAAAAAAACAACAAATGTAGGGGCGCCGTCCTCGGCGTCCGTTCTACGAAGGAATACTCAATAAAAATCAAAAGAAAGGAAGAGAAAACAAATGCAAACCAATCAATCAAGCGAAAGAGGCATTACTCTAATCGCTCTATTAATCATGATTATTATTCTAGTAATCATAACAGCAGTAGTAATACGAAATATTACAGGAGATGAACCACTAATTGGAACAACAGCAGAAACGGCAGAGGATTATAAAGTGGAAAGTTATAGGGAAGAAATATCGCATACGGTCCATAGTGAAATAATAGCAAAAAGTGCGATAGGAGAAACAGCAACTACAGGAGACATAGCTGATAAGCTAAATAATGAAGACTGGATAAAAATAGCCTATGTAAATGCAGATGCAACTCCAGAAGTAGGAAATATCACAGCACAAGTAGTAGAAGGATATGTCTATCAAATCTACTACAATAGTATCTATGGTAAGATAGAAATAGACTATATAGGAAAAGACAAAGACCCAGAAGATATAAATGCTCTGACTCTAATAG
>JAAVZW010000070.1 GCA_022791835.1 Clostridia bacterium | reverse complement strand
CTAATTCTTGTAATCTCTGCTCAATTAATTTACTCATTCTCTTGCACCTCGCTTTCTTGTGTTTGTGTTACTCCGTCTTACTTTTGCTGTAATTGTTATGTCATTGCTTAGTGTCCAGTCGCTATCGAGTAATAGCTTTATTTGATTGCTAAACATGTAATTCGGATTAAAATATTCTATGTAATCTATTCCTTTAACTAATACTTGTCCGACATAGAAGTACTTGTAAGGAATTATTTCCTACAATATACTTAAAAGGTAGTGTTACTATGTAGTTATTTGTAAGTGTTGTATTTTTTGGGATTGTGAGTGATTTTATGTTTGGTTGTAAACTATTGTCTATCTTGTCCCAGTTCTTGTTTAATGCTTCTTCTACATTGAATTCCTGTTCTCCATCTGTTGCTGTATTCCATTTATAAAGGTTTAGGTTTGGTGTATTACTTGCCCTTTTCATCTCCTCCTTGCTCTTCTTTCTGCTTGTTTTCAAAAGCAATTGCATACTGCTGTTGTTCAACTATATTAAGTTGTTCAAGAAATTCCTTTAACATTGGTTTTAATATCATGGCTGGCAATCCACTCTCATTTATTATTTTTACCAAATTTTCTTTTGTTTCTTTTTCTTTTAATATAAGCTCGTCCATTTATTTTTCCTCCAATATCTTTAGTCTTTGACTTAATTCTTGTATGGCTTTCCATGTAATGGCTGACATTGTGTAGCTTTCAATTGCCTTACCATTATTTGATTTAACTATATTAGGAGTATTATATTTGTCTCCTATAACAAAACCTACATGTTTTTTTTCAGTATCTTTTTCTGTTTTAAAGTTATATTCGTATATTTCTGAATTTTCTATTATACTTAGTGCATTGTCAAATTTATTAATATTTTTCTTTATACTTTCTAATGATAAGTTATTATAGCTTTCGGCATAAACAGTTCCTTCTTGTCCATTTATAGTTACTCCAAAAAAACTATTTGTAGCTGTTGATTGAGTGCCACAAACAATGTTTTCCGCACTAATAAATTTTGAGTTTACTCCACCTGTTCCGATACTAACTGCTAAACTACCATTTCTTTTTACTGTAATACAATTTTTAGGGTCAGTAGAATTGATTTGAAATGTACCTGATATTTTTTTAGTAAAACTACCAGTTCCTTGAGTTACTTGAACTATTTTTTGACTGTCTTTAATATTTACTTGACCATCTTCGTTTACATCAAACAAGTTGTTATCATTGCTTATATAGCCTAATAATGAAGCTATAATCATTCTTGCATCAAATATATTGTAATTATATATACCATTTATATTAACAGAAAATTGTGTTGTGCCTAGTGTAAATCCACCTATTTTTCCTCCTGTTGCTGTAATATCACTACAAGTTACTTTTCCGTTTTTATCTACACTAAAATTCGTACTCTTAATTGTTGTGTTTCCAGCTGTTAAGTTTATTTCTTTTCCATCAAGTGATATTTTATCTGCTTTTATTTTTGCTTCACTTGTATCATTGTTTATTCTTAACAATATTTGTGCTGATGTAAAATCTGCATTGTTTACTTTTTTTGCTATTTCTACATTCAGTTCGCCTGCTTTAGCATTTATTTTCGTTGATACTTCTGTTGACGTATCATAATTATTCTGTAAATCAGTTTTTATATTTTTTATTTCAATTGTTGTTCCATTTACATCTTGAATAGTTTGATTTATCTTAGTTTCTTGTTCATCTTGTGCCTCTATTACTGTTGTTATTTTTCCGTTTATTTTGTCTACTGCTAGTTCTACTTTCCTAAACTTAGTTTTCATACTACTTAAATTTTTGTATTGAGTTTCTATTTTTGTTAATGCTTCTGTATTTAATAAACCTTTAAATGCTCCATTATATGTAAATTTATGTTCAAACACAAAACTTGTATACTCAGTATCTTCTGTGTCTAAAATCTCTATTTTATCTCCTGTATCTAAGTATGGAAAACCATAATATTCTTCTAATTTGAATGGTAGATATTTTAGTCCTTTCAATGCTTTCCATAGTTCTTTTATGACCTTTTTTCTTTCTTCTGAATTGATTAGGAAAGGGTTATCCTCTATTGCAATTTCAGTTAATCCATTTGCTGTAATGCTAGCCTCATCAGTTTCTGTGTCATTTTCTCCTTCAACTTGACTTAATCTTAGTACTAGCGAATTTACCTCTCCATACATATTGTTCTTCTTGAATTTCATATATGTATTTCCATCAATAGTTGCTGATGAAGGTATTCCTTGTGTCTTACTAAAATACTTTACTAAAGTAGAATTTATTTCTGACACTTTCATACGATGAACTTCATCTACTGTTAACCCTTTTGTATACTCAGTACTATTAAGATTAATAATATACAATTTATTGTCTCTGCCTACTTTTGCAAAACCACCACATAGTTCTGCTATTTTGCTTAATACAGTTTTACAGTCCTCATGGTTAGTAAATGGATTACCTAATATTTGATAGTTTTCATTTACTAATTTAGTTGAACCAAGTTCTAATCCTACCTGACTACATAAGTTTGTTAAATATTCTTTAAGACTAATTGGATATGTATTATTATCTACATATTCTTTATTGAACTTAATCATATAGTCATATCCTACAAATGAAGTTTTTTCTTCTGTTTCTTCACTATCTGGTTTTTCTATAATAAATGTACCTAGTGGTATTTCCTCTGTTGTTTCTCCTATCTTTATTCCTGTATATACTTGTATTGTTTTATTCTCTAAATTAATTGAGTTGTTTGGATTAAGTATATTTACAGTTATCTTTTTTGCTACTGTTGTACCTATAAATTTGCCATTTATATAGCAATTATCTTCAATTGTAAATTCTACCAAATTATTGCTTTCTGTTATATCCACATTATCTTCTATAACATGTAATCTTCCTGTCTTTTCATATTGATTTACATTTCTTTTACATTCTTCTTTAAATTCATTACTTACTTGATACCTTTTATCACCTACAATTCTATTAAACTTTGGTCTACTTCATCATATAATTTACCTACTCCATCAAAATCAAATAACATATTAGCTTTTCTATCGCCTCTATAACATTGAATAGTTTTGTATGTTCCAGTAAAAGGATTAAAGAACTTTACTGATATTGCCCTTCTAGGAATATGAGAATAAAACTCTGCTAATTCTTGCTGAAATAATGGAGTAGTTTTAAGTATTACCTTAAACTTCTCTGCTATGTAGTTCAAATGCATTGTTCCTTTTGCATTCCTTCCTGCTTCTAAACTTAAATCGTACCATTCTACTTCGTAACCTTTTAGAAAGTTAGGAGTATATCCCTCAATTTCTACTAGATTACCTGATACATAGCTACTATTTATAAATTGTGAAATATATCTCTTTGACCTTCTATTACCTCCTAAAATTCAAATGCTGGCTCTCCAGTTTGTGTATAAAATTCTTTTGCTTTTACTTGTACTTTTTTAAAGATTATTCCCTCATCTGTTGTTGCTTCTATTTCTATTGGTATTGTTGCATTGCTTAGTCCTCTGTATATTGCATTTTCTATACGCCCCTCTATATTGCTATCTACTTTAATATTATTTTGTGTTGCAATTGCACCACTTATTTGTCCATAGTCTATGAACTGATTTGTGTCTATTTTGAAATCATTTGGATTTACTGTCATACCTTTGGTTAGATTACTTATGCTATCATATACCTCACTTGCATTTTTATCTATTCCTTCTGCTATTCCTAGTGGTATGTATTGTCCTATCATGTCTCTCATTACTGTTGAAGGTGAGTGTATTCCTAAGTTTTCTCTTAATTTTGTTACTATATAGCTTGCCAAACCACTAATAGCAGTTGATAAGACCTTATTTTTTTTGTTGTTATTTATTCCTGTTGCAACTCCATTTACTGCTTGTTTTCCTGCTTCCGTTGTATCAACTGTATTTACACCTGTCTCTATTTCACTAGCAATACTTTCTCCTGCAGCATTTGCATCTGCCTTTTTATCATTGACTGCGTTTACTGCTTTTTGTATTTCTTCTGCTGTATTTACTGGCATTTTAGAAAGTATATTATTATATCTATCAGTACTATCAGTTGCCATTGTAGCCATTTTATCTATAAACTCTGGTGAATTTATATCTACTTTGCCTAAAATCGCTTCTAAGGCTAATCTAGTGTCTTCATCTACGTTAGATATTTTTTCATTGTATATACTTTCTGACCCTTCTGCTAGTTTTCTCCATGCTTCTACTTGGTTCGGTGTCAATACTTCTACTTTATTTGTTTGTTCAACTAATTTATCTGCTAAAATTTTTATTCTTTCGTTTAAGCTATTTTTAGTTTCTTCGTTTATTTCTTTTCCATTATCCTCGTATATCTTTTTAACATCATTCGTATATTGTTGCTGTAATTCTATTTGCTTTGATAAGTTTTCTTCTGTTTCATCGCCTACTAGTTTATATGTATCAGATAACTTTATAAGACTTTCTTTTATTTTATCATTATTGTCTGATATTACTGCATTTTTTAGTTGTTCTGATAATGCTACTCTAGCATTTAATTGTTCTGTTGCTACTGTAAGTTCCTCTCTTTTTTGTTTCTGGTCATCTATGGCTTTGTTTACAAGTTTTTTCGCATTATCTACCTGTTCTTTAAATCCGAGGTATCCATGTGAAGGCTGAACTTACTACATCTATAAATACTAGCATTGATTTATAGGCTTGTTCCATTATCCAAGATTTTAGTTTTTCAAAAGCCTCTGCTATTTTGTTTGTAACTATTTTTTGTAAATCCATTACTATATTAAATCTTATTTTCCACTCAGCTATATCATTTGTGTATTCAAATCCTAGTTTATCATACAGTGGTTTCCATATACTCTCATCTATTTTATATTTATCATCTATGTTTTTTGCAAATCCAACAAGAGCTAATGTTGCTGTTATTCCTATAAATATAGGATTTTTAAGAAATGGAAGCAAATTAACTAATTCTTTAATATTTTTTAATGCATTACTTAAATCTCCTAAAAACTTAGTTATTTTCCATGCTAGAAGTAGTGTGCCAATTATTCCCACTACTGTCTTTATTGTATTTATTATTTCTTTTAGTCTTTCCATGTCATGAACTGTATCACCAGTAAAACCTAACCACTTCATTATTTTGTCTTTTATTTCATCTGCTTTACTCTTTACTTTATCCATCATATTATCATATTCTTTCATAGCATCAAGTAATCTTTGGTCTATGCCTCCCACACTTGCTCCACCTGAACCACCACTTGATTTGTCTGGCAATGTAATATTGTTTATCTCATCAAAGCCCATAAGTTGTTTTTTTAACTCTTTTGCTTTTCCTGTTGCTGTTCCTAAGTCATCTGCCAAATCGTCTGCTCCAACACCTGCACTTATATTTACATTTTGGTCTGATACTTCAAAGCCAAATAATTTAGCAACCATTTTAAGTAATTCATTTATTACCATCATAATTGCATTAACATAAGGTAATATGTTTCCAAGTAGTCCTTGCCATAAATTACCCATATTTCTTTTAAATGCTGTAATTTGTGCATTAAATATCCTTAATTGGTTAGCTGGACTATCCATAGTTTTTGCAAAATCGCCATGTGCTAATGAAGCTTGTCTTAATACTACAATATATCTAGCAATCATTTTTTCTGCTTGTGATAATTGTTTTGTACTTCTTTCAATACCTAATTCATCTAGTAATGGTTCTAGTGATTGTTGTGTTATATCTAAACCTAAATCACGTAGTGGTTTAGTTTGTCCTGACAAACCTGCTCTTAGCTTTTGCATTGCATTTTCTGGGTCTATGTTATATAAAGAAGATAAGTCATAGCCTAACTTTGTAAAGTTTTCTGATATTTTATAAGATGGCTCATCTCCTATACCCATAGACTTTGACATAGCATTAAATAAAGCCTGATATTCCATGCTTTCTTCTATGTTTATCTTTAACTTATCTGATAACTTTTCTTGAAAAGCCATAGCTTTTATATAGTATTTGCTTGCTTCTCTATCTAAGTTACCATATTGGTCAACAGTTTTTCCCATTGACACATTAAACAAGTTTTGTGTTTCCACAAAGTCTATGCTCTCGGTTGTTGCTTCTTTAAAAAAACCTACTGCTTTTTTTATTCCTAATGCTACTGTTCCTATTCCTAATGCTGTTTTTAAGTTACTACCAAAATTAGATTTTTTACCTACTTTACTCGTAGATTTATCTATATTTTTAAGCTCTTTATCAAATTGTTTTAATGCTTCTGTACCAAATGTTTTTTCAATATACTGTCTTAACTCAACCATTGAGCTTTTTACATCTGTTGCTTCAAGATTTATTGTCTTTAGCATTTCTTTTATTTTGTTTGCTTTTGCTGTTTCTCCAATAGCTCTAAACCTTGCTTCTGTTTCTTTTAATTTGTCTGTTAAACCTAATATATCTTGTCCTAGTGAACCTATTTGACTTGGAGTTTTTTCGATTTCTTGATTTATTTCTCTTATAGGAGCAGAGCTGACATTTCTTATACTACTTGTAAAATTAGCAATATTAGTATTTAAACTCATAAGATATTTATTGGTTAGCATACTTTGGTCTATTAAACTTTGAAAAGGCTTTAAAGATATAACACCTTCTACAGAACTTCTTAATATTTTAACTTCTTCTATTAAATCAGCTATTCCGCTAACTGCACTATTTGCATCTACTGCAACTTTATCTTCTAATGTATTTTCTGCCCTTCTTTTTCACTCCTCTGTTTTAATAGCATTTGTGCCCTTGATTTTTGTTCTTTTATTTTGTGCATTAACTCTTGTCTTTTTTCTTCTACTGTCTTCGGTTTAGAATTAAATTCTATTGGCTTTTCAAAGTATTTAACATTTTTGCTAAATGCACTTGCAATAGCATTATAATTATAAAGTCCTTGTAGCCACGCCTTATAATTTATCATATCTCGTTCTTGTTCCATTTTCTGCATATACGAATTTCGGTACACCCATAGCAAGTCTGGGTCATTGTTCCAAAACTCATCTAGTGGCATACCGAACTTGTATTGCTAATGGTATAAGACATTTATAGAAAAATTCTTTTAAACTATGTATTTCTACTTTTTCTTCTACATTTGAATTATTTTCATTTTCTTTGTTTTCTTCTTTTGCCCATTTAGGGAAGTTATAAAACCCACAAATTCTTCTGTTAAGAATTTAGTTAATTCCTCTAAATCTCCATCTTCTTCAATATATTGTGACATTAATTCTAATGCCTCATCTTCTGTTATTTTAGGTTGTTTTGCTAATAGTCCTGTATAAAACAACTTACTTACCATTGTAAATGTCTTATTGGTATTAGTTACATCTAACCCTTTTTCTTCTGCTTTCAATGCGTCTTTAGGTGTAGGATAACCTAATTTATATTCTTTCTCTCCTACTTCAATTGTCGCTAATTTTTTCATATTCTTTTTCCTCCATTAAATTAATTAATTTTATAGATTAGTTACCGCTTGTTGGTAACAATGCACTAACTTCTGTGCTATTTTTATCCACAATATTTTGTGGTGTTATTGAAAGTGTTGCTTCTACTGCACTATTTTGTGATACTGCATTCTTTCTTGTTGAAGCACTACCTTCAATTAAAGTTCCTGTATTGTCTTGGAATACAATTAAAAATTCATGTATATTTCCATCACAATATGGTTTAACTTTTGTAAAGTAATTCTTTTCTGTATAGTTGTATAAAAAGTTTTGTAGTGTACTATCTTGTCTACCTGCTACATATTGTTTAATTTTGCTTTTTAATGTAGTTACTTCGATTTGCTCTGGGTCTGACCCACTTTCTGGTACATCTTTGATTTCCACTAACTCCTCAAATGCTTCTGCACCTTTCTTTTTACCATAAAGCATAATTCCAATGTCACTTTGACCTACTATTTCTACTTCATTTGCCCTTCGACATTACCTCCTATAAATTATATTATTTTTTATTTTGCCTTCAAACTGTATAGCTTCTCTTGAAACATTTATATCTGCATTTGGTCTTATTTGTGGCTCATTTCCTTTAAATCTGTAATATTCCTCAAATACTTCATAAACTAAATCTTCAAGTTCTTCCATAATAGTTTGTCTAGCTATTTTTTTACTTCCAACGGTCTTGTCCGTTGCATATATTTCTATCTCAAATTTTATTTTGTACTTTTGTTCTCCATAGCATAGAGTTTCATCATCTAGCACTATACTTGGCTTTGGCATTATTACTAGTGGAAATACCTTACTTTCAGTTGGCGCTGATTTTAGAACTTTAGGTGTATATTTAGATTTTTGTTCTATATATTGTTTTGTAAATTGATATATGTTGTTATATAGTTCTGTTCTCCTTTATTACACCTCTCTTTGTAATTCTTCCAGTGCTACTTCTGTAAACATTTCTTCTGCTCTTTTTAAGGCATTATAGAAATATCTACCTGCTGGCAAACCTTTAGTCCATGCCCTTAATTGTCCATCTGGGTCTGTCCACTTATAAGGATTAGGGTCGCTATCAGTTGTTGGATACCACCAACCTTTTTCTCCATATCCGTTTACATCATATTTCCAGCCCATTCTTTGTAATTCTTCTGATATGTGTGGAAATTTCTCTCCCATTATACCTGTTCCAAATTCCTGAAACTTTGCTTTTTCTTTATCATTTTTGATACTCGCTACTGCTGTATTGCCTTCTAATCTAGTTGGAACTTTATATGTACCAGACTGCAAATCACAGTCCATCATAATATCTGCTAACTTATCAGCAATT
>JAAVZW010000069.1 GCA_022791835.1 Clostridia bacterium | reverse complement strand
GGAGAAGAAGAATGAATTAATTATAATACCAAAGATAGAGAAATATATAGAATATATGTTAACAATACTAATAAAATTACCAAGAACTGAAAAGTTTAGTATTGGAACAGAACTAAAAACAAGTATGTATGAAATGTTAAAATATGTACTTCTTGCGAGTAAAATAGAAAAAGGCAAAAGATTAGAATTATATAATATTATAGATAGCCAAATATATTATCAAAGAATTTGTACAAGAATTATGTATAATAATAAATGGATAGATATGAAGAAATATAAATATAGTAATGAGTTGTTAGCCGAAATAGGAAGAATCTTAGGAGGGCTAATAAAATCTCTTGGAGTTATAAAAAATGCCTAAAACAATTAAGAATGTTTATGATAAAGCAGTATCATTTGATAAAATTTTACTAGCACACAAAAAAACAAGAAGAGGAAAAAGAGAGAAAAAAGAAGTAATACTATTTGAACTTAATTTAGAAAGTGAAATTTTAAGAATAGAAAAAGAATTAAAATATGGTAAATATAAGGCAGGAGAATATAAAACTTTTAAAATATACGAACCAAAAGAGCGAATTATAATGGCATCTTCATATGCTGATAGAGTAGTGCATCAGTGGTATGTAGAAAACTTTATTAAACCATATTTTGTACCACAATTTATTAATACAAGTTATGCAGGTATTGAAAACAGAGGAATGCATAAAGCATCGAAAGATGTTCAAAATGCAATGCGAATAGCAAAGAAAAATTGGAATGAATATTATATTCTAAAAATGGATGTAACAAAATATTTTCAAAATATAGATAAGCAAATACTTTGGGAGATATTGAAAAGAAAAATCAAAGATAAAAAGTTATTATGGCTAACAAGAACAATCTTATTATTCACGAAAGGGATGAAAGGGTTACCATTAGGAAACTATACTTCTCAAATGTTTGCAAATATATATTTAAATGAAATTGATCAATATGCAAAACATCAGTTAAAATGTAAATATTATTTCAGATATATGGATGATATAGTTATTTTATGCAAAAATAAACTAGTAGCACGAGACTATTTAAAAAAATTATCTAAATTCTTAAATGAAAATTTAAAATTAACATTTAATTCTAAAACAAGAATATTTAAAGATATTCAAGGAGTCAATTTTTGTGGATATAAAATTAATGAACATAGGCTAAAAATAAGAAATTCAAGTAAATATAGAATGAAGAACAAATTAAAGATATATACAAAGAAACTAAAAAATGGAGAAATTACATTACCTGAGATACAAAGAAGTATAGCAGGTTGGCTAGGCTATGTTAAACATGCTGATTCTTATAATCTAAGGAAGAGTATGTTTTATATAGAGGGGTAAACTTAAAAGAAGGTGGCTTTTGGCTCGCGGGTGGCAATTACAATAATAATAGCAATAATTATCCGTTGGCTGACCTCGAACATAACAACAATGTAAATAACGACAACAACAATAGTGTCGGTTGGCTTGTGCTCTAATATTAAATCGGATTACATATTTTACGGAATATGTACAGTATTTTTATTAGATATTAAAGGAAGTTTATTCCTTCTTAAAAGAATTTTTAAGTAAATATTGAATAGAAACATATGTATTAGTAAAGATAATTGAATATACGTATGTTTTTTATTTACACATTTGTATAAATCCTTATATTAAAGTAAAATCAATATTGAAAGGTAGGTAATGAATTATGGAACTAAAAAATGAATATATTGATAAAAGAACAGGAATAACTTATACACTAAAAGGAGATTATTATTATCCTAATTTATCAATACCAAAAGATACAAATTTTAATATTGGCAGATATGGAAGGGAACATTTAAGATATATAAAAGAAAATAAGAGGGTATTATATATAGACCTATTGCTAGACGGAAAGCTAAACACTTATTTACATTCAATAGATGAAAAATGTAAAACTCTTTTAGACAGTATAATAACAAAATTAGTAAAACAAGAAAATGTTACAGAAGATTTAAAAGCTAATAATCAATTAGAATGGGGTGCTAGAATGAATAATATTGCGAATAGAGCAGAAGAAATAGTTTATAATGAGTATGTATATAACTAAAAATAAAAATTTAATATAAAGGAAATACATAACCTTATATTTAATGCAAAAGCATTGATATAAGGTTTATTTTTTTACTAGATGAAAGAGCAATATACTTTTTCAGCTAGTAAAAGGAAAGGAGGTTAAAATCAAATGGAGCATTATATTTTTTTGAAGCAATAAAATTAAGATACCCAGAATATACAAAAGAAAAAAATCACGAAAGAGATGTGAGATAATTTATAAAAAAATGAATGACAATAGTGGTATATCAAAAATGCCATCATCACTGTCATAACTGTCATCATATATTCATCTACAAGTGTAGCGAGCATAGGCTTTGTGTCGCACACAAAACCGCAGGCTTCGCTTGAGAGGGGACAAAGTCCCCTATAACCCCTATCAAAAAATAAGAAAGGAAGTGAAATTTTTTGAAAGAAAAAATTGTTGATATACACGTAAGAGTTAGTGAAAATGAAAAGAAAAAATTGCAAAGAAATGCAAAAAAAAGTTGTTTATCATTATCAGCTTATTTAAGAAAAGTTGGACTAAAACAAGAAATATATTCTATTCCAGATAAAGAGTTTTATAAAATTTATTTAGATATTTGCAAAATAAAAGATAACATTTATAAGCTAGAAAAAGAAACAATAATAAAATGTTTAGATGTAGTTGAAAAGAAATTTTTAAAACTTTATAATTCAAAAAATAATGGTGGTGATGATATTGGCAACAACTAAAATATGGGCAGTAAAAGACAGTTTATTAATGGTAGTTGATTATGCAAGTAACCCAGAAAAAACAAAATTTAATGACTTAAAACAAGTATTAAAGTATGCAGAAAATAATGACAAAACTATTGATAAAGATGAGCAAACTTTATATGTAACAGGAGTAAATTGTAATAGAGAAACAGCTTTTGAAGAAATGAAAATGACACAAGAAAAGTTTGGAAAATGTACAGGAAATATTGCATATCATGCATATCAAAGTTTTAAAACAGGAGAGATTACACCAGAATTAGCACACGAAATCGGGGTAAAACTTGCAAGGGAAATGTGGGGAGAACATCAAGTAATTATTGCAACACATTTTAATACAGGAACGTATCACAACCATTTTGTCGTTAATTCTGTCAATATGTTTACAGGGAAAAAGTTTAATTGCAACAAAGGAGCATATTATCGTTTTAGAGAAATATCGGACAAACTGTGTGCAGAAAACAATTTGACAGTTATAAAAAATCCAAAAGGAAGAACACCTAGAAATATATATTTTGCAGAGAAAAGAGGAGAACCAACCAAGTATAATTTAATTAGGCAAGCTATTGATGAAACAATAAAAGTATGTGTAAATTATGCACAGTTTAAAAAGATGATGTATAAAAAAGGTTATATTATAAACGATAGTGAAATAAGAAAATATGCAATAATTCGTTCAATAAATGATAAAAAAGCAGTAAGAATGTATCATTTAGGAGAGGAATATTTACCAAAAAGCATTGCAGATAAAGTAAATCAAAACCCGTATTATGTACAAGAAGAATACTATAAAATTATGAAACCAAAAAGAATGTACAAGAGAAATAGAAAGTATAAATTTAAAGGCGAAGTTCATAAACTAATGAGAATGTCGAGTATTGATATTCTTTTTTTGTTGCTATTTAGATTATTAGGTTTAAATGTGCCAGAAGAACAAAGAAATAATTACGAACCATTATCTCCAGAAATGAGACGAGAAATAAGAAAAATGGAAAGATATTCAAACGGAGTAAGACTAATGTCAAAAGAAAAACTAACTACTATTGATGATGTGAAAGAATATATTACACAAACTGAAGAACAAATAAAAGATATTACAAATATAAGGCAGAAATACAGAAATAAATTAAGAATTTGCACAGATGATGACTTAATAAATGAATACAAAACAAAAAGAGATTCTTGCACAACTATATTAAAAAAATGCAGAACGGATTTAAAAATAGCAAATTATATTTTAGAAGATACAGAAAAGATAAAAGAAGTCATGACAATTGAAAAGCAGATGAGAAGAGAGGAACGAGAAAATACAAAAACAAAAAGAAAAGGAGAGCGAGAAAGATGAGTGAAATTATAGTAAAAATAAGCGAATTACACGAATTTAAAGGCAACCCATATAATGTTAGAGATGACGAAGAAATGGAAGAATTAACAGAAAGTATCAAACAATATGGAATTATCGAGCCACTTATTGTTAGAGAACGAAAAGAAGGAGGGTATGAAATTATAAGTGGGCATAGGCGAAAATATGCGTGTGAAAAGGCAGGTATTGAACAAGTACCTGTCTTTATTCGTGAAATGGATAAAAATATGGCGATTATTACACTTGTAGATAGTAACTTGCAAAGAAAAAATATACTACCTTCAGAGAGGGCTTTTGCATACAAAATGAAACTAGAGGCAGAAAAGCATCAAGGCAAAACTTGTGGACATGATGTCCACAAGTCAAGGGACAATATTGCAGAAGATATAAGTGGCAGACAAATACAAAGATATATTAGACTAACAGAACTTATAAAACCATTGCTACAATTAGTTGATGAAAATAAAATGGCAATGACTCCAGCAGTAGAAATTTCATACTTGAAAGAGCAAGAACAAAAAGACTTGTTGGAAACAATACAAAGTGAAGAATGCACTCCGTCATATTCACAAGCAATAAGAATGAAAGAATTAAGCAAACAAAATATGCTTGGTATGGATACAATATTTAGTATTATGACAGAACAAAAGCCTAATCAAAGAGAACAAATAAAATTTAAAGTAGATAAATTAAAAGACTATTTTCCAAAAGGTTATACATCAAGTCAAATGCAGGATATTATTGAAAAATTGCTAAAGCAATATAAGCAGAAATGGAAGAATAAAGAATTAACAAGATAAAATAAAAAAAGACTTAGATTAGAAATAATTACAGATTATTCATCATCTAAGTCTTTAAATACTTCATCGTGAAAGAAATCTTCAAGTTGCATATTTAATCCTAAGCATATACGCAGTATAGTTAATAAAGTAGGAGTTTTACTTGTTCCATCAATTAAATTGTTAATAGTTGACTGGCGAACACCAGCTAAAGTTGCAAGTTTATTTATAGTAATATTTTTCTCATCACATAGAGCCAAAATCCTCTTTTTAGTTGCTTCTTGTAAGTCCATAGATTAAGTTCTCCTTTATAAATTAGTATAGCAAAATTCAAGTATCCATATTACCTATATATAGTTGATTTTACGCAGAAAAAATAATATTATAACTATAAATAGTTAATTTAGGAGGTAAATTTATGGAGGAAATGTTTGAAAGCAAGATATTAGACGAACTATATGAAATAAGAGGGGAGGGATTTATAAGAGCTTATATAAATAAATATGGAGAAATAGAGAAATCAAAAAAAGCAGAAAAGGCTGAAGAAGATTTAGTAAATTTTATGAAAAAATTTATTAAAGATGAAAAGACTATGGAAAAATTATTTGAAAAAATAAATACATTTGAAAGCTATGCTTTAGATGAAATGATTTTTTGGCATAAACCATATTATAAATTAGGCTTTATAGATGGAATTTCTTTAAAAAAGCAGATAATAGAAGAAAATAGTATAAGTGATAGTAGGGAAGAAAGTATTATTTATCAAAATATAAATGAAATATCAGACCTTTTTGAAGAACAGAAATATAAAAATCTAAAAGAAAATGATGACTATATGAAAATTGAAAAAGAAATTGCAGAAATAAAGGAAAAGTTCCCAAAAGTAAGAGATTTATTTGAAAATAATGAGATTACAGAATTATCAAGAAAAGAAATAAAAGCCATTTTAGATATAATTAAGTTGCAAGATGATAGAGCAATGTATGAAATAGATGAAATGTTTAAAATAGGTTTGCGAGAGGGGAAGTCATTGTAGAGACAGAAATAGAAAAAAGTAAGTATTTATAATAAAATTAAATGATTATCGAGTTTTAGAAAATATGAAAGTAAATCTTTTGTATTTTCTTTTTTTGTGTTTTTTCTACTTTAGACTTCGTAAAAATGGAAATAAGTGAGGAATATATTGAGAGGATAAAAGATTTTTGAAAATATTTTACAAAATAGGGGGAACAAAATGCCATATAAATGAGCAAATAAGTGAGGGAATATTAAAATCTTTAATTTTTTTGTAAATTAAACTTCGTAAAAGTGCGTATAAGTGACGAAACAAGTGAGGGGGTAAAAAATAATAGTAAAAAAACGTAACATTTTTGAATTTTAATCGCTGTTATAAGTAGAGGTATCTTTCTCTCAAAAGAACATTGAAAATTAAATAAACAATCATTAAATACATTCCTGTTATTACTAAGCCGATTATAGTAGATACGCCAAGACCTTTAGAACATAAAGCGAGCGAGGAAATATCTAAGCTATTGATATTAGGGAAGCTAACTAATAGGCGATGACGAATAATAGGTATAATGATACTCTCATCTAGTCATAGTCCGAGCGTGATAAGACCGTCTAAGACAATGAAGATGACTTTGCATAAAGCAAAGAGGTGTAACCTGTGGAACTGATTTAGCTATCAGTCATTTAATGATTAGCAAAATATAGTGATTATGTGCTATCAAGTTATTTTTTGAATATACACAAAATATTATTAAATAGCGAGGTAAAGTATATGAAAATAGCAACAAAAATTATTGAAGGCGAAAGCTATTCACAAGTTTTTTTAAATAAAGAAGAACTAGAGAAAAAAGAGATACAAGATAAGATAAGCGAATTAAAGAAAAAAGGAAATAAAGTAGGAATCTTTATTTCAGGAAAGGAGGAAATACTACCAATTATAAAAAATAATATCATTTATACATTTGGAAATACTTAAATAGTTGATATAAGATATAGTAAATAAATTATTTAATCTATCTTCAAAACTATTTAAGTATATCTAATTTTGCAAAGAAGGAGGATATATGAGTTTTGTAGATAATATCAAATCTGAAAATAGTACAAGTAATTTTAGAGCAAGACATAATTACTATAAAGCAGGCAGTACACTCATTATATCAGCCTATGCAAGATTAAGTCGAGATGAGGATAAAGAAAATTATTCTAGTATTGAAGAACAAATAAGAATGATTAAAGAATATGCAGAGGAAAAAGGGTGGTATATAGCAGACAAAAATATCTATATTGATGACAATGTTTCAGGATATACATTTAATAGACCAGGTTTTAGAAGAATGTTAGAAGATTTAGATGAAGATGTTATTGATGTAGTTATAGCAAAAGATTTATCAAGGATAGGAAGAAATAATGGTAAAGTTCTTACTCTAATAGATGACTTCAAGAAAGCAAACAAAAATCTAATACTTGTATCAGAAATGGGAGGTGTATATGATGTACAAAATGACAGAGATGACACAATAGGTATTACAACTTGGTATAATGAAAGATATGTAAAAGATATTTCAAGAAAAACAAGGAGTAATATGTTATCAAAACAAAAGACAGGTAGGTTAATTATGGGGAACTACTATGGATATGAGAAAGTATTTGAATATGGAATCCCCAAACTCTATGTGATTGAAGAATTAAGAGGAGCAATAGAACTAATATATAAGTTATATGTAGAAAAAGGACTTGGAAGAAAGAGAATAACAGATATATTAAATAGCGACAAATATAACTATCCAACTCCGTCAGTATATTATCAGAGAGAACACCTAGCAAGAGGTAGAGTATATAAACATAAGGTACAAGAATTGTGGAGTACAGATATGGTAAAAAATATACTAGAGAATGATGTGTATTGTGGAAATTTAAGAGTTCACAAAAAGCAAACTATAACAATAAGAGGGAGAGTAGCAAAATTGCCAGAAGAAGAACATTTTGTTTTTGAAAATCATCATGAGGCAATAATATCAAAAGAAATGTTTGAATTAGCACAAGAACTAAAAGTTAAAAGAGTAAAAAACAAAAGTACCAAAACAAAAAGAGATTATATATTCGGTGGAATGTGTAGCTGTGGAGACTGTGGAGGAGGAGTAAGTGGCACTTTTATCAGAAGAAAGGAAGAAAAAGGATACGAATGTACAGATTATAGGAGATATGGAGTAGCAAGATGCAAAATTCATGAAACATTAGAAAAGGACATATTGATACATTTAAAAGAGTACCTTAAATTGTTAAAAGTAGCTTATGAAGATGAAATCAAAAAAATAAAATTATATAATACAGCAAACAAGTGCAAAATAAACAGAGAAAAGCTAGAGAAAGAGTATAATATGCTTAACGAAGAATATAAACTTTTGCTATCTCAAAAGATAAAAGATTTAGTTCAAGTTACATCATTAGAGCAAAGGGAAATGGTGGAGAATGCTTATAAAGATTTAGAAAGTAGTAAACAAAATCAAATAATTAGCTTAAAAGAGACACTTGCAAAGGATGATGAGAAGATACTTGAAGATAAGGAAAGAAAAATAAAATCAGCATTAGACATTTTTGACGAAATTATAAGTACAAACGAGCCGAGCAAGTATTTATTAAATTCTATTATAGAGAAAATTGTTATATATAATGATAAAACAATAGAGTTTATTTTAAAGGGAGACATTAAAAAAATAATACAAGATTAGCTATTCATAGCATAAAAATGCAAATATGAGTAAAATAATCTGGGGAAAAAATTAAAAGAAAAAATAAAAAAACAAAGACACCTATGATATAATTTTGTTAGTGAAAAACAAAATAAAAAATATTCGAGGTGTCTTTGTTAATGTTAAATATATCAAAAAATGAAACAAAATTCAATGATTTAGAAGAAAAAATGTGGAAAAAGAAAATGCAAGAGGGATTAAATGAACTGAGAGAACAGCTAAGAGAGATAGATAACAAGCTATTGAAGAATAAAAATAATAAAGAATTAGAAGTAAAAGATTTTCAAAAGACAACAATAAAGTGTAAATTTGGAGATTTAGAATTTTATCGAAGGCGATACAAATTAAAGCGAAATGGAGAGACAAAAATAGTGTATTTACTAGACATATACTTAGAACTAGGATATTTAGGGCAATATTCACAAAGTATAGTAGAAATGGTAATAAAAGAGGCAATAGAAAAATCATATAGAAAAACAGCAGAAACAATAAGAGATATAACAAATGTAAGCATAACACATACAGTAGCGAGAAAAATATTGATAGATTTTTCAGAAAAACACATAGAAAAGTTAGAAAAAGAGAAATTAAAATTGTATGAAAAAGGATATATAGAAGGCGAAAAGGAGGAAAAGATCATATATGAAGAGGCAGATGGAATATATATATCGAAACAAAATAGGAAGAAAAACAAAGCAAAAAGGAAAGGTAAAAAGCTGAAAAGTGAGATAAAAATCGGAATAATCCATGAAGGATTTGAAAAGAGATATAGCAAAGACTTTAAAGTAAAAAACAAGCAGATGATAGCAACAACAAAAAGTGCAAAATATTTTAAAAGATTAGTAGATATGGCAATAGGGACAAAATATAAAGAGAATGAAATAGAAAGAATAATAATAAATGCAGATGGAGCAGATTGGTGCAAGG
>JAAVZW010000068.1 GCA_022791835.1 Clostridia bacterium | reverse complement strand
TTTAGAAAATAGCATAAAAATAATGAAATAAGTATATTTAGTAGAGATTTAAGAAAGGTGTTTAATGAAGCAGGAAGAAAAACTATTGAGGGAATCAAAAGTAGAAATACAAGAAGAAAAGAAGCAAATAAAGAGGATTTACATAGAGGCAGACGAAGACCATGTAACAGAAAGAGGAAATAAAGTAGGAATGCCGAAATTGATATATGTACACGAAGGAAACTATACGAAAGGAAACAGGCACATATTAAGAAATGTGCATTACATAGGTTGTCTAGGAAAGAATAGTGAAGAATTATGGTTAGAGGTAGCAGAATATATAGATAAGAAATATGATGTTAAGAATATAGAAAGAGTATATATAGGAGGAGATGGAGCAAGCTGGATAAAAGAAGGATTAAATTGGATAGAAAAATCAAAATTTGTATTAGATAAATTTCATTTGTTAAAGTATGTAAATCAAGCGACAGTGGACTTCCCACAGTATAGAAGTAAAATATGGTATAACATAAACATATATGACCCAGTAAGTTTAGAGAATATCTTAAAAGAAATAATAAAAAAGACAACAGACGAGAAGCGTAGAGAGAAAGTAAAAGATAGTTGGAAATATATAAAGAATCAATGGGAAGGAATAGAAATATATGAAACAGAAGGAAAATACCTAAAAGGATGTAGTGCAGAGGGACATATAAGCCATGTATATGCAGATAGAATGAGTAGTAGACCAAGAACGTGGTGTGATGAGGGAATAGACAAAATGAGCAGATTAAGAGTATTTGTAAGTAATGGTGGAAAAATATATGAAGAATTGATAAAAAGGAAAAAAATTAATACAAAACTAAAAAAATATGATAAAATAATAGCAAGAAATATAAAAACGAACGTTGAAGAAGCAAAAACATATACATTTGAAATTGAAAAAACTGGAATGCATAGCAATATAAGAAAAATACTAAGTAAAATAATGTATGGGTAAATATCAAAAGTGGTGTTTCCCACAAAAAGTTTATGCAATGGTTTAACACTAGATAACAGGAGAATGCTAGTCAAAAAAATGCAGTAAAATAGCAATCCCCAACAGTATTCAAAAAAGAATAAACTGTTGGGGGGTGCTATTGTTTATGAAGGATTCCCTAAAATAAACTTAGTAAATAATAAACCTAAGTTCCTTATCAGGAAGCTCCATATGGAGAAAATCTTTCAGTTTTGCCTGAATATCATTGAAATAGGCATTGGGAGTAGATTGGCTAACATACTCACAATGGTCATGGTATCCGTCATAATGTTCATTGTATATCCAATCGACATCATACAGTTTTTGACCAAAAGTGAGGTAAACGCTGAAAACATCACGAATATCAATACGTACACTATAATCGCTTTCTTTCCAAAAATCAACAGAAGAAATCTTACGGAAACTGTGCTCTTTGATTTTCCATGCAATTTGCTGAGCAATGAATTTCAAAAGTTCATCCAAAGACAAATTTTCCAAATCATTGAGCGATTTTTGAATCTCCTCATAATAGGAAAGAGAATTCAAAATCCGATCACGTTTTTCTGCTTTTTCGCCCCAAAATGGAGGACTCATTAAATGATAGCGGTCAGTAAGCTGATCAATCTCCTTTCTGCAATAAGTAGGTGTAAGCAGAACTTTGCCACTATAGATAGTAGTAGGCATGCAGAGAATCTCATTTCAATAAATTATTTTCTACAAAAGCCTTTTTGCTATGTACATTAGTATATCATAAGCTATTATGAAAGTCAACATAAAGTATAAAACAAAATACAAATTTTGGTTGCAATAATTAGCATAAAATGATAAAATACATATCATAAAGATAAACTAGAAAGGAAACAAAAATGAAGAAAAAATTAAGCCTAATATTGACAATTCTTATAATCATAAATACATTACTAGGTATATCTAGCCTAGCAATAGAGAAAGAACAAACAGTAGAAGAAAATAACAAAGAAAAACAAGAAATAATTGCTGATTATAACAAATTATATGGCATAGAGCCACAAACAGAATCTCAAATAAAACTAAACCAAAACGAAAGAATAACTCAGCAATTGAAATATATAGCAGTATTTATTACATTTAAAGACTCGACTACAGCAAACCACTTAGATGATAAACAATGCATAGAAAATGCAGAAAAAATATTTAATAGTGAGACACTATTTGACATGCAAGTAGGAGACAAAACAATCAAAGTACCATCACTAAAAAAATATTATCAAATGCAAAGCTATGGAAGTTTATCAATAACAACAGAAATCTTTCCAAGAAAAGATAATGGAGAAATAGTGACATATGTAGATGATCACCCAATGGAATATTACTTAAAATATAGTACAGAAAACCCAACTGGTTATAAAGATACAAACGAAGGATATAGAAGAGAGACAGAACTAATAAACAATGCAGTATCAGCCATATCAAGCCAGATTTCAGCAGCAGGAATAACAGAAGAACAAATAGATACAGGAGGAGACGAACAAGTAGATGCAATATCTTTCTTTATAGAAGGCCATGATATTCTTAATAGTAAAATAAGTTGGGGAGACATACTATGGTCACATAAAACAGATAATCAAAACATAACAAACAAAATCTTAGGAAAAAGAGTAGTTGCATATAACCTATTATATGCATATGATTATACCCAAACAGCAGGACTATTCTCATTAAAAAATGGAACATATGGTACAATACTACATGAATATGGACACACATTAGGTTACAGCGACCTATATCGTTTTGGAATGTCAGGAAAAGGAGAGCCAGTAGGATATTATGACTTAATGGGAACAACATTAGGTTCAAACCCTCAAGACTTGCTAACATATTTTATAAGCGAATATAATAGAGAAACAAATTGGCATAATCCATTACCAGTCATAAACACAACAACTCAAAATATAACATTATCAAAACCAAACTATACAAATAAAAGTGAACAAAGAGCAATAAAAATACAACCAAACTTAGGTAATAATGAATATTTTGTAGTAGAATATCATGAAAAGAAAACAGCACTAGGAGGAAACTCAGCAGACCAAAGTGGACTTTTAGTATACAGAGTAAATGAAAATAATAAATATGCTGGGAACAAAGATGGAGGAGACCATGGAGAAGGAGACCACATTTTTATATTCAGACCAAATGAAGTAAAATTAGGAGAAGGAAAAGGCAATTTAAACCAAGCAACTCTAACCAGTACACGAAGAACTCTAGGAAAAGAACTAGGAAAAAGTAATACAGGTTTTGATAACCAAACTATTTACTATGCAGATGGAAGCAATTCAGGAATAGTACTAGAAGTAGTATCACAAACAAATAGTAGTGTAACCTTAAATGTAAAATTACCAAGTGTACCAGGAAATGGAACACAAGCAAATCCATACCAAATAAGCACAGCAGATATGTATCTATACATGCTTGCACAAGACACAAAAAACAAGCACTATAAAATAATGAATGATATAGATTTTAAAGGAATAAAATATCCAGAAATAAACTTTAAAGGAACACTAGAAGGAACCAACAAAACACTAAAAAATATAACAGCAATAGGTACAGGAGTATTCGGAGACTTAGAAAATGCAAAAGTGCAAAATTTAAATGTAGAAAACATAAACATAACCCCAGGAGCAGGAAGTTATCTAGGAGGTTTTGTAAATAATGCATATAATACTAACTTAAAGAATGTTCATGTAAAATCAGGCTCAGTAAAAAATAAAGATGGAATAGGAGAAACAAATTCAACAGGAGGGTTTGCAGGAAATGTATATAATAGTGTAATAATAGATAACTGCTCAAGTTCAGTAAGTGTAACAGCACCTAAAAATGTAGGAGGCTTCATAGGCTTAAACCAAAATGCAATTATAAAAAACTGTTACACAAAAAGCCAAGTAAGTGGAAACACAAAAGTGGGAGCTTTTATAGCACTACAAAGCATTGCAGATAACACATATAATATTCCAATAAATTCATCATACTATTACACAAAAGACCAAACACTAAACCCAGTAGGTGGGTATAATACATTCTCGCACAATCTAAACACATTGCCAATAAATGAACTAGGAAAAGGGATAAAAGGAATACTTATAGAAGACCCAAATCTAGAACAAGTAAAAAAAGGAGATATAAATGGGGATGGAAAAATAGACACAAAAGACGCAAGACTAGCACTGCTTGCATATGTAGGGAAAACAACACTAACAGAAAAACAAAAAAATGCAGCTGATGTAGATGGAAATGGAAAAGTAGACACAAAAGATGCAAGACAAATACTATTATACTATGTAGGTAAGATAACACACTTTTAATTAATAAAAAACGAAACATGCTACGTGCATATTTAAAAAGTCATATTCTTTAATTATCTAAAGAATATGACTTAAATTTTTTTATTACGTAGGAAATTACTAGTTTTGCTAGTAATTTCTGGAGTAAAAAGGTTAAGTTACATTGATTCGCCCGAACGAAGTGAGTGGCATGTGGCGAAGCCACTTTTCTTATATCCTAGGAAAGTATGCGCGTAGCGTGTAATTGACGTAGAAGATAATTATGGCGAGTGTTACAATTTCTTAATAACTCTGTATAAAAAGAGCTTTAGCAAGATATTTTGTAACTTCGTTTATATCATACCAACCTGAACTCTTACTATTATTCTCAAGTCCATTCGGATTAGAAACATAAACCATACCATTACCATCACTAGCAAGTAAAACTAAATAATGAGAAACAGTAGTCCAACGGTTTTCACCAGCTTGAGCCCAAACACATACAATCACAGGGCGACCAGATTGCAAATGTTTCTCAATGTAATCATTAGATAGATGCTTGCTGTCATAAAGAAAACCAGAATTTTTAATACCAAATGTATTACTAAGTTCATTTGAAAAATTATCCATATTTAAAACAGGAGAATATCTAACTCTGAGCATCTCTGGTGTGAAATTTTTACCATATCCGACTTAGAACAATAGAAAGTGCTGTAATACCACAACCATCTGTCTCCATAGTACCATCCCAATAAGGATTATTAGCCCAAGAAGCATCTCCATTTTGCTTATATTCTTTATAAAGTTTTTCATTAGTAGAAGCATTAGCAGGAATAACAGAATCATTTAGCTGAGGATTAGTTTTAGGTGCAGTAGAAAAAGTAGTAAAGTATCCATTCTTTCCAGCAACCTGCTCTTGACCAATACCCATATAGTTTGAATTATCGTCCTTTTTTACAACTCCATATTTGGCATCATTTGCACTTATTGTTGGTGGATTAGTAGAAGAACTAGAAGATAGGTTGTCTGGACTTGCAATAGTATCCTTAGTAAAGGAAAAAGCATCTTTAAAAAGTACAAAAACTAAAGCTCCTATTAAAATAAATAATATAACCAAAAGTAAAAAAATCTTTTTAGAATTATTTGATTTCTTATGTTCTTTATGACTCATTGTAAAAGCCTCCTTATTAATATAATTATATTATACACCAAAATTTTGAAAAAAACATTAAGAAAAGCTTAAAAAGGAAAAATTAAGAAATTATCATCAAACAAAATGACATAAAAAAATTACATAAATTTAAAGAAAAGCATTGAATATTTATGTTAAGCATGATAAAATAATAGCTATATTTACATAACCAAAGAACTATTTACAAACATAAGAGCAAAAAGTACGAATGAAAATTAAAAACGTGAATAGAATTAATAAGAGGGGTTATGTAGATGAAAAAGAAAACGGTTGTTATTTTTACTATTGCTTTGGGAATAATGCTGATATTACAATTTATAAGTCCTAAAGCACAAAAAGTGCTACTTGTTGGAAGATTAATGGGGTTTGAAATAGATAGTGGAAGTCAAGTTGCAAATACAGGTAAAACAATACCAGCATCATCTAGAAAAATAGGAACGGTTACTTTCATAAAGGCAGATACAAACGAATTTGTTGCATTAGGACACTCATCTGATACAGATAATGAAGAAAGTAAAATAATTACAGGACAGAGTTATGGAGTTAACTTTGAAGGAATAAAAAAGGCAACAAGAGAAAATACAGGAAATATAGTTGCAAGTATAAATAGAGACAGCAAAACTGGGTACATATATAATGATACAGCATATGGAATATTTGGAAAAGTAGATAAGATAGAAGATGGATATCAAGAGATAGAAACAGCGAAGTGGTATGATGTGAAAAAAGGAAAGGCAAGCATATTAATAGCATTCGAAGAGGGTGAAGAGCCTAGAAGTTATGATGTAGAAATAACTAGAATTGATTATTTTAATAAAAATAAGAATATAAAGATGAAAGTGAAAGATAAGGAATTAATAAAAAAGGCTGGAGGAATAGTTCAAGGAATGAGTGGAACACCACTTATACAAAATGGAAAGTTAATTGGAGCGGTAAATTTTGTGAGTACAGAAAATCCGAGCATAGCTTATGCTATATTTGTTGATAAGTTATTATAGAGTTTTAGAAGGCACTTTTTAGAAGTGCTTTTTATTATTACGTAGGAAATTTGTGGCGGTTTGTGTACAGTAGTAAGTTTAAATATTTTCTGCTTTTTATAATAAGAACCTTGCAAAAACAGCGAAAACATGATACACTTATTAAATAAAAACAAAATGGAGATGGATAGTTATGATAGATATAAAACTAATTAGAGAGAACCCAGAACTAGTCAAAGAAAATATAAAGAAAAAATTTCAACACCATAAACTAGAATTAGTAGACAAAGTAATAGAACTAGACCAAAAAAATAGAGAAACAATCCTTGAAGGAGATAGCCTTAGAGCAAATAGAAACAAACTAAGTGAACAAATCGGAGGCTTAATGAAACAAGGACAAAAAGAAGAAGCGGAAAAAGCAAAACAAGAAGTAAAACAAATAAATGAAGAATTGCTACGAATAGAAGAAAAAGAAGAAAAATACAAACAAGAAATAAACCAAATCATGATGAAAATTCCAAATATCATGCATGAAACAGTACCAATAGGAAAAGATGACACGGAAAATGTTGAAGTACAAAAATATGGAGAACCAAAGGTTCCAGCCTATGATATTCCATATCATGCAGAAATAATGGAAAGTTTTTCAGGAATAGACTTAGATTCTGCTAGAGATGTAGCAGGAAATGGATTTTACTATCTTACAGGCAATATAGCAAGGCTACATTCAGCATTGCTTAACTATGCCAGAGATTTTATGATAAATAAAGGATTTACTTATGCCATTCCACCATTCATGATACGCTCAAATGTAGTAACAGGAGTAATGAGCTTCGAAGAAATGGATGCAATGATGTATAAAATAGAAGGAGAAGACTTATATTTAATAGGAACCAGTGAACATTCAATGATAGGTAAATTCAAGGGAAAAATTTTAGAGAGTGAAAAATTACCTTATACAATGACATCATACTCACCATGCTTTAGAAAAGAAAAAGGCTCACATGGAATAGAAGAAAGAGGAGTATACAGAATACACCAATTTGAAAAACAAGAGATGGTAGTAGTATGTGAACCAGAAGAAAGTTACAAATGGTATGATAAAATGTGGTCATATACAGTAGAATTCTTTAGAAGCTTAGATATACCAGTACGTACACTAGAATGTTGCTCAGGAGACTTAGCAGATTTAAAATCAAAAAGTGTAGATGTAGAAGCATGGAGTCCTAGACAGAAAAAATACTTTGAAGTAGGAAGTTGCTCAAATCTTACAGATGCACAAGCAAGACGCCTAGGAATAAGAGCAAAGAAAAAAGGAGAAAAACAAAATTATTATGTACACACTCTAAATAACACAGTAGTAGCACCACCAAGAATGTTAATCGCTTTCTTAGAAAACAACTATAATGAAGATGGAAGTGTAAACTTGCCAAAAGTTATTCGCCCATATATGGGAAATATGGAAAAACTTATCCCAGATAAAAAATAAAAGTAACAAGAATAACAGTCTTCTATGTCAATAACACCTTGTGTGCATACTTTCCTATAATATAGAAAAAAGGGGAACAAAAATGATAATAAAAAACCCAAAATTTGAAATATCAGCAGTAAGCCCAAAACAATATCCAAATAAAGGACTACCAGAAATAGTACTAGCAGGCAAATCAAATGTGCGGGAAATCATCCTTTATAAACACATTAATAAACAGAAAAAGCCTAGCAAGAACAAGTAGTGAACCACGGAAAAACAAGACAAATAAACTTTTACAACTTAGATGAAACCTTTTATTTTGTAGACCTTCCAGGATATCGGATATAGTAAAATGTCAAAAAAAGAACAAGAACAAGTAGGAAAATTCATAGAAGAATACCTGTTTGCAAGAGAAAAAATAAATCAAATAATTTTATTATTAGACATAAGACATAAGCCCACTGAAAATGACAAAATGATGTATGAATACATCAAAAATACAGGAAAACCATACTTAATAATAGCAAATAAAGCAGACAAGATAGCAATAACAAAAGTAGAAAGTGCAGTAGAAGAAATAAAAAAAGAATTAAACCTAAGCGAAAAAGAAACAATACTTCCATTCTCAGCAGAAAGAAAAATTTACACAGAAGAAGTTTGGAATAAAATAAAAATTATGGAGTGATAAAAACCGTGAAACTTGGTGCAGATAACGAAACCCTTGCAGAAAACAAAGTACTAATCCTATACTTATTATCAATAATAGAAAATCCAATCACAAATGATGCCCTATATAGGCTAGTATTATCAATACAAGATATGAACTACTTTTATTTTCAACAATTTCTAATAGACTTAGAAAGCAACAAATACATAATAAACTATGAAAAATCAGGAAATGAACTATATGAAATAACAGAAACAGGTAAAAGCACATTAGATTTGACCATAGACATGTTGCCAGGGATAATAAAATTAAAAGTAGATGAAACAATAAAAGGAGAACTGCGAGAAATTGAAGACGAATCAGCAATAAGAGCAGAATTCATACCACTAAGTGAAAAAGAATTTATAGTAAAATGCAAAATAATAGAAAAAAATGTAGTAATATTTGAAATTCAAACCCTAGCAACTTCAAGAGACCAAGCAATACAAATCGTAAAAAACTGGGAAGAAAACGTAGGAGAAATATATCCAAAAGTATTACAAATGTTAAACGAAAAAAGAAAAGAAGAGGAGGAACAAAAAAATGGCTAAAGACCAAGAATTTGTTAAAGACATAGCAAACATAGACGAAGACTTTGCAACATGGTATACAGACGTAGTTAGAAAAGCAGACCTAGCAGACTACACAGACACAAAAGGATGTGTTGCAATAAAACCATATGGATATGCAATATGGGAAAACATAAAAAACTATGCAGACAAAGAATTTAAAGAGACAGGAATACAAAATGTATACTTCCCACTACTAATTCCAGAAAGCCTATTACAAAAAGAAAAGGATCATGTAGAAGGATTTGCACCAGAAGTAGCATTTGTAACAGAAGCAGGAGGAGAAAAACTAGAAGAAAAGCTATGTATAAGACCAACCTCAGAAACAATGTTTTCAACACTATACTCAAAATGGCTAAAATCATGGAGAGACCTGCCAATGGAATATAACCAATGGTGTAGTGTACTAAGATGGGAGAAAGAAACAAGACCATTCCTACGTTCACGTGAATTTTTATGGCAAGAAGGGCATACAATCCATGAAACAGAAAAAGAAGCAATAGAAAGAACACAAAAAATGCTAGAAATATATGCAAAAATAATAGAAGACCTACTTGCAATACCAGTACTAAAAGGAAAGAAAACAGAAAAAGAAAAATTCTCAGGAGCAGAAGCAACTTATACAGTAGAAACATTAACAAGAGATGGAAGAGCTTTACAATCAGGAACATCTCACTACTTTGGGCAAAACTTTACAAAACCATTTGAAATAAAATTCCAAAATAGAGAAGGAAAAGAAGAATATGCGTATCAAACCTCATGGGGAATAAGCACAAGACTTATAGGAGCATTAATAATGGCACATGGAGACCAAAGAGGACTAAAACTTCCACCAAAAGTAGCACCAATACAAGTAAAGATAATTCCAATAGCAATGCATAAAGAAGGAGTATTAGAAAAAGCAGAAGAACTAAGAAAAGAACTAAAAGAAGAATTTAGAGTAGAAGTAGATTCAAGAGACCAAGTAAGCCCAGGATTCAAATTCAATGAATGCGAATTAAAAGGAATCCCAGTAAGAATAGAAATAGGACCAAGAGATATAGAAAATGGAAAATGCATATTAGTAAGACGAGACAACCTAGAAAAAAGAGAGATAGAACTAAAAAATATAAAACAAGAAATAAAACAAGAACTAGAAAACATCCAATCAAACATGTACAAAATCTGTGAAAAAAGACTAGAAGACAAAATAGCAGAGGCAAAAACACTAGAAGAATTCGAAACAAAAATAAACCAAAACCAAGGTTATATAAAAGCAATGTGGTGTGGAAATGAAGAATGCGAAAACAAAATAAAAGAAAAAACAGGAGCACATTCAAGATGCATTCCATTCGAGCAAGAAAAAATAGGAAACAACTGTGTTTGCTGTGGAAAACCAGCAGAGCAAATGGTAATTTGGGGTCGTCAATATTAAAAACATAATACAATACTTACTAAAAACTTAAACAATATCTAAAAAATGAAAGGAACAAACGATGGAAATAATAGATGGAAAAACGCTAGCAAAAAACATAAGAGAAAATCTAAAATCAGAAGTAGAAGAACTAAAATCAAAAGGAATAAACCCCAAATTCGCAGTAATCTTAGTAGGAAATGACAAAGCATCACTAACCTATGTAAAAAGCAAGAACAAAGCGTGCCAAGAACTAGGAATAGAATACGAAGAAATCATACTTGAAGGAAACACAACAATGCAAGAACTATTAGAAATAATAGAAAGTTTAAACGAAAGAACTGAAATATCAGGAATTCTACTTCAAAGCCCAATTCCAAAACATCTAGACATAAACGAAGCCTTCAGAAAAATAAGTCCATCAAAAGATGTAGACGGTTTCAATCCATACAATGTAGGAAAACTTTGTCTAAACCAAGACACCTTCGTATCATGTACACCATATGGAATAATGAAAATCTTTGATGCATACAACATACCAATAGAAGGCAAAAATGCAGTAGTAATAGGAAGAAGCAATATAGTAGGAAAGCCAATGGCACTAAGCTTACTAAACAAAAATGCAACAGTAACAATCTGCCATTCAAAAACAGAAGACCTAAAAGAAATAACGCAAAAAGCAGATATAATAATAGCAGCAATAGGAAAAAAACACTTCGTAACCAAAGAAATGGTAAAAGAAGGAGCAGTAATTATAGACGTAGGAATAAACAGAACAGATGAAGGAATATTCGGAGATGTAGACTTCGAAGGAGTAAAAGAAAAAGCATCGTACATAACACCAGTACCAGGGGGGGTCGGACCAATGACAGTAGCAATGCTAATGACAAACATAGTAAAAGCCGCAAAACAATCAAACCAAAAATAGATATATAACAACTAAATAAATTTCGGAGGAGAATATAAGTACCTAAAATAGGTATTTGTATTCTCTATTTTGTTTAAATATGAATTATAGAAACAGTAACTACTACGACTATACAGAAATAAGAAAGGAGAAACGATGAAAGAAATAAATATACAAGACCCCAATTATCCTCAAAGCCTATTAAATCTAGACAGCCCACCCAAAAGACTATATACAATAGGAGACGAGAGACTACTAACAAATTTTGCACTAGCCATAGTAGGTACAAGGACACCAACACACTATGGAGAAGAAATAACAAAATCCATATCATATGGATTAGCAAAGCAAGGAATAACAATAATAAGTGGAATGGCAAAAGGAATAGACAAAAATGCACATATAGGAGCAATCTTAGCCAAAGGAAAAACAATAGCAGTTTTACGGCTCAGGATTTGACCACATATATCCAAAAGAAAACCTAGGGTTATTTCGTAAAATATTACAAACAGGAGGACTAGTTATAACAGAATATCCACCAGAAGAAAAGCCACTTCCATCAAACTTTCCAAAAAGAAACAGAATAATAAGTGGTTTAAGCCAAGGAATAATAATACCAGAAGCAGGAGAAAAAAGCGGAAGCCTAATCACAGTAGATATAGCCCTAGACCAAGGAAAAGAAATTTTCGCAATTCCACGGAAATACCACTTCAAAAATGTCAAAAGGAACAAACAATCTAATAAAGCAAGGAGCAAAACTAACAGAAAATATATTTGACATATTAGAAGAATATAGATAATATTTCATAAATTCGAAAGTTAAAACTTTGGTATAGCTGTCAATGATTTTTGAAAAAGTCCCAAAAAATTTTAAACATAAGCCCTAAAAATTTAGTTTTTTTAGGGCTAAATTTTAGGAAACTTTTTCAAGTTCTGTTTGCAATTTAATTAATTGTTTTTCTACAAATTTTTCAA
>JAAVZW010000067.1 GCA_022791835.1 Clostridia bacterium | reverse complement strand
GTTTATATTGCCTCCTACATCATCACAGTTTACAGAGCCACCAGCTTGTATATTTCCTTTTACATTATTACATTGTACAGAGCCTTGACATTCTATATGTTCTACATCTCCATAAATATATACATTACAATTTGGTGTTATCTCTCCTGATACTTCTTTGCCATCTACAAATACTTTGTTGTTTATAATTGAGACATTACTTCCATTGCAAATAATATCTTTTCCATTTACTACAATTCTGTTCATTTCTAACCTCCTACACTCTTATTTCTATTACTTCAAAATAATTATTTATCTCTCCATAATTTTCTAATATTTCTATTAGTTTTTTGTCTGCTTCTTCAAATAATCTTTTATCATAAGTTGCATTTTCTAAATACTCAAATTCTGCATAAAATATTATTCCTTCTTTTAATACTATTTTATTTTTGTATCTATACATATATGGTGCATTATCTATCATATATGTTTTATTAAATATCTTTAATTTTCTTTTAGCATAATTAGGTTTTAATTTTTTCAGTTCTTGTAATTTTCTAAACCAATAAGGTCTTGAACCATCATAACCTAGTCTAACTGCATAAACTACTTCTCCTGTCTCTTTATTTTTCCATATTCCAGTCATTAAATCACACTCTTATTTCTAAATTTACTTTTGTTGATATTGCTACTCCTCTGCTAACATAAACTTTTAAATCTTCTATGTCATAATCTATTACAAATTCTTCTATTTTTTCTTTTAATTCTTGTAATCTTTGTTCCATTTTGTATTATCCTCCTCTAGCCCTATCCACTCACATTGATATTGACATTTAAAATAATCTTCCAATTTCTCTTTATATCTTTTATTTTCATATTTCTGCAATTCTCTTAATGCTGACTTTCTATTTTCTTCAAGTATAGTATTAGGCAATCCACACATTTCATATATTTGCTTTCCTATTCTATCTAACAATTCATTTTTTGCTTTTTCAGATTTATAATATTCATTTGTGCAATCTATTAAAAATCTCTTTCCTGTTATTCTTGGATGGTTAATAATTAAATATGCATCTTGTTCTACTGCCTTTTCAACTTTATTTAATATTTCTTTTTCCCAAGTATAGGCTTGTCTATTTACTTTATTTTCAAAATATTCTAATAAAGTCATTTATCCTAATTCCTCCAATCTTCTCTTATCTCCGTCATTTGTTGGAAAGCCTACTAGTTCTACTAAATTATACTTTGGTAAGTCTAGTGCTATTTCTATTTTTCTTGCTCTATATGCTTGTACTTGTGCAGAGCCATTTATTATATTTGACACATTTTGTTTTGGTACTTGCAATTTATCCGCTAACTGCTGTTGTGTCATATTCTTTTTTTGTAATATTAGTTTTATATATGTTCCTATTTGCATACTTTATCAACTCTTTCCATTGTTCTTATTTTTGTATAATGCTCAATGTCATTTCGTTCTGCTATTATCCCTATCCCATACAATTCTGTTGTAAGAAAAATCTTATTTCCTAAATATTGAGTAAAATCTAATATTAAGTCTTTAATTTCATAATCATAAATTATCATTTCTTTATCTAATCCATATACAAGCCTAGTAAATCTTTCATCAAGCATATTGCATATTTTGTTATACTTTTTGTCGTTTTCTTTGTTTAAATATTCTTTTTTGTATATTTGCATACTACAACTTCCTTCCACACATAGGGCAATATGATATTTGAAAAAATTGGCTTGCAATGTCTGGTGTATTGCTACTATCATCTGCCAGATTGTCTATTTCTGCTAGTATTGTATAACCAGTCCACCCAGTTTTAACTAGACTTAGTTTACTTTTGTCTGTATCTTTATCAATACAAACAATTGGCTTATTATTTACATTCTTATCACAATATTCGCACATACTATTTCTCCTAACTAACCTATTGCCCAACCTACTAAATGATTATATACATCTGGTTTGTTTATTTTTTCATATTTTCCATTATTCCATTGATACCAACTTGCATTTTGGTCATATTGATATAAGCCTTCTGGTATATTCTCTATAATTGCATAATCATATATTGTTTCGTTTATATCTCCTATATTATTTAATACAATATTTTCTGCTTCTTCAAAAGTTTTAAAATACCCTACACATCGTTTGTCTTCATCTACATTGCATAATGTTGTAACAAAATACATATCTATCTTCCTTTTTATTTATATTGGCTTATATTCAACGAGCATAAGCCAAACTCGACATAGTATTGATTGTTTGCAGTACATTTTATAGTAATCAACTAACTATAAAAGACTTCCCTAGCTTCTATGTAAAGCTATGTGGGTGGTCAGGGTTGATAGATTTGCACTACCTTCTACAGTTTTGGAGACTGTGGTTTTACTACATAAACTAAACCGAGATATATGGCACTCTGGCGAATAGACCTACCTAGAATTATACATAGGGCGAGTCACGTTCTCCCATTATTCCCTAATATTATCTATTCTCTTAACCCAGAGTATTAGGTTTATTTAGTTTTCCTTCTATGAGGGATATTACAATACCCCTTTGCATTGCAAGTTAGTTAACTTTGCAATATATTCTACTGGTTGCAGGTAAAGTAATTGAAACTTTATCTCCAGACAAGGACTCTGGTATGCTAGCCGTTACACCAACCTGCGATATATGGTATAGGAATAAAACAACAAACTAATCCTATTTCCAACACGCACTCTCGCTTCGTATTGCTTCTAAAAGAACATACAACAAACAATATATAGTTAGTAGTTTTTACAGACATCTGGAATGTTCTATCTGTGTCTGTCATCTAGTTGTTGCAAACTTGTAGGTATTGCTCTACCTTTGCTTTCTACAAGACTTGCACTTGTAACGGTCTCTCTTCTGAGGCGACTGTTTTCACTTGTTAAACTAAGAAAGCATATACAGGAATTGCACTATGCCAACTAGTATGTAGAGGCTTAAGTTGCCTCTAGGCTGTACATTTCCAGAAACCTTTTCTACAACTTGGTAGATAGGTAATTTGCTCTAATCCTAGTTGCAACATAGAATTAGTTCACGTGCCAGCAAGAAGCACTCAGATACTTCACGGACTATCCTCCAGCCCTATACACTTTCATGACTATTAGTTATACGACACTAATGAGAGGCTGTATACACCTAATTTATTTCACAATTCTTTAACTATATAAACATAGTTAGTGATTGTTGAAAACTAAAAATTCTCTGTCGGTGTATCATACCAACTTTTTAATTCATTTATTTCTTGTTCACTTAATATATAATCTCTGCTTCCACTACGTCTAAAATCATATATTTTGTATGCCTCTTGATACATCTCATCACATATTCCTAATTTACTTGCAAGTTCTTTTACTTCTGTTGCATAATTTAATACAAAATCTGCCATTCCTCTATCTTTGTTTATGTAATAGTATTTATCTGCTTTTTTCTGTAATCTTGCCATTTCTTTAGCAAACTTTCCTATAAGTTCTTTTCTATCTATAAATTCGTATGTTTTTAACATTTTAATTCTCCTATTTATTTAAGTTAAGCATAGGAATATTATCTCCTAGTGCTGTTGTTGGAAGTTGTCCGATTCCATTTTTTAATTAATTCTTGTTGAACTTCTAATCTTTTTAATTCTAATGTTTTATCAGTTATTTCTTGATTTTTTTGTCTCATAACTTCCGCTTCTGCTTTTGCATTTTCTATTTTCTTTTCATTTTCAATTTTAGCTTTTTCTAATTCATATTTTGCTTGTTGTGTTTGTTGTTCTACTACTTGTTTTTTCTCTATTGCTTGGTCAAATTCTGTTGAAAATGATAAATCTGTCATACTTAATGATGTTATATTTATTCCTTTATCTTTTAGTCTATTAGTTAGTGTTTCTTGTGCTAAGTTTGATACTTCTTGCCTCTTAGTTACTAATTCCTCTGCTGTATAATTTGCTATTGCAGATTTCATAGTTTCATATATAGCTGGTTCTATTATTACTGACTTAAAATCTTGTCCTATTTCTCTATATAAAACATTTGCTTTTTGTTTATCCACTCCATAATTTACTGCTATTTTAATATTTGATATTTTTTGTAAGTCTTTTGAACTTGCTTCCATTGTGTATTCAATCTTTTGCGTTCTACAATCAATTTTTACTATACTTTCTATAAAAGGTGCTTTAAAATTAAGACCTTCTTGTATAGTGTCATTTTGAACTTGTCCAAACCTTGTTTTTACTCCTACATACCCAGTAGGTACTGTTGTTATGCTTGCAAATATAATAATTAAAATAAGTACAACTGCTCCTATAATAACTCCTAATAATACATTTCCTTTTTGATTTTTCATTCTAATTTTCCTCCTAATCTTTCTTTATAGTTACTTTAAATATTGAACTTAATATCTATACAATAAATGCTACTGCTAGTCTGTGCCAAAATGTCCAAGTAAAGGCTATTCCAAATGCCCATATTATAAATGCACCTATTCC
>JAAVZW010000066.1 GCA_022791835.1 Clostridia bacterium | reverse complement strand
CACTATATGTATCTATTCCATCTAATATTGAAACATATCTTACTTGATTTTCTGGAAAATAGTTTTCTATGTAATAACCTGTTTTTATATAATCTCTTCCAAGTCTTGATAAATCTTTTGTTATTACCATATTAGTTTTTTGATTTTCTATATCTGTAATTAATCTATTGAACTCTGGTCTATTAAATGTAGTTCCAGATACGCCATCATCTACATATTCATCTACAATATTCAAGTCTTGCTCTTTTAAATATCTTTCAATTATTTTTCTTTGATTACCAATACTTTCACTTTCCTGTTTGTCCCCATCTTCACGAGATAATCTAATATACATTCCGAACTTTATATTTCTTTGTTATTAATTTAAACATATCACTCCTTCCCATAAAAATATTTACAGTGCTATTATCATAACGTAGTCTTTATGTTTTGTCAGCTCTTTTTTCAATATTTTTATTATCAGTTTTCTTTTCAGTAAAATCGTAAAACATTTTACAAATAACTTTATCAATGGGTTGTTTTGTTTTATTAAATTTACAGTATATTTTTATATTATCTTCCTTCAAAACATACACCTCTTAATAATGTTTATTAAGTTTTAAGAATGATATTCGTATAATAAAATTTTTTTATTTACATATCAAACTTAAATAATTTATAATCACTATACATTGATTTTGAAAACTTTTATTAAAATGGGTACAGAAAAAGAAATTTGGGTAGAAAAAAAGATGAAACTTTTAAAATTTCATCTTTTCAAATCAAAAAAGTACTTTTTTGATTTCGAACTAATCTATACTTAAAATTTTTCAATTTTATCTTTATAATCACATTCAATATTTATAGGATCATTTTTAATGCCCAAAGTTCGCCAGCTTGGTGCCTTGACGCCCTTTTTGCTGTTTAGGAGAAAATCTCCTAATACCTTTTTAGCCTGCTGGGAGAAAATTTTAGCATAAATTTATAAAAAAATTGAAACTTTTTAAAATACAGTTTTTATTCTTATTAAAATTGATATTTCCATTCTTCTTCTGACCATTTTTCTGTTAAATTATATAATCCATCTTCAGTTCTATCAATTCTAAATCTATACTCTCTTAAATTATCTTTATACTTTTTTTCTACATATCCCATCCACATTATTTTCAAATTATTTTTCTGAAGCACTTCAATTAAAGAATCTTTTTTTATTATAAATTCGCTTTCTCCGTTTTCTAAAATAGTATCATAACACACTATTTTTTTATTATTATCATACCAATACCCATCATTTCCTTGCTTTAATTCTAATAAATCTATAATATATTTTGATGGTTGAATTATTCTAGAAGTATCTTCTTCTGTCATATCATATTCACTATTATAACTATAATCATAATTTGTAATATAACAATTATTTCTTTCTTCGTTAAATTCTTTTATAGTTTTATATTTCCAAGGATACTCTAGTAATAATAAATCATTAGATTCATATATGCCTCTAAACATACCTTCTTTTTCACTTTTATTTAAATTCAATTTATCTCTGTATAGGTATGCTTGATATATTACTGTCATTTGAGAATCGTATTTATCATCTCCCCATAATCCTTTGCTTTCGCATAATTCCAATGTTTTTTTCTTTAGTCTTTTAGAAACATTTAGATATATAAATTCCCCATTTTCAATAATATCTTGTATATTTGATAGATCCTCTTTAAACCATTTTTCATCAATATAAGTTTTTAATTGAGAAGATTTAACTTTAGGTAATTCAATTAAATTAGTTACATCAATATTTAATAAAGATGGTTGACATTCTTCATATATTTGTTCTTTATATGTTGCTTTTGAAAAAGATACTTCTTTCCCATTCCAATTGTAATAAGCTATTCCTTTTTCTTCTTTCTCATTTTCATTATCTATATCTTTTAAATATTTATAATTGTCTTGTAATTTTGCTATAATTTCATATAGTGCAAGCCACTGATATTTTTTACCTATTCTTTCAAGTCTATGTCCATGTCTATCATATCCACATCTTTCTCTCTGCCACATATCATAATTTCCAAATTTTTCAACATCATATCCAAAATCGAATATTCTTTTTATTGCAATATTACTTAATATTTGTTCTGATGAAAAGTTTTGTTTCCAATCTGATATATTAGCACCAAAATAATACCTTCCGAAATCTCCATACATTCCAAGTTCCTTTGCATCTTCTGTTAGCATTGAGTCAATTATTTCATTTTGTGCATATAAATATCTATTCTCTTTACTAATTTTTTCATAATCTATCTGGTACTTTTTTATTTCATCATTTGTTGGAATTACTTCATACCACTTACTATTATATGGAGCATAAATCTTATTTAAGGCAAATTTAATGTTAACTTTTTTAAATTTTCCATATAAAATCAAATTTTTAGCATAATATCTAATAATAATATTTGGAATAACTTCTTCTATATCAAATACATTTTGATATACTATATCTAATAAATTTTCCAATTTTTCTGCTTTACCACTTCGTAAAACTGCACCATAACAACTTGCATAAACTCTTTCTACAATATACAAATCATCTACGTTTTTAAAATTTTCAATTAACTTAATCATTGTTTCTATATTATCCGTTAATAAGTTTACCAAAGCTTTGGTAGAAATATCTCGTAAATATCTATTAGGACTAGCTAAAAACCAGCTTAAAGTTATTGCTAACATAATTCTACTCTCATTACTTAAATCTTTCATATCTGCTTTTAAACAATATAAAGCCATCCTAGTTGCAATTCCAAAGTTCAATCTTATTGTATATTTAAAATCTCGTTCTGCTAATGACATTTTTTTCAATTCTTCATTATAATAATAAATATTAAAAGGACTATTTTCTATTGATGCACAATAATAAAATAAATCATTATAATCGGAAATTAACCATGTATACTTTTCATTTATCATATCTATAAAAAGTTTAAATTTTAAATTTTTATCAAAATTATCTTTTTTTCTCCATAATAAACTCAACATATATGCATTTATAATCTTAAAATCATTATCGATATCTTTGCTAAAATCAAATATATCGTATATTTCAATACCATATTTATTTCCAATTAATATAAATATATTTTTTAATACATCCGAATCCATTGTTTCCATTATTAAAGTCTTCAATTTTTCTACATTTAACTCATTATTATCTATTACTCTTTCAAATAATAAATCAGCTTTTAATATGCTATTATATTGTTCATAACTAAAATATATAATTTCATCTTTAGCATAAATACTTTTAAATATTAAACCTTCAGACCTCAATATATCAATAAGTTTTATCGGAGCTATTCCATAGTTTTGTAGTAAATCTTTTTCTATATTGCAAAATTCTTTTTGTGTTATGTATAATTTGTTCTTCTCTACCATGTATTCTGCTATATTGTGTATCACTTCATCTAATAAATGATTTTCCACATTATAATTAAATTTTCTTGCCATTCTTTCATTTATCATTGATATATATTTCTCAAAAATAGTCCTGAATGATGTATAGTTTTGTATCAAAATATCAATTTCATAATCTCTTACCAATTTACAAAAAGAAATAATAAAAAGAGGATTAGTATATTCATCATTTATCATTGGAAATAATGGAACTGGAACTCCATAATAATGAAATATTTCATTAATTATAGAATATATATCCTCTTCATCTTGAAATCCATTATGTTCTATTCTCTCTACAAATTCATTTTCCATATTCTCTGGTAGGCATAATTTTGCATAATCTGTACGCAATGTTATTACTAATTTTACATATTTATATTACTTTATTATACTTACTAATCCATTTAATTCATTATTCCAATTCAAATTATACAAACTTTCATTAATAGCATCTATAAATATAGGAATAAATATATTTTTTTCTTTACCTTTTGCATTTAATAGTTTTATAAATCTTTCAAAATTTTCATTTATTTCTAATATTTCTTTAATCTGTAATTTAAAAAGTTTATTATCATTTAAATGTTGTCCCAAAATTAAAATTGCTTCGTTTTTATTTTTTAAACAATTATTTTCAATATAACTAGCCACTATATGAGATTTTCCAGTTCCCATATTACCAGTTACTATTAAAACTCCTTTTATCATCAACTCTAAATATTCTTTACATTTTTGACATTGTTCTACAATTTCATATATTTTATTCTTTTCTCTATAAACTTCATTTTCTTCACCACTTAATTTTTCTATAATATCCTTTTCATTTTGGTTAATTTCTTCACCAATATTTTTTATAACATAATAAAGTTTATTTACATTTATAATTTTCATGTCTTTAATAAATTCTGAATAACATATTTTAAATTTTTCTATATTTTCTGTTTTTACTAGTCGTTCTTCAAAATCTTTCAAAGAGTATATAAGACTTTTAATATCTAATAAAACTTTGGTCAAAAATTCCTCATCACATAAAAAATTTTCTAATTTTCTATATGTTTCTGTTGTAATATCTATTTCATTATTATATCTACAGCCTAAATCTTCAATATTATTTCTGTTGTTCTTTTCATACCATTCGTATTTTCTTTCTATATTCTCACAATAAAAATCATTTTCAATTATATTATATACTTCATCTAAATTTTTTCTTGATAATTGACTAAAATCTTCAATAAATAAAATATCTTGCTTTTTATCAAAAGCATATCCACTTCCTATGTTAAAAGCTTTATTAAACCTTTTTTTATTTGAAATAATAACAAACTTTAACTGATAAGAATTATCAAATTTATCTTGAAACTTATTAATTGTTGTTTGTATCTTATCTGCACTATCATCTGCAGTAATTTGAAAAACTATTTTACTATTTGTATCTATTAAATCAATTCCCTTAAAATTATTTTCTAACACATTTGCGTTTATTAGTTTATATCCAAAAATGGAATTTAATAATTTGCAAAAAAAATCTTCACTAATAACACATATATCATTTAGATTAATATGTGAATTTAATTTTATATATGTTTTTAATTGTGCCAATTTTTCATTAATGAATTTTATTTTTGTTTCATCTTTTAACATCATATCACCTGCTATTTTATCCTAATATATTATCATTTTTAATGGACATTTTAAAAGCAAAATAATCCTGTAATATATTATTACTTTCTTATTCTGCTTTTCTTTTGTAATTCATTTTTTACTTTATAAATCTTATTTGTAAATTTAAATTAAAATAATTTTCTCCTTTGTCTGGATAAATATCAAACATTTTATATCGGGATGAACTTGGTGAGTCTAATTTAGTATTTTTAATAAGATACTTTACTAAATATTCTTTATAATAAATAGCATCTAAAACCAATATTTTTCCATCATTTTCAACTAAAATTATTCCACCAGTAACATTATATTCACCATTCCAAATTTCACCTGGCATCATGCCTAATGTAATTGCTAAAAGAAAGTCTCCTATTTTCTTTTTATAATATAGTTCTGTGGTTCCATCGTAATTTAATACATTATTTTTAGACACATAATGTACTAAATTTTCTATCTTCTTTTCACTTTTTTCATATGATGCTATTAATAAATATGCCAATATCTCTGGCAATTTCGAATCAATCATTTGTAAATTTTGATTCATTGTATTACTTATAACTTTATCAAACATTATTTTAGCATTCTTATTTTTCATATATTTTAATCTATCCAATAGCTTTGTTCTTGTATTAATATTATTTATTTCTTCTATATCATTTTTAGAAAGACCTTTTACTATATATCTAAAATTAGTATTACTTGAAGCATTTAATAATGTTGCTGGGCTACCTAAACTAGATTTTATACTATAACCAACCTTATTAACAATAGTATTTAGTTTATTGTCTTTTAACTTTGCACTTATATCTTCTTTTGAATTTGATGATGATTTTATTTTATTTCCATCAGTTAATTTTTCAAGAATATATTTCATTTCTTGAATTGGGAAACTACCTCTTCCAGGTAACTCATTGATTATTTTATCTAATAATACTTCTTTATATTTTTGAATTTCAATCTTCTCAACATTTGATATAATTCTATTATTTTTCAGTACATCTACATTTATGTCTTTAATATCAAAGTAGTATTCATTATTGCTATTTTGTATATATAATCCTATAACTTTAAAAGTATTATCATCAATTATTTCTAAACTATCATTTACTATTTTTAGGTCTTGATTGTCTAATAATTCTAATAATGCATATAATTCAGACCATTCACCTCTATTGAATTGCATTAAATTCCTCCAATCTTTTATACATATATTTAGCCATTTCTTCAATTACTGGTATAGATACAGAATTGCCAAATAATTTATATTGTTGTGTTATACTAACATCTTTCGGAAATGAAAATTTATCTCTTTCTCCATCTTTAAATCCATAACCTATAAATCCTTGTAATTTTCCCCATTCATTTGGAGTCATATGTCTAATTCCATCATAATTTAATTCAGATTTTTTATTTTTAACTTTTTTTCCTCCAAAAGTATAATTAGGTTGTTTCACTAAATTTCTTTCTTTTCCAGATCCTCCTGTCGCTAAAATAGTGTTTGAAACAGGATTTTCACCTTCATTCACTATAACATATCCAAATCCATTTCCTTTTTCTTGATGTTTGCTTCGATGTCTTTCTAATGTTTCTAAATATGATTCAGATAAGTAGTACCTTTCTTCTACATCTTTATCTAATACATCATATAAGTTTTTGTATATCACTGTTTCCCTTTTTCTTGGTAATGATGGAAATATATATCCAGTTGGTATTAAGTCTTTCCTAAATCCCATCATATATGCTCTAGATCTCTTTTGTGGTAATCCAAAGTTTTTAGTATTTCTTATTATTTCATCTTTATCAATTTCAAGATATCCACTAATTCCTTCACTTACACCAATCATATGATATCCTAAATCGTTTACAAGTGTTTCAACTATTGTATTAAAAGTTCTTCCTTTATCGTGTGTTATAATGCCTTCCACATTTTCTAAAAGAAAAGCCTTTGGTCTAGTTCTATCAATAATATCTGCAACATCAAAAAACAATGTTCCTCTTGTTTTATCTTTAAATCCTTCTTTCTTTCCAGCAATAGAAAAAGATTGACAAGGAAATCCTCCTAATAATACATCATAATTTGTTTTTTCCACTTTATCTTTAAATTCCTCGCTTGTTACATCATTATATGGATTCTCTCCATATAAATGAGTATAGGTCTCGCAAGCATATTTATCAATTTCTGCTGATAGCACATTTGAAAAATTTCCAGTCATCTCAAATCCTCTACGAATGCCACCTATACCTGCAAATAAATCTATTGTTTTTAAACTCATATTAATTCCTCTTTTTCATTTACATCTCAAATGTATTTTATCATAAAATTTATCTTTTTGCCACAAATTATAAATTTTTGTTCTTAAAAGTTTATTAACATATTTATATCAAACATTTGTTTATTTGTCAATATTTATTTTCATTTATTCAAAACTTTTTTATAAACTATTAATAATCTATCTATCTTATTATACTTATAATATTATACTGTCCTTTTTGGGACATACCTATGTCCTAAATATCGAATAGGGTATGTCCTATTTATCACATAGGTATTTTCTAAAATAAAAAACAAGATGCCTAATTACACCTTGCTCCTGTAAATATTTCTATATCCAATTATTATACTTTCCTATATGGAAGTTAATCAGCCTCACAGGTGTGGATTTAAATTTACAGTTTCCTGCTCGGTTGGGAAAATGCTAAGGAGATTAAATTTGAGCAAGGTTTTAAGTCTCCTGCTCCTCGTGATTTTGTTGGTTCTGCTCCTTTGGTTGCTCCTGAGTCTCGTGCTTTATATAATTTTACTCTTCAGCATGATTTTAGACTTATTCTTGCTTATCATACTCAGGGTAGGGTTATTTATTGGAGATTTTTAGATTATTTACCTCCTGCTTCTTTCTATATTGGTGAGCAGTTTGCTAAGTCTAGTGGTTATGAACTTGAGGATACTCCTTATGGTTCTAGTTTCGCTGGATACAAAGATTGGTTTATCCAAAATTACAATTTACCTCGGTTATACTGTGGAATGTGGACTAGGTGAAAATCCGCTTCCTATTTCTCAATTTGATACAATTTATGCGGAAAACGAGGGTATTTTTGTTCTCGGTGCTGTGCTTGTAGAATAGTTTTTGTAATGTTATAATTCTGAAAGTATTGGATTAATTGCATATTTCAGAGTATGCTTTTGTGGTTTTCTAAAGTAGAATACGCCTTTGGATGTTTCCAAAAGCGTATTCTACTTATTAAATATATTCTTTAATTATTTCGTATAGTTTATGTATTGGCAACCCTATTGCTGTCATGAAATTTCCTTCTATCTTTTCTATGTGTTTTGCGAATTCTTCGTTTGCAGCATAGGCTCCAGCTTTGTCATAGGCTTTTCCTGTACTTATCCAGTTTTCTATTTCTTGGTCTGTAATTTTTGTAAAGTACATTTTTACTTGGTCTGAAGTTTTGTATTCTTTATAGTCTTTTCCTTTTTGAATTAGTACAGTTAATCCTGTTATTACTGTATGTGTTCTATCTCCGTCTATTAGTTCTTCTAGCATTTGTTTTGCTTTTTCTTTTGTTTTTGGTTTTCCATATATTTTGTTTTCTTTTACTACCATTGTGTCTGCACCTATTACTATTCTGTCTCCTTCTGTTTCATCAAATACTATTTTTGCTTTTTGATATGAGATATTTTCTGCTTCTTCTCTTGATGTTAGCCCTGGTTCTAATTTTTCTTCTGCGTTACTTACTATTATTTCAAAATTTTTTGTTATTAATCCTAATAGGTCTTTTCTTCTAGGTGATGATGACGCTAATATTATTTTCATTTTTTATCCCTCGTTTTTACATTCTACTTTTTAGTTATTTTATCACAAATGCTACTGTCTGTCTACATTACCTTATGGTATTTCTAAGTTTTAATGGATAATATTAAAATTTTATGAATATTTTGTGATATTTTGAAAAAAATGTCGCTTTTTTTTATAAAATATGGTATAATATGTAATGTAAATATTAAATGATTAAAAAAAGGAGTAATCTATATGGATTTAAACATCTTATCTAAATATGTAAATAATAATTCTGTTCCTTCTGGTTCGCCTTCAGATTTAACAGAGAAAAATACTAATAATTCGGAAAATCAATTTTTACATGATGCTTTTTCTGATGAATTAAATATAATTAAAAAGAATGGTTTCAATTCAAAAATTGATGCATACAAAAATACTGCAACTGGCGAAACTACTGTTGCTATTGGATTATCTAATGAATCATTAGCTGGCGATTATGTTTTAGTAAAAAGAAAATGGGATGATAATAAGTGGGATATGACTGTGCTTGATAATAATGCTCAAGGTAATACTTCAAGCAATAAAATTGAAAATTCTATTTGGTTAGCGTCTCGTGGTTTGGAGAAAACTATTCCTAATCAATTTTCTATTAAAGGATTAACTATTGAGGAAGTTCTAAAACTTTGTGAATAATTTACATATTTTTTATTAACAAAAGTAGCACATAGTATATATTTCTATGTGCTACTTTTGTTGATTATTTTAGTTCATTTGGACTTTTCCTATTATTTCTTCTATGTTTTCTATTTTATGACGTTCTAAGTATTCTTCTACTTCTTTTATTGCTTTTATACTAGTTTCTGGTTCTATGAAGTTTCCTGTTCCTATCGAAATTGCTGTTGCTCCTGCTAACATGAATTCTATTACATCTTTTCCACTTACTATTCCTCCAAGTCCTAGTACTGGAATTTTTACTGTTTGGGCTACTTGATATACCATTCTTACTGCTACTGGTTTTACTGCTGGTCCTGACATTCCTCCCATGTTGTTTGCTAGGATTGGTCTTTGTTTTTCTATGTCTATGCTCATTCCAAGTAATGTATTTATTAGTGATACTCCATCTGCTCCTGCGTCTTCTGCTCCTCTTGCTGGGGCTGTTATGTCTGTTACGTTTGGTGTTAATTTTACTATTAATGGTTTGTCTAATACTTTTCTTACTTGACTTGTTACTTCTTTTACTCCTTCATAGCTTGTTCCGAATGCCATACATCCTGCTTTTACATTTGGGCATGATAGGTTTAGTTCTACTCCATCTATATCTAATGTGTTTAGTATTTTTGCTAGTTCGACGTATTCTTCTATTGAACTTCCACATGCATTTACTATTATTTTCGTATCAAATTTTCTTAACCATGGTAGGTCATATTCCATAAAGAATTCTACTCCTGGATTTTGCAATCCTATTGAGTTTAGCATTCCTCCTGTTACTTCGCATACTCTTGGTGGTCTGTTTCCTGGTCTTGGCTTTAGTGAGGTTCCTTTTGTTACTATACCTCCTAATTTATTTAAGTCTATGAATTCGCTCATTTCTCTTCCATATCCAAAGGTTCCTGATGCTACTGTTACAGGGTTTTTCATTTCTATTCCTGCTAAATTTACTCTTGTATTCATTCTTTTCCCTCCTATATTTCTACCATATTTGCATCAAATACTGGTCCTGCTTTGCATACATGTCCATACACAGTTTGGTCTCCTGCACTTATTTTTACTGCACATCCAAGACATACTCCTATGCCACATCCCATTCTTTCTTCTAGTGATATTTGGCATGGAATGTTTTTTTCTTTTGCTAGTTCTTTTACTGCTTTTAGCATTGGTAGTGGTCCACATGCATAGATTTGGTCGATTGTTTCTTTATTTAAGTCTTCTTTTAGGTAGTTTATGGCAAAACCATTATTTCCATAAGTTCCGTCATCTGTTGTTAGTGTGAATTTGTCTGATACTTGTTTGTAATCTTCTTCTAATACTACATAGTCTTTGTTTCTAAATCCTAGGTACATGTTTATTTTGGCTTCTTTCTTTGCTTTTTTTGCTAATTCATATAGTGGGAATATTCCTATTCCTCCTCCTATTATTGCTATATTCTTTTTACCTTCATATGTGAATGTGCCTTGTCCTAATGGTCCGAAGGATGTCTATTTCTTCTCCCTCTTTTCTTTCGGCTAAAATTTCTGTACCTTTTCCTTTTATTTGGAATATGAATTCTATATTGTTTCCTTCTATTTTGTGTATGCTTATTGGTCTTCTAAGTAATGGGTCTATTTTGTCTATTACTCTTATTTCTAAGAATTGCCCAGGCATTGCTTGTTTTGCTATTTCTGGTGCTTCTATTATGAATTTATATATGTCGTTTTTTAATTGCTCTTTTTTTATTAATTTGCATTTTGCATGTATTGGCATTTTGTTCCTCCTTTATTTTACTTATTATAGTAGGGATTTTCTTCACGAATGTGCTGAAAATATTCATACTAACTAATTCGTTTTAGATTTGAATTTATTTCATCTCTCATTCTTATTGCTTCTGCTCTTGTTGCTTGTTTAAAGTCTTCTTCTTTGTATTTTTCTTTCCATAAATCTGACTTATATGCACATATTAAGCTTCTTGATGCATTTACTATTCCTCCGAATTCCGTTTTCATCAAAGCCTAGTACTATATCTGCTGCTTTTCCTCCTTGTGCTCCATAACCTGGTATTAGGAAGTATGAGTGTGGCATTTTTTCTCTAAGTTCTTTTAATTGTTCTGGATATGTTGCTCCTACTACGGCTGATATACTACTATATCCATTTTCTCCAATTAGGTCTTTTCCCCATTCGTTTACTAGTTTTGCTACTTTTTCGTAGATTTTTTCTCCGTCTTTTGTTTCTAAATCTTGTAGTTCTCCTGATGATTTATTTGAAGTTTTTACTAGTACAAATATTCCTTTTCCATATTTTTTGCAATCTTCTACAAATGGTTTTATTCCGTCTGTGCCTAAGTACGGATTTACTGTTACAAATTCTACATCGAATATTTTTTGAAATTCTTCTCCTATTGTTGTTCTTCCTATTGCTGCATTTGAGTATGCTTCTGCTGTTGTTCCTATGTCTCCTCTTTTCATGTCTGCAATGACTACTAAGTCTTTTGATTTTGCATATTTACAAGTTTCTTCGAAAGCTCTAATTCCTTCTACTCCAAACATTTCATAAAATGCTATTTGTGGTTTTACTGCTGGAATTATATCGTATACTGCATCTATTAAGTCTTTATTAAATTCTATTATTGCATCTGCTACTCCTTTTAGGTCTTGTCCATATTTGTTTTTTATGCAATTTGGTATCATGTCATATCTTGGGTCTAATCCTATTACTGTTGGATTGTTTTTTTCTTTTATTTTTTCTATTAAATTATCTATTGCGTTTTTCATTTTTATTTCCTTTCTTTACTGTTCAAATACTATTCTTCCTGATACTACTGTATATTTTACTTGTCCTTTTAGTGTTTTTCCTATGAATGGTGTGTTTTTTGATTTTGAGACTATCATTTCTTCTTTATATTCGTATTCTTTATTTGGGTCGAATATTGTTAGGTCTGCAATCGCTCCGACTTTTATCTCTCCTTTGTCTAGCTTTAGTACTTTTGCTGGTCCGTATGACATTAGTCTAACCATATCTAAGTAGCTTAGATGTCCTTTGTCTACTAATGCTGTTATTGTTGCTGGAAGAGCTGTTTCAAATCCTATTATTCCATTTGGGGCTTTTGATAGGTCTTGTTCTTTTTCTTCTTGTGCATGTGGTGCATGGTCTGTTATTATTGCATCTATTGTACCATCTTGTAATCCTTTTATTATTGCTTGCTTATCTTCTTCTGTTCTAAGAGGTGGATTCATTTTTGCATTTGTTCCACTTTTTCTTACTTCGTCTTGTGTGAAGAAATAGTAGTGTGGGCATGTTTCACATGTTACTTTTACTCCTCTTTTTTTTGCATCTCTTATCATGTTTACTGAAGTTTTTGTGCTTATGTGGCAGATATGTGTATGTAAATTATTTGTTTCCGCTATAACTATGTCTCTTGCTGCCATGATTTCTTCTGCTTCTGGAAGTACTCCAACTACTCCTAGTTCTTCTGCTACTTCTCCTGCATTTATTGCTCCTGCTGATACTGATTTTTCTTCACAATGTTCTGATACAAAGCTTCCTAATTTGTTTGTTTGGATTATTGCATCTCTTATCATTTTTGCATTTTCTACTGGCATCCCATCATCTGAGAATGCTACTGCTCCTGCTTTTAGTAATTCTTCAAAGTTTACTAATTCTTCTCCTTTTTCTCCTTTTGTTACACTTGCAAATGGTAAGATATGGCATAGATTTACTTCTTTTGCTCTTTCTTGTATCCATTTCAGTGTTTCTGTACTATCTGGTGTAGGTTTTGTGTTTGGCATTGGGCAAATTGTTGTAAAGCCTCCTTTTACTGCACTTTTTGCTCCTGTTTCTATTGTTTCTTTGTGTTCAAATCCTGGTTCTCTTAAATGGCAGTGCATGTCTATCATTCCTGGCATTATGTATAAGCCATTACATTCGATTATTCTGTCTGCTTTTTCTTGTATTTCTTTTGCTATCTTTTCTATTTTGCCTTCTTTTATCATTATGTCTAATTTCTCGTTTGTTTTACTTGCATAGTCTAATACTGTTCCGTTTTTTAGTAAAATACTTTCCATTTACCTACTCCTTTTTTGTTTTTATAATATCATGTTTGAAGTTGTTTTTCAAGTTGTTTTGTTTAGTTTCTGCCATTTTTTGACTTTTTTCTTGACTTTATGCGTTTTTTTCTGTATTATATATGTATGATATTATCAATTAAATGTTTTTTGCACATATAAATTATAAGGAGGTAATTGAATTTGAGTAACTTAGTTTCTTACTTATTCAAAACAAATGCATTTAAGGTTTGTCAAGAGAATAAACCTTTTTGGTATACTTCAGGAAAAATTGGTCCTTACTTTGTTAATACTCATTTCCTTTATGGAAACGAAGAAAGTGCTACTGAATTTTTAAAATTTATTGATGTTGAGAAAGATGATAAATTAGGAGCACCTAAGAAAATCTTAGATAAATGTCTTGCTCAATATAATTCGAATTCTATTTATAAAGAGGTTATTGATGAAATGGTTAATTTCGTTAAAAATAATCTTAATGTAGATGAAATTGACTATGTTTCTGGTGGTGAGAGAAGAGATTGGTTTTTTGCTAATCTTGTTGCTTATCTGCTAGAGAAACCTTTTATTACTGTTTTCAAGGATTTATCTTGTGTGATAAGTTCTAAGGATTTCAGTGAGACTACTGAAAGTGCTAAGCTTGATGGAAAGAAAGTTCTTCATGTAGCTGACCTTGTTACTGCTGCTTCTAGTTACGTACGTGCTTGGATACCAGCGGTTCAGGCTCTTGGTGCTGAAATTGTTTGGAGTCTTGTGGTAGTTGATAGAATGCAAGGTGGAAATGAAAGACTTAAGTCTTTGGGTATTGATTCATATTCACTTGTGCAAATAGCTCCTAGCATGTTTAAGCAAGCTCTTGATATGAATATTATTACTGAGGAGCAATGTAATATGCTTAATAAGTTCTTTGATGCTCCTGATGAGACTATGAGGGATTTCCTTATTGCTCATCCTGAATTTTTAGAAGATGCACTTCATTCTGATGAGAAAACTGTTGTAAGAGCAAGGCTTTGCGTTGAAGGAGATTTATACGGGTTGAATAAATAACAAGTCTACAAAAGGAAATGGAGCATACCATTTCCTTTTGTAAATATTCTTTATTTTGAAGTCAAGTTACAGTTATTTTTTTCCTAGTTCTATTTCTATTCCAAAGTTTCTTCCTTTTCTTGATATCATTAGAATTACTTTATCTCCTACATTTTTTGTGTAGATGTATTTTCTTAGGTCGCTCATTTTGTTTAGTTCTACATTATCTATCTTTGTTATTATATCTCCTACTATTAATCCTTTCCCATAGGCTGAACCTTCTGGTTTTACTGAAACTACATATATTCCTGTATCAAATTTTAGGTTTTTGTCTAAATATTCTATTACTTCTTTATCGTATGCATATATACCTATTGATGCTTCTTGGAAGGCTCCGATTTTCTTTTATTTTTTCTATTATTGGCTTTACTATATTTATTGGTACTGCAAAACCTATGCTTTCTGCTTCTGCTATTTTTACTGTGTTTATTCCAATTAGTTCTCCCTTGCTATTTATCAATGCTCCTCCGCTATTTCCACTGTTTATTCCTGCATCTGTTTGGATTAAATCTTCCATATATGAGTATTCTTCGTTTTCTTCTAGCTTAATTGTTCTTTCTACTGCACTTATAATTCCTGATGTTACTGTTCTTTCGAAATCCAATCCTATCGGGTTTCCTATGGCATATACTGTTTGTCCTATTCTTATTTTATCTGAATCTCCTAGGGAAATTGGAGTTAAACCATATTTATCTATCTTTATTATACTTAAATCTATGTCACTATCTGACCATATTACTGTACCTTGGTATTCTTTTTTCTCGCCTTGTATTGTTACATAGCATTTGCTATACTTGCTTCCGCTTACATGTTCGTTACTTAGGATATATCCATTGTCTGCTATTACTATTCCGCTTCCGAGTGATAATGTTTTTTCTGAATTTATACTAAATATTCCTGTGTCATTTGCCACAATCTTTGATATTCCTACTACACTTTTTGATGCGTTTTCTAATATATTACTTATATCATTTTCGCTTTCAGTATTTACTACTTTTGATGTTTTTTCTGCGACATATTTTGCATCAGGTGTAACGTCTATGTTTATGTACATGTCGTATAGAACTATGCTTACTGTTGCTATGATAAATATTGATATGGCTTCCCATATGAGCCAAGTTACTATATGTGGCTTTTTTTGCTTTTTGTTATATTTTTTCAAGTAATGGTCTTTCCTTTCTGTTTTGACTTTACGTAGATTGTTCCCATTATCTGTTTTTTATATGCAAGAAAAAATCAATAATTGCTTTTTGTTTGCAATTATTGATTTTCTAACAAGAAGTCTATTATGTTTTTATGTATTATTCCGTTTTGGCTATAATCTATTTTGTCCATTGTTAGTACATATTTAGGATAATTATCCTCTACTGATTTATAAGCTCCAAATTCTCTTTTTATTACTTCGTCACTTGATAAGTAGTCTGCTACTTGGATGTATTTTCTTTCCCCAAAGTCGTCTATTACAAAGTCAATCTTTCCTTTGTCTGTTTTTCCTATGTAAACTTCATATCCTCTTGATATTAACTCATTATATACAATATTTTCTAATCTTCCTCCTACTTTCTTTTCAATTGGCGATTTTTTTAGTTGCAATATTCCTAAATCTGATAAATAGTATTTTTCTAATGTAGACATTACGTTTTTTCCTCTAATATCATACCTATTTACTTTATTAAATATTAATGAATTTGTTATGTATTCTACATAGTTTAGGATTGTATCAGGTGTAGTTTGTATTTTTTCATTTTTTAGGTATGAAACGATTGAATTAGATGATATTATTCCTCCGATATTTTCCATAAGAAATTGTATTACTCTATTTAACAAATTTATATCTTTTATTTTATTTCTTTCTACTATATCTTTTAATATAGCACTATTATATAAATCTCTTAAATATAACTTTTGCTCATTTTCGCTATCTGTATTAAATATTTGTGGCATCCCTCCCCATTCTAAGTATTTTTCAAATAATTTTTCTATGTCTATTTCTTCTTTTTTTTGTTTTTCTAGTTCTAAAAATTCTTTAAATGTAAATGGCGATATTTTTATGCTTATATATCTTCCTGCTAAATGTGTAGCAAGTTCTCCCGATAGGAGTTTACTATTTGAACCTGTTATAAATATACTAACATTTAGTGTTGCTCTAAATGAATTAATTACTTTTTCGTATTCCTTGACATTTTGTATTTCATCAAAAAGCAAGTAATATTTTTCTTTATCTTTAATTTGTTTTTTTATATAAGCATTAAATTCTTTTGGCTCTGTGAAGTCTATATAATCATAGTCTTCAAAATTCATATAGATTATGTGATTTTCTTGTATTCCTTTGGCTTTTAATTCTTCTATTATTTGTGTCATTAAAACTGATTTTCCTGCACGCCTTACTCCTATAATCACTTTTATTAGTTCACTATCGTATGAATCTCTTAGTTTCTTTAGATATGTTTCACGTTTTATCATAAGCTCATCTCCTTATCTATCTGTGTATATTTATTTTATCATATTCATTGTTTTTTTTGCAAGTTTTTCTTTTTGTATTCGAAAAACTTTTATTTTTCATGTTTTTTTCGATTTGGCTATTAATTTGTTTTATGATTCAGAATTCTCTTGTATATTCTGTGAAAAACCTTTACCTTTTCTGTAATTTTTCTACGTCAATTACACACTACGCGCGTACTTTCCTAGAATGTAAAAAAACAAGCCTTTAGGAGCATTTCAATAAGGACAATTTATTGATAATGCTCCTAAGGCTTTTAAACAGTGTAGTTTATACTATGCTGTTTTTCTATTATTTTTTAACATTTTTTGAAACTCTTTTTCAAAATCATATTCATTTGCTGAAACTGATATAATTCCAACTCCTGAATAATATATATCTATTTGTTGATATTTCTTTCCATCAACTTTTGTTTGCTGGTAGACTAATATTTTATCAATTAATTCATTTATTATTTCTGGTGTAAGTTCTTTTATCTCAGTATATTTCTTAACTTTATCTACAAATGAAATTATTGCAATTTCTTTTTGTTCTGTTGTAGAAATACTTTTATTTAATATTTCTATCTTTTCTTTTAAGTTTTTTTGCTCATTTGTGTAATTTGTAGAAAAATTAGAAAACATTTCATCTGTAATCTTTCCAGAAACATTATCTTCATAAATATGCTGAATTAAGTTATCCATTTCTTTTAATCTTTGCTGATATTGTGTAAGTTGCTTTTTATCTCTAACAATTTGAGCCTTTTGTTCCTCAATACTTGCATTTTGTTTTTCTTTAATAAATAGCCATTCAAAATTGTGAATATATGAAATCACTTGTTGTACTTGTTCTAAAACAATTTGTCTTAAAGCAATATCTTTGATATTATGGCTAGTACAAGCATTTGTAGAATTGTTTTTATAATTGGAACATCTATAAAAGTCTTTATCTGCTGTAAAATTATTAGCAGTACAATAATATAGTTTTGCTCCACAATCCTTACAAAATAGATGACCAGAAAATATACTTTGTTTTCCTGTTTTAGTAGGTCTTCGCTTATTGTTTCTAATTCGTTGAATAGTGTTCCAAATTTCTTCATCAATTATTGGCTCGTGATGATTCTTAAATATTTTCCATTCTTCTTTTGGCAAGTCAATTTTAGTATGGTCTTTGAAAGACCTTTGTGTTGACCTAAAATTTACTGTATCTCCAATATATTCTTGTCTATCTAAGATATTGTTTACTGTATCAGCATTCCAAAAATTCTTTACTTCCTGTACTTTTGTAGGCGATTTTCTTCCTAAACTTTGATAATATTCAGTAGGTGTCATAATTCCATCTTCTTTTAGTTTTCTTGCTATTTGTGTAGTTCCATAACCTTGAATACATAAATTATAAATCTTTCTTACAACTTCTGCTGCTGGCTCATCTACTAACCACTTGTCTTTATTGTTTGGATCTTTGATATACCCATAAGGTAAAAATGTTGTAAGAGGAATACCAGAGTTACCTTTATTCTTAAATACTGCTCTAACTTTTTGACTTGTGTTTTTAGCGTGCATTTCATTAAACCAGTCTTGAATAGGCAAGAAATCATTTAGACCTTTATCAGTATCTATATTATCCATTATAGCAATATATCTAACATTAAGTCTTACAAAATCTTCTTCTAATAATTGACCTACTATAAGTCTATTTCTACCAAGTCTTGAGTGGTCTTTTACTATTATCGTTCCAATCTGTCCTTGCTCTGCAAGTTCCATTATCTCCATAAATGCAGGTCTTGTAAAACTTGTTCCTGAATATCCATCATCTACAAAGAACTTAATATTTTTGAAATTGTTGTTTTCTGCATATTTACTTAATATTGATTTTTGATTTGTTATACTATTGCTTTCTCCTAGCTGTTCATCATCTCTTGATAAACGGCAGTATAAAGCAGTTATTCTATCATTATTTAACTGTCCCATTATCATTCTCCTTTCTTTCAGACAGCCGAGTATGATATAAAATATTACAAATCATTTTGTAGTTATTCACATAATACCATACTCGTTTTAGCAGTTCAAGTGATTTTAAGATTTTTTTGTTAATCTAAAAATTGTATTCAAAATACTTTCGTCTGCTTGTCCATTAAAATAGGCATTTACTTTATATATCGTGCCGTTTATTTCTTTTTCAATGTTCAACTTTTGTTCTAAACAATAATGTTCCTTAAAATATTTTAATCGTTCTTCTAAAGTCATTTTACTTAATTTTTCAATATATTCATTTTTTACTTGCTCTAAAAACATATATTGTTCATCGGTTAATTCTAATTTATAAATAATATTATCTTGCATTTCTATCAGCCCTCCTTTTCTTATATTCAGGAGAGTTAATTTTCTCTTGATATTTAATTCCTTTTTGATATTCTCTAATTAAGCCTTTTTCAACTCTTTCACGAGTTTCGCCTGTAAAACGATTAAGGTATTCTTTATCGTAGTCAGTAAGATTTTCTAAAATTTTTATTTCAGCTGGAGTATATAATTTTTCAAGTCTTTGCTTTTCAGCAAGTTCTATTTGTCTTTGTTTTTCTTGTTCTTCTTCCTTAAATAGAGATTTAAAGAAATCAGCAACTCTAGTTGGAGCATAGGCAATTACACGAATAAAATCTCTAGCTTTTTCTTTTAGTTCGTTAAAATCATGCTTTAATTTTTTGTTTTCTTCTTTTAGTTTTGTAATCTCAACATCTGAGGCAATGCCTTTTTTTGCATATTTAACAAGATTTTGATAATCATCTTTATCAAGTTCAACCTTTTTACCGAATAATTTAGATTTTCCTACATCAATATTATCAATATCGCCTTTATAACCTTTGTAATTATCAATATCTTTCTTTATTTCGTTTAATTCCTGTTGTGCTTGATTTTTTTGCTTTTCAGAATCTTCAGTAGCAGAAATAGTTTCAGCAAATTTGTTTTGTTGTTGTTTTACCTTATCAGTAATTGCCTCTAATTTTTCTCGCTCTTTTTTAGCCTTAAATTCTATATCGGATAAATGTTCAGCAGTTGAGCCTTTTTCACCTCTTATAAAATCTTTATAACCATTATCAGACATATATTTATAAAATCTATCTTGAAGTAGGCTATATGATTTAATTAGTATAGGCTTACCTTTATCATTTAGAATTTCATTACCTTCATTATCAAGAGCCTTTTGACTTTTCCATTTCTTACTATGACTAACTTGCATAATTGTTTCTTTAACTTTTCCAACAAGTGCTTTATCTTTAGTTCTTTTAGAATATTTTATTTCCTTTTTCACAACAGGAATGGCTATAACGTGTAAATGATAGTGATATATAGGCTTGCCATATTCTTCAGTTAATGCAATATTTTGTTCATCTGCATGCATAACAGCAGATATAATATTATCTTTACCATATTCTGTTTCTGCAAAGTGGAAGGCTTCTTCATAAAATCTCTTTGCAAAATCGTATCCTCCGTGTTTTTCAAAATAATCTGAATTGATGTCTAATACCAGTTCATCAAATACTTTAGCATTATCTTTAAGTCCTCTTAATGATACTTTATTTTCATCAATTAGTTCTTTTAATCTTTCGTTATAAGTTTTGTCGCAAGTTTTGTAATAAACATTATTTTTAGTTTGTTCTAAATCAACATTCATATTGGAATAGGATTGATTTTTTCTTTCATTGTGTCTTTCTGCTTTACCTATACTTTGTTTTGTATAAGTAACAACTCTTGCAACAGAATAGTTTGTTTTTTCCATAAGTGCGTTCCTTTCCTGCAGGTATGCAAGAGAGGGTATTTTTTTATAAAGCCTTTTCAAAGAACTAATTTCTGCCTAGCATAATGTAGTATCTACTACGGCAAATCTGCGAAGCAGTTACACAGGCTTTCTTCGAAAGTGTGTAACCCATTATGACACTTTCAGACTATCGTCTGCAAAGATGTCAGTGGGCTCCTTAGCGGAGGGCATATCAAATACCAAATTTTCATTTGATATTTGATACAAGAATAATAAATCTTCGTTTATTATTCTTGAGAGATATAACCAATAAATTGTTTATATCTCTTGTGTAGTAAAAATATTTGTACCTAAATATTTTTACTACATACAAAAAAGGCTTCGCTTTTTTGTATCAAAACGAAACCTTATATATTTATTACCATAAGAAATCTAATAACTAATAAGTTTCGTTTTCTACAAACTGAAAAATTATATAAGCATACCTGCATAATAATTTTTCGTTATCACTTTAATCAATAACTGACTAAAGGTGTTTGATTTACTTACAGACACAAGTATTAAGTGAATATTGAATATTAAAAGACTTACTTTTAACATCTTTTAATAAACCTAAAGCATCATCACTTTTGGCAAACTAAGTTATCCTTAAATTTTAGCAGATTTTAAGGCTATTCACTTTTTAATGTGTTTTCCCTAGTAAATCAAACATGATATTTTGTAGCACTTATTATTCATTAAATTCATTGCCCTTAAACAAAACATACACATTGGGCACTTTTAACTCTAATGGCTCCTCTAAATGAGTAAAGAGGAATATCAATATTCAATTTTTCAGTGTATTATTAAATACACCTATTATATATCATCTTTTTATGTAAATGTCAAGATACATTTCCAACTATTCCCAAAAAAACTTGAAATTAACATAAAAATATGGTAAAATAAAAGTGTAACAAATTTTTACACTTTTGAAAGGAGTGTCTTACTATGGCAAAATTCTATCTTATTCAGCGGGGAGCTTTTGAGAAATCGGGTAAATCTCTTACAGGCTCAGATGGAGTTGTCAATCTTGACTACATGGGCTCTACGGAGTTTGAATGGGGAGCAATTCCCAAAGCATATCGGCGCTTAATGTATCATTTTGAGGAGTATGATGTCTTTCATACAGAAATCTATACTCCTGAGCATGAAGAGCTGATGGTATTCTGTAGAAAAGATTGGGCAACTGAAGTGATTCAGGCTATTCGTGAGTTCATTGAACAGCCGTACCATCTCAAAGAGTATTCCGAACTCGAAAAAGTTCCGAAGGCAAAAAAAGGAGACACATCATACGATCGGCGCCGCAGTAATTTCTGGTGGTGCATTGATATTAAAGAATCGTATGGGGACTGGATGGCTTTTTTACAACCTCAGTCTAAGCTGTTTACAGAGGCTGTGGAAAATGACTATCTGGACTGGTGGCTGAATAAAGCACCAGAAGAACGCGAAGAAGAATATAAGAAGTCTCTTCGTTGGTAAAAATGGAGACAACACACTTTGAACAAAAGGGTGTTGTCTTGCTTTTATAAAAAAATATTTTAATCTTTTAAAACTTTTTTATCATATAGCATTTCAATTTTCTTAATACCATTGCTATTTTGTAAAATATTATACTGTTTTTTAGCGATTATATTAAGTTTTTCAAGTCTTATTTTTTGATCTATTCCTTCAGCTATCATTTCACTATTTAAGTTTTCTAAATTGCTTAAAATTACTAACTGAAGAATATTGGCATAATCACGCATATTACCATCTAAAGTAGGATTTTTATCTTTCCATTCTTTTGCAGTCATTCCAAATAATGCAACATTTAAAATATCAGCTTCATTTGCGTATACATATAATTTCTGTTTTTCAGTTAGTGTAGGAATTATATTTTCTTTTATACTATCAGTATGTATTCTATAATTAGTTTTTGCAAGTTCTCGTCTTACAGACCAATCAATTTTATTTTGATAACTTTCATTTTGTTTAAGTCTTTCAAATTCAGTTATTAAGTATAAATTAAATTCTGGACTAATCCAACTAGCAAACTCAAACGCTATATCTGGATGGGCATATGTCCCACCGTTATTACCAGACTTTGAAATAATACCAATTGCATTAGTTTCTTTAATCCATCTCTGTGGGGACATCGTAAAATAATGAGTACCAGCTTCTGATTTAAAGGTGTCGATTTCGACCCCTTTGAGATTTGGATTGTGCATTTGCTCCCAAAGTGCTAAAAATTCAATGTTTGTTTTAGCTCTTAGCCAATTCTTTATAACATCTTTAGGCTCAATGGGATTTTTATATCGTGCCAAATCAGTTAAAGAAATATAATCTACATTTCCAATCCTAATAACACTTACTAAATTATCTTTTACTTTAATTCGCGTTTTTATGAGTTCTTTGCTCATAATATCACTTCCAATCTTTGTAAACTCTTTTATTATTATAGAACTAATGTTTGCAAAAGTCAAGTGAAAATTCTAAATATAAATAAATTCTTTAAAAATTATTTCTTCAGAAGAATACTTATAATTATTCATAAGTCCAATCCATTTTAAAGGGTCAGTATCCTTTAAATTCTCATCAATAGGATTTTTCTGTTGCATTTGCTTCATTAATGTATCATATCTTGCTTTTGCTTGTTTATCAGTATCTATAATATGTTTTCTTAAAGTACCATCTAAAAGCATTATAGTATAATCAGCTTTTTTATGTTTTTTCAAATATTCTAGTCTCAAATGACCATATTTACCAATATGATAATTTTTTTCATATTCATCTTCTGCTAAATATAAGTCAGGAATATAATAATCTCCTTCTTTATGATAAGTTATCTCTCTCATAACTAAAAACCTCCTAAAATTTATTTTCGCTACAAAATGAATTAAATTTATATATCATATTAAGCTGTCAAAACACCAATAAAATAAGGAAGAATCCAATAAGAACAATTTTGTCCTTATTAAAGTTCTCCCTTTGGCTTATTTTTTTATTATGATTTTGCTTTAAAATCCAAATATTGTTCTCCATGCTCTTTTGTACCATGGAATTTTAACTACCACTAATGCAAAGCAACTTACATCCATTTTTTGAACTTTTTGGAACTTTTCTTGTTTTCTTTTTTTATTTTTTGGCAGTACTTGTACAAATTTTCCTACTCTATACTTTTTCTTTATATGTCTTCCCTCTAAGGTTATAGCTATTTTAATTTTTCTTTTCTTTTGTTTTTTATTCATTCTTTTCTCCATTGTTTTTTCTTTTTGATTATATAATATATGTTTTTGTGTGTCAACTATAAAATATGCTTGTTTTTTTTGTTTTTATGTAGTATAATGGGGGCAATATTATAGCAAATGGGGGCTATGTATGAAAAAGGATGTATATAATTTGAGTAAGCCACAGGAGTCAATCTGGCTTACTGAACAATATTTTAAGGATACTAATATTAATCGTATTATCACTCTAGCTGATTTTTCTTCTAAGATTGATAATATTGATTTTGAACTTTTAAATGCGGCTATTAATCATACTGTTAGACAGAATGATAATTTTCAAATACGACTTTTCTTGGAGAATGGTAATGTTAAGCAATATTTTGAGGAATTCGTTCCTTTTAAATGTGAATTTAATGATATTTCTTCTCTAGAAGAGTTTATTGATGAAGATGCTAAACGTGAAAATGTTTTTAATCTTTTAGAAAATCCTCTTTATGAGTTTAGATTATTTAGAATCAAAGGCACTAATACTGGTGGTATTTTAGCAAATTTCCACCACATTATTTGTGATGGTTTTTCTACTGCTATTTGCGTTAGACAAATTGCAGAGATTTATAATGCTTTTGTTAATAATCTTGATTTGCCACTTATTGATACTGAGACTTTTTCTTATAAGAATTACTTAGCATCTGAAAAGAATTATATCGACAGTAGTAAATTTGAGAAGGATAGGGATTACTGGTTAACTAAGTATGAAACTGTTCCTGAGCTTGCTACTATTCGTGGTACAAAAAGCTCTAGCAATGATTTAGTTTGTAGTGCTGAAAGAAGTACTTTTGTTTTAGATAAAGATTTGTTAAATAAAATATCTAATTTTTGTGTAGAATCTAGGATTTCTATATACAATTTCTTTATGGCTGTTTTTGGAATTTATATAGGACGTGTTAATAATCTTAATGATTTCGTTATTGGTACTCCTGTTTTAAATAGAGCAAATTTTAAAGAAAAAAATACTATGGGTATGTTTGTTAGTACCATACCTTTTAGAATGGTCATAGATGATAGCATTGGTTTTGTATCTTTTGTATCAAATCTTGCAAAAGATACTATGTCTCATTTTAGACACCAAAAATACTCTTATCAATATGTTTTAGAAGAACTTAGGAAAAGAGATAATAGTTTACCTAATTTATATAATATTATGCTTTCTTACCAAATTACTAGAGCATCTGATGCTTCTTGTGAGTATTCAACAGAGTGGTTGTTTAATCATTGCTCTAACAATGATTTGGATATTCATATTTACGATATTAATGGAGAGAATTCTGTTAGTATCTCTTATGATTATAATTTGAATAAACTTGATAAAAATGATATTGATTTAATTCACCCAAGAATTTTGTATATTATTAATCAGGTTTTAAATGATAATAATATTTTGCTTAAGGATATTGAAATTGCAACTCCTTTAGAGAGGAGTGTGATTTTGAATGAGTTTAACGATACTGATGTGAATTATCCTAAAAATAACAGTGTTATAGAATTATTCGAAGAACAAGTTAATTTAGTTCCAAACACTCCTGCTGTCAATTTTGAGAATACTTCATTAACATATTCAGAATTAAATACTAAAGCTAATAGTTTAGCTTTTTATTTACAATGCAAAGGTGTTAAATCAAATGATACTGTTGCACTATATTTAGATAAGTCCCTTGAATCTATTATAGCAATTATTGCTACTTTGAAACTTGGTGCAACTTACCTACCTATTGATATTTCTTACCCTAATGATAGAATTTCATATATGATAAAAGATTCTAATGCTAAAGTTTTATTGACTTCTTCTAATTTAGAAGTTGATTTGAAAGTAAATATTCCTAAAATAGTTATAGATTTGAATTCAGATTTATATGATAGCAATACAGATTTTAAATCATTTTACCCAACTCCTTCTACTCCTGCTTATATCATGTATACTTCTGGTTCAACTGGAACTCCCAAAGGAGTTATTGTGCCTAACGTAAGTATAGTTAGACTTGTTAAGAATACTAATTTTATAACATTTTCTAAAGGTGATAGAATTCTTCAAACAGGTTCTATTGCTTTTGACGCTTCAACTTTTGAAATTTGGGGTGCTTTATTAAATGGATTAGAACTATTCATATTAAAGAAAACTGATTTGCTAACTCCTCAACTTTTTAGTAATTATATTAAGGAAAATAAGATTAGCAGTCTTTTTCTTACTACTTCTCTTTTTAACAAGTTTTGTGAATATGACCCCAAAATGTTTAACACTTTAAAATACTTACTTATTGGTGGAGAAGCATTATCTTTTAAACACATTAAGATTGTTCGTGAAGCTAACCCTCTTTTAAATATTGTTAATGGATATGGTCCTACTGAAAACACTACATTTTCAACTTATTATAGTATAAAAGATTTATCTTTAGGATTTATTCCTATTGGCTTTCCGCTTGCTAATTCTAAATGTTATGTGGTTTCAAAGTCTGGTACTTTACAACCTGTTGGTGTACCAGGTGAACTTTGGGTTGCTGGTGATCGGTTTATCCCTTGGATATTTAAATAGAGTCAATTTGACAGCTGAAAAATTTATCAATAATCCTTTTGGTAATGGTCTTGTATATAAGACAGGAGATTTAACAGCTTGGTTACCTAATGGCAGTATTAATTATATTGGTAGAATTGATAATCAAATTAAACTTAGGGGCTTTAGAATTGAGCTTAGTGAAATTGATAACAAAATTTTAGAATTTTCTAATGTTAAGGAAAGCGTTACTATAGTACAAGATAAGACAATTTGCTCTTACATTGTTGCTGAAAATGCGTTTAATTTAGATGATTTAAAACAATTTTTGAGGGAAACTCTCCCTTCTTTTATGATACCAAGTTTTATAACAAAACTTGACACTTTACCTATTAATGTTAATGGTAAAGTTGATAAAAAATCTCTTCCTCTCCATTTTTTAGATAATATAGCTAGTGAAATAATACCTCCTAGAAATGAAATGGATAGAACTATTATTAATGAATTAAAAAGTATATTACGAATAGATAATATAAGTATTAAGGACTCTTTCTTTGGTATTGGTGGAGATTCCTTAAATGCTATTACTTTGTCTACACATTTATCTGATACTTTAAATACGTTAGTTACAGTTAAAGATATTTTTGATAATCCTATTATTGAAAATTTATCTGATAAAATTGGTAATCTTTCAACAGAATATAGAACAACTGTAATTTCAAAATCCAAAACAGAAAGTACTTATCCTCTTTCTTATGCACAAAAAAGGATGTATTATGCAAATACTGTTAGCGGTAAAAATAGTATTACTTATAATGTTGCAGGAGGATTTCTTTTTGATACTATACTTGATGCTAACAAAATACAAACTGCTTTAAATACATTAGTACAAATACATCCTAGCTTTAGGACTATATTTACATATGGTAATGGAGAACTTGTACAGTCTATTCTTGATGATGTATCTATTACTCTTGAAACCGAGCATACTTCTGTAAATCCTCAAGAACTTGTAGACAACTTCCCTAAACCTTTTGATTTATCTAAAGCTCCGCTTCTTCGTGCTAAGCTTTGCATATTAGATAATTCTAAAAGTTTACTTATGCTAGATAGTCATCATATTATACTTGATGGGACTTCATTTGCAGTTGTGTTCCGTGATTTTTGTAAACTTTATAATGGTGAAACTGTGAATAGTCCAAAACTTGATTATACTGATTATGCCGTTTGGGAAAAGGAGTTTTTGTCTTCTCCTGAATTTGAAACTATGAACGCTTTTTGGGTTAACAAATTTAAAGATAAAGAGTTTACGCCTCTTAACTTACCTTATGATTATCCTTTGTCTAATATTAAATCTTTTAATCGGAGAAAGTGTGTCTTATTCTCTTTCTAATGAGGAGTTCAAAGCTTTAGAGGATATTGCCAAAAAGTATTCGGTTTCTAGTTATACTGTATTTTTAACTGGTTTATATGTGCTTTTACACAAGTATACTGCTCAAAGTGATATTGTTATTGGTGGCCCTTTTGCAGGAAGGAGTTTTAGTGAAATACAAGATGTTGTTGGTATGTTTGTTAATAATATAATTGTTAACAAAATCATTGACCAAACAGCTTCTATTTCTGATACTTTAAAACAGGTTCAAGAAGAAGTTTCTGCTGTTATCTCAAATCAACCTTATCCTTATGAATTACTTCTTGAAAATTTAGGGCTAGATAGCTCTAACTCTCTTCTTGATGTAATGTTTACTTATCAAAATGAAAATATGGGAGATTTTTCTTTAAATGGAAATACCGCTGATATTTTAACTGCTCATACTCATACTTCTAAATTTAATTTGTGGTTTGAAATAAATCCTGTAACTAGAGCGTTTAATTTAGAGTATAATTCTGATTTATTTAAGTTTGATACTGCTGATGGAATACTTAAGCACTATATCTTTATTTTAAAGCAATTTATTAAAAATCAGGATACTAGAATTGCTGATTTAGAGATTATTACTGATGATGAGGTTAAAATTTTAGACAAGTTTAATGATACATTTATGCCTATTGATATGAATGAAACTATTATGCATATTTTTGAGGAACAAGTTTTGAAAACTCCTAATAATATTGCTGTAGTTTGTGATAATAAAACTTTAACTTATGCAGAACTTAATGCTAGGGCTAATTCTTTGGCTAATTATTTGATTAGCTTTGGTATTAAGCCTAATGATGCTGTTTGTATTATGACTAATCGTTCTTTGGAAACCATTGTATCTATGCTTGGAATTTTGAAAGCTGGTGCGTGTTTCTTCAATGTTGACCCTACTTACCCTACTGACCGTACTCAGTATTATATTGAAGATAGTAATACTGAATATGTTTTAGTGCAAAAAGAGCTTTCTGACAAGGTTGGACAAATTAAACATAAGATTTATATTGATTTGGATAATATTGATATTTATGGTAAGGAGTTTGATAATCCAAATGTTAAAGTTGCCCCTACTGATTTGTCTTATATTATTTATACTTCTGGTTCTACTGGTACTCCTAAGGGAGTTATGCTAAACCAGATTGGCTTTGCGAATATGGCTAAGGCTATGACTTATGCTCTTGATTATTTGAGGGATGGTAAGGAACATGCTATTGCTTCTGTTACTTCAACTCCTTTTGATATATTTGTTTATGAGATTTTTGTATCTCTTACTCATGGTATGAAAGTAGTTATGGCAAATAACAGTGAGCATAGAAATCCTAAACTTTTAGATGCCTTGATAAAAAAACAAGGTGCTGATGTTATGACTGTTACTCCTAGCCTTATGAAGATTAATTACGATAATAGAGAGCCTGATACCGCACTTAGCTTGGTCAAAAATATGGTATTTGGCGGAGAGCCTTTGCCTCAAAAGTTTATTGATGACCTTAGGGCTTTGGCTGATGATATTACTATTTACAATATATATGGTCCTAGTGAAATTACAGTACTTAGTAATGTACAAAATTTGGACGGAGAGACTGATATTACTGTTGGCCCTCCTACTAAAAATACTCAAATGCATATTTTGGATAAAGATATGAAAAGAGTTCCTATTGGTGTTGCTGGCGAAATTTATATTGCTGGTATACAGGTAGGTCTTGGATATATTAATAAACCTGAAAAAACGGCTAGTTCTTTCCTTGATAATCCTTTTGGGAAACGGAAAGATTTACAAAACTGGCGATATTGGCAGGTGGACTTTTGATGGAAAAATTCAAATTTTGGGTAGAGTAGACCACCAAGTTAAGCTTCGTGGACTTCGTATTGAACTTGGAGAGATTGAAAATAAAATGTCTCAAATCGAAGGTGTTACTTCTTGTGTTGTGAATAAAGCTGAAATTGATGGTAGAGAAGTTCTTTGTGGTTACTATGTCGCTGACAAAAATGTTCTTGAAAAGGATGTAAAAGATTATTTAAGAAAGTTCTTACCTCCTTATATGGTACCTACTTTCATTATTAGGCTTGATGAAATGCCTTATTCTATTAATAGAAAAATTGATAGGAAAGCTTTACCTCTTCCTACTGTTTCTCATGCTCCTTCTTCAGCTGTTTCAAGTGAAACAGTAAAGGACATTTCTAAAATGTCTACTGTAGAAGAACAGCTTATGCAGATTTGGAAGAATGTTTTGAAATTGGATAACATCTCTCTTGATGATAATTTCTTTGATATTGGTGGAGATTCTATCGCAGCTATTAATGTACAAATTGAGGCTGTAAAATATGGATTAAATTTTGAGTATGCTGATATGTTTAATTATCCTACTATTTCAAAGCTTGCTCATAAGATACCTTTGACTGATGACGATTTCCTTGATACTTACGATTATTCTAGAGTTAATAGTGTTTTGGAAAGAAACAAGGCAAAGAATTTTAAGACTATTTCTAAGATTGATGTTCGGTAACTGCTTGCTTATTGGAGGTACTGGTTATTTAGGTGCTCATATTGCGTATGAATTTTTGACTAAAAACAAAGGAGACCTTTATTTCTTGGTTAGAGCTAGAAATAATATTGGTACTAGAAATAGACTTCTTCAAACTTTAGAATTTTATTTTGGTAAGGAGTTTGTTTCTAAAGTTGATAGTAGAATTAATGTTGTTGCTCGGAAATATTACTTCTAACTATAACTTATCTCTATCTAAAAGGGATTTAGCATACGTTGTTAGAAATACTAATGTTGTGATTAATTCTGGTGCCCTTGTAAAGCATTTTGGATTAAAAAAGGATTTTGAGGATGCAAATGTTCTTGGTACTGAGAATGTTGTTGCTTTTTGTAAGAAATATGGTAAAAGACTTTTACATATTTCTACTGTTAGCGTTTCTGGAAATGGTGAGAAAGAAGAAGAGATTGACTTAGATCCTAATAATTTGAGCAATAAAAAAGTCTTTACTGAGAATAATTTGTATATTGGTCAGGATTTGAAAAATATTTATGGTATTACTAAATTCAAAGGCGAAATTGCTGTTTTGGAGGCTATTTATGATGGTCTTGATGCACAAATTTTAAGACTTGGTAATATTACTAATAGATATTCTGATGGTGCTTTCCAAAAGAATATAAACGACAATGCTTTTGCTAAGAGACTTAAAGCATATATGGAAATTGGCGCTTTTCCTAAGTATACTCTAGGACATGAATTAGAGCTTACTCCAGTTGACTTAGCTTCGAAAGCTATAATTAAAATTTTAAATCATAAGTCTGATTGTAATATGTTCCATATTATGGACCCTAAGCTTTTACCAATACCTATGTTAATTCATACTTCTAATGAGTTAGGTGCTGACATTATACCTGTTTCTAATCAAATGATGTCTGACATTATAACTGGTATTTTAGATGACAATAAAAGAAAAGAACTAGTTTCTGGTATTATTAATGATTTAAATAAAGATAAAAAATTAGTGTATACATCTTCTATACGATTAAATTGTGACTTTACGGAAAATTATTTAAAAATTGTCGGTTTTCGCTGGAAAAAAATTGACAAGAATTATATAATAAAATATATGAATTATTTTAAAAAAATTGGATTTATAAATTTTACATAAATTAAACAAATGAAAAATGGAGGTTACATATATGCAATCAATTGATACTTCTTTTATCTTGCTAATACTATCAACATTGCTTTTAATTGTACTCGCTCGTTATACACTAAAGAAAAAGCCAATTACTAAACTACAAAAATACTTCTCATTCATGGTACTTTCAGTTATAATTATCTGTGTTGGACTTGTTGTACAAAAAATATGTTTTTTGCTATTTAGTACTAATCCCATATATTTTGAAGGATTTGTTTATATAGGAACTTGCTTATTTCCTGTACTATTTTTTCTAATGTCAGCTTGTTTTGTAAAAAATGGTTTTGAGTTTAAGAAAAGATACTTACTACTTTTTATAGTTCCTATATTAAACATTATCTCTGTTTTTACAACAAATACACATCATTTATTTTATGATGTATATTCATTTAATTTAAATGAAATGGTATATGGTCCAATTATGTATGTACATCTTGCTTATACTTATATTATGTTTTTTACTGGTATAGTTATGTTGATTAAGCACACTTCTAAAAATTCTGGATTTTTTTCTAAACAATCCTTACTTATAATTACAGGTGTTTCTATCCCTGTTATTATAAATATTTTAGGCAGTTTCAATTTTATTCAAATGAATGTATATACGACTCCTATATCTTTTTCTCTTGCAGTACTTTTTGTTACTTTTGCTATTTTTAGGTTTAACTTTTTATCAATTACACCTATTGCATTAGAAAAAGTTGTTAATAGAATGTCTGACTGTTATCTTGTTTTGAATGATAAAAATGTTATTATTGATTTTAATAGACCTTTTCTTGATATTTTTAAGGTTAAAGATACTGATTTAAGAAATCATCCTGTTTCTGACCTTAATAAAAATGGGGAATTTCCTAGAATTGAAAGTGCTATTCAGACTGTGTCTGTAAGTTCTAAAACAGTTTCTTATGATATATATTATAAACATGTAAAAAAATACTTCCATGTTGAGTTTTCTAGTATTGTTGATAAAAATATTTTCCTCGGAATTTTAATCTTATTTAAAGATACTACTCAACATGAGGAAGATATGAAAACTATTAAAGATAATCAGGATATGCTTGTTGAAAGAGAACGTTTTGCTTCTCTTGGACAAATGATTGGTGGTATTGCTCATAACCTTAAGACTCCTATCATGTCTATCGCTGGTGCTGCAGAGGCTTTGACTGATTTAATTACTGAATATGATATTTCTATTGGAGATCCAGAGGTTACAAGCGAAGACCACCATGCTATTGCTGAGGATATGCGTTCTTGGGTCGAAAAGGTTAAAACTCATACTGCATATATGTCTGATGTTATTACTGCTGTTAAGGGGCAAGCTGTTTCTTCTAATGATTCTGTTGATACTTTTACAATTGATGAACTTGTTAAACGTGTAACTATTCTTATGAAGCATGAACTTAAGCATTCTTTGGTAGATTTGAATTGCAATATTTCGATTGATAAAGATTTCACTTTACGTGGTAGTATAAATTCTTTAGTACAAGTTATTGATAATATCATTTCTAATGCCATACAATCTTACAACGGACAGCCTGACAGTATTATTGATTTTAATGTTGATATAAAAGACAATACTCTTGTGCTTTCTGTTAGGGATTATGGATGTGGTATGAGTGAAGATGTTCAAAATAAATTATTTAATGAAATGATTACAACTAAAGGTAAAAATGGTACTGGTCTTGGATTGTTTATGTCTTACTCTAATATTAAGGCGAAGTTTAATGGTAATATTACTTTTGAATCTGAAGTTCGGAAAAGGTACGACTTTTCACATATTACTCCCTTTGTCTTGAAAATTGTTTTAATATGTTGTATAATTATGGAGCAAAGTTTGTACTTTGCTCTATGTTTTTATAGGAGGTAGACTTTTATGTTAGTTTCTACAGGTGTTACTGTAAGATTTGGTAAAAGAATCTTATTTGAAGATGTTAATATTAGATTTGGCAAAGGTAATTGCTATGGTATAATCGGTGCTAATGGTGCTGGTAAATCTACTTTTTTAAAGGTTTTGTCTGGTGAAATTGAACCTAGCAAAGGTGATGTTTCTATGGATCCTGGAGAAAGATTGTCTGTACTTAAGCAAGATCACTTTGCTTTTGAGGATTATTCTGTTCTTGATACTGTTATTATGGGCAATCAAGAATTGTATAAAATTATGAAAGAAAAGGATGAAATTTATGCTAAGCCTGATTTTTCTGAGGAAGATGGTATGAAGGCTGCTAAATTGGAAGAGAGATTTGCTGAACTTGATGGCTGGAATGCTGAGTCTGATGCTGCTATTTTGCTTAATAATCTTGGCATTGAGTCTGAATTTCATTACAAGCTTATGAAAGACCTTGAAGCTAAACTTAAAGTTAAGGTTTTACTTGCTCAAGCTTTATTTGGTAATCCTGATGTTTTACTTTTAGACGAGCCTACTAATGACTTGGATATTAAGACTATACACTGGCTACAAGAATTTTTGATTGACTTTGAGAATACTGTAATTGTTGTTTCTCATGATAGATATTTCCTTAATAAGGTTTGCACTCATATTGCTGATGTTGATTTTGGTAAGATTAAGGTTTATCCTGGTAACTATGATTTCTGGTATGAATCTAGCCAACTTGCTTTGAAACAAGCTAAGGATGCTAATAAGAAGAAAGAGGAAAAGATTAAAGAACTTCAAGAGTTTATTGCTAGATTTAGTGCTAATGCTTCTAAGTCTAAACAGGCTACTTCTAGAAAAAAATCGTTGGAAAAGATTGAGCTTGATGAGATTAAGCCTTCTAATAGGAAATATCCTTATATTGATTTTAAACCTGATAGAGAACCTGGTAAGGATATTTTGACTTTGAAAAATATTTCTAAAATTGTTGATGGAGAGAAACTTCTTGATAATGTTTCTTTTACTGTTAAAAGTAATGATAAGATTTTGTTACTTTCTGATAACGAGCTTTCTAAAACTGTTCTTTTCCAAATTATCGCTGGAGAAGTAGAGCCTGACAGTGGCGAAGTTATTTGGGGTACTACCATTACTAGTGATTATTTTCCTAAGGATAATAATTATTTATTTAATGAGGATATTGCTCTTGTTGACTGGTTAAGAGCTTATTCTAAAGACCCTGATGAAACTTATGTTAGAGGATTTTTAGGTAGAATGCTTTTCTCTGGTGAAGAAGCTTTGAAGAAGGTTTCTGTTCTATCTGGTGGAGAGAAGGTTCGTTGTGTGCTTTCTAAACTTATGCTTTCAGGTGCAAATTTGCTTGTTTTTGATGAGCCAACTAACCATTTGGATATGGAGAGTATTACTGCTCTTAATGAGGGTATGAAGAAGTTTAAGGGAAATCTCATCTTTACTTCTCATGACCATGAGCTTTGTCAAACGGTTGCCAATCGTGTTATTGATATTAAAAAGGATAAGGTTATTGATAAGGAAGGTACTTATAACCAATATTTAGGTATTGAATAGGTTTTTATGGATAGGCGAAAGATTTTGAGGTTTATTAGAATAGCTTTATATATTCTCTTGATTTTTTCTTGGATTTTTTTGAGCATATCAGGTGAGAATAATTTTGGGGCATGTTATATTAATGAAAATTTTGGTATACTATGCCCTTCTTGTGGTATCACAAGAGCTACTAAAGCTGTTTTAAGCCTTGATTTTAGTCTTGCTATAGAATTACATGCTTTTTATGTTTTTGTCCTCCTACCTATATTCTTGTGTCTTCTAGTTGATGATGTTATTTGTATGATTTTTAATCGTAGATCTCTTGTTGAGATTATTCTTCGGTGAGTAAAGGGGATTGTTATGGGAGAGTTAATAATTCGGTATTTCTTATATTTTTGTGGCTTTTTTATTTTATTTTTTGATAAAGGCTAGAATTAAAAAGGAGAAAATCTCTAATATGGCTTATGTACTTATTGTAATTATCTTAATTCTCTTTGTTGCTTGGGGATTCGCAAGAAACTTTGCATAATTTCCTAGAATATAAAAAAACGGAACTAATATTTTCTAAGCTCATCCTTCGCTAAGAAAATCTAAGTTTCGCATAATTATCTAGTACAGAGCTTTTCACTACTTGCGTAGCGAAAATTCCTACTAGATAAAAAAAGTGGCGATTGCCACTTTTTTTATTAATATGCCATTGTTGAAAGTGCTGCTAGTCCCATTATTGCTAGTACCCAAATTATTATTGATAATACTAATCCGATAATTCCTAGAACCATACCTGCAACTCCCATTCCACGTCCTGCATCTTTTTTACCTGCTATGCTGAATATTATTGCTATTATTCCACATGGAATTGCTACATACCACCAGCAGAAACCTACTACTGATATAATTCCTAATACTAATGATGTAATGTTAAATCCTTTTCTTTCTGTTGTTGCTCCTGTGCTTTCTGTTGTTTCTGTTACTTTGTTCTCTTCGTCCATATTTTTATCCTCCTTTTACTTAAATGATTTGTTTGTACCAATCTGGCACATAAAATAATACTGTATCTAATAAGTTTAATACTACAAATAATAAGATTGTAAGTAATAAACTTATAATACCAATGGTTAGTCCTGCTGATCCGAATACTTTGTCGCCTTTTTTTCTGCCTATAAATCCTAATATTGCACCTACTAATGCTAGAATTACAGATATATATATGTATTTGAAAAATAGTAACGATAGTATTGCGGTCACAAGTGATGCTATTCCAAATGCTTTTCCTACTGTTGTTGTTTTTGGATTATTTTCTTCCATTTAGCTTCCTCCTTGTTATTTATATTTTTCTTGTATTTCTTTTATTTCTTCATAATGGTTTTTCAAGATGTCTAAGAATACATCTGCTACTTGTGGGTCAAATTGTATTCTTCTGTTTTTTTCAATTTCATCTATTACTATCTGCATATCTAATGCATCTCTATATGTTCTTCTTGATGTCATTGCATCAAATGTATCTGCTACAGCTGCTATTCTTGCTAAGTATGGTATATCTTCTCCTGCAAGTTTTGATGGATATCCGAAGCCCATCATATCTTTCATGATGATGTTTTACTACTGGTATAATCTCTTTGAATATTGCTGCATTTGATAATATATGTACTCCTATTGCTGGATGATTTTTTATTTCTGAATATTCTTCTGGTGTGAGTTTTCCGTGGTTTTAATAGTATACTATCTGGTATTCCTATTTTTCCTATATCATGAAAAAGCCCTCCCACCTTAAGTGTATGCAACTCTTGCTCATTAAGACCAAGATATTTTCCAATTAGCACTGAATATTCTGATACTCTATCTGAATGTCCTCTAGTATATGGATCTTTTGCTTCAACTGTAAATCTAAGTGTTTCTATACTATCTAGATAAGCTTGTTCTAGCTTTGCATTTGCTTCTTTTAGTTCTTCATTTATTTCTTTTATAGTATTCATTTGATTTATAGCTTTTACACCTGACTCTATAAGTAATAGCAATTGGTCAAATTTGTCACTTTTCTCACAATAACCTTGTATGTCTAGTCTTCTTATAGTTTCAAGTGGTGGTGCTAAGTCTTTGTGTCCTGTTAGCAATAAAATATATAGTTCTTTATTAAATTTTCGTATTTCTTCTACTACTTTATCTCCATGAATAGGTGTCATAATAAAGTCTAGAATCATCAAATCAAATTTCTCATTTCTAACCTTTTCTATTGCTTCAAGTGGGTTAGTTACTCCTGTAAAGTCATATCCAAACTTTTTTAAAAAGATTGATAAAGAGTCGATAATACCAATTTCATCATCAACAATAAGTACCTTTATTCCATTAGACACTTTTGTCTGAATATTCTTTCTCAAGATATCACATCCTTACCTATAAAATTATATAGATAAATAATAAAAAAATCAAGAATTTTTGACAAAATTCTTGATTTTTTTATTTAAATTTTACTATTGTAAAAGCAATAGTTTTTATAATTTTTTTAAGTCTCATTGACCACAGCTATTTGAGGTAGAATTGCCATCAAATTACATTAACTGTTACTTTGTTCTTTATTCTCTTTTATAATTGGTTTACCCAATACACTTTCTATATTAACTAATTCTTTCTTAATTGTATTATATAGATTGTCACTTACATTATCTTTATTTCCACTTTCATACTCTGCCATTGCAGTTTTAATGTCTATAAGCTCATATCTATCTTGTCTAGCTCCTCCTTTGTCATAACAATATACTGGTATATAGTTTACACTATCTATGCTTATTTTTCCATCTACTCCGCTTTTTCTTATTTGCATATCTAATATTGCTGTGCTTTTTGTGTGTTCTATTGTTTGTCCTGATATGAAATTACCTAGGGCATATACTACAAATACTTCTTTCTGGGTTCCATCATCTAGTGTTATTGTTTTCTTTTCCATTGGCTCTACAACATGTGCATGGTTTCCTATTATAATATCTACTCCATGATTGAATAGATAGTTTGCGAGGTCTTTTTGGTCATCATTTGCTTTTTGAGAATATTCGTCTCCCCAATGCATACTTGCACAGATTATATCTGGGTTTTGTTCTTTTGCAAGTGCTAGTTGTTTTAGCATAACTTGTTCGTCTTCTATTAGGTTTACACAGTATTCTTTTCCTGCTTCTACTGGTATACCATTTGTCCCATATGTGAATGAAATAAATGCTATTTTTATTCCATTTACATCTTTTACTAATATTGTATTTTGCTCTTCTTCACTTCTTGCTGTTCCTGTATGAGCTATTCCTATTTCATCTAGTGTATTTAGTGTACTTTCTACTCCTGAATATCTTTTATCTAAACTATGGTTGTTTGCTGTTGATAATACATCTATTCCTATGTTTTTTAGTGCATGTCCTAGAGCTTCTGGCGAATTAAATGTTGGGTATCCAGTATATCCTCTATCTGCACCTGAAAATGTTGTTTCGAGATTTCCTATTGCTATGTCTGCTTTTGATATATATTTTGCTACATTTTTAAATACTGGTGTGAAGTCATATGTTTTTGTCGTTTTATCATATGCTGCATTAAAATTCGTGGTATGGCACATTATATCTCCTGTGGCAACAAAATTTATTACTGTATCTTCTGGTATTATTTCTTCTGGTTTCTTTTCTTCTGTTGGTTCTTGTGTTGCAACTTTTATTCCTGCCGTTATTCCTATTGTTATTCCTATTATTACTAGTAACAATATTATTATTGCTATTGTAAATTTTTTATAATTTAATCTTCTTTTTCTGCTTCCTCTACTTCTGTCTCGCATTTGGTCCTCCTTTTTTTATATTTGTTTTTTTTATTATATCAAACTTTTATATAAAAAGTCTATATGTTTTTTAAGATTTTTAATACATAGATTTATTTTAACTATATTTTCAGCTATTTTTCGCCATTTTTCTTCCGTTTTTTTGATTTTTGACATATCCTCGATGTCATATTATTATACAATAAAGTTTAAAATCAGAAGTGAAAATATTTTGGTTGAAGAGAGTTGATTGTATGGCTGTTAGGAAACTAAATGGCAATTTGAATGTTATTGGGACTAATTTGATTAAATATAGAAAGAAAAATCATTTATCTCAGGCTCGGCTTAGCTAGAAATTTGAATCTTCTTGGCATCCCTGCTCATAAAAATGATATAGGTCTTATTGAATCTAATAAGCGAACTGTTAAAGAGTATGAATTATGGGGATTCTCTCAGGTTCTAAATGTTAGTTATGATGATTTGTTTTCTGGTATTGAAGCTAAACTTGAAAATGATGGTTGATATTTTTTATTTTATATAGTAATATGAATATATTGTAATACAAAAGATTAAAAAGGTGATTTTGTTATGGAAGATTTAGTTAAGAAAGCAAAGGCTGGCGATTCAGTCGCTTTTTCTGAGCTTATTGTATTAGTTCGTGCAGATTTGTACAGAGCTGCTTTTTCTATTTTGAGAAATGATGCTGATAGTCAAGATGCTGTACAAGAGACTATTATAAAGATTTATTATAATTTATACAAGCTTAGATATAATAAAAACTTTAGGGCTTGGGCAAGGAAAATTGTAATTAATATTAGTAAACAAATGTATAAAGCTAATAAAGGCAATGTGGAATTGGTTGAAGAGGATTTCCCTGATGATAGTACAATAGATGCCTCTCTCTCTGATATCAATTTTGATCATATTTTTTCGGAACTTGGAGAACGTGATAAAGAAATTTTCCAATTACATTTTGTAGATGGACTTACTTCGGGAGCTATTGCTAAGAAATTAGGTATGTCTCACAGTAATGTTCGTTCTCATTTACGCAGAGGCATTCTAAAGCTAAGAGAAAGACATACTCCTGCAACACTATTCATTTTCGTTTTATGTATGTTCATTGCAACAAGCGTACTAGCTATCAGCATTGTAAGTTACATTAAGAATTTGTTTAATTTAAGTGATGTTGGTGTTAACAATGATGGAGTACTAATGGCAATTGAGAATTTAGATTGGTATCAGCAAGTAGACATGGATTATAAAGACTTAGGCGATGGGTATAAGATTAAAATGGAACATTTGTCGATGGATGAGATGTGTTTGTATATGATATTTGACTTAGAAAGTGACAAGGATATAAGTAAGTATACAGATGTATCATTACCTGATCTGAAAGTTTTAAATGAAAATAATGATGTTATTTG
>JAAVZW010000065.1 GCA_022791835.1 Clostridia bacterium | reverse complement strand
GTGGCTAAAACCACTCTAACAATTACAATAATTATACCATGAATTGGTCTAATATTATGTTATGAGTTTTTGAATAACTCATAGAAAAAATAAAATAATGTCAAGTTATTTTTAACTTAACATTATTATACTAGGATGGTGTTCCTTGTTGGGAGCGTTATTTGGTTCCTACAGACTTGGAAACTCGTACTTACCAAATCACTTTCGACTACTCTCCCCAGGACAGTTATTGGTCCCCTGGAACTTATACCTTGAACGTTGATTTCACCTATGGGCATTATTTCTATGCCCTCTGTGTTTTCGCCTCCCCATACTTGCTTGATGTCTAAACACAATTAAGCTGTGTGGTGACATATAGCAAGTTAGTAACACATTTCCACTACTGATACTTTTTCTCTAAATTTGGGATATGGTAATTTTTACCCTATCCCTCTAATATTATATGAAAATATTAACTTTTACCTTTTGTTCTTTTTTGACTTTTTATTGTATATTAAATTAAAATCTGTTAAATTATAGTCATACAACAATATATTGTGTGTAAAATTACATAACTTAATTTATAACATTATTATTTAATATTTAATCGAAAGGATGGAATACCATGGGAATGTTTTTAGATTTTGTTATAAATAAGTCTGGCAAAAACTTACCAGTATATGATATTACTGAAAATAAAAAAGTTGGAGAGATTTATAATAGGGAATCATTTATATTGTATGGTGGTGAAGGAAGTTCAGTAAGTATAAAATTTTTAAATCCCCAAGGAGCATTCGCAACTGCTATTATAGATATTGATTCTGAATTATTTAAAACAGCTACTGTTTGCACAGACTATCCTTATGGAACTGCTAATATTGATGGAAAAGAATATAAAACTTTCATAATGAGGCAGTCAAAAACAATATACCATGGTGATGGTTCTCGATGGGGAACTGTTGCTCAAAATATGTTAGTTGCAACAAATAATCCTGATGTTGGAGGTAGTCATCCTGATTGGAAGGAAATATCTTATGTCATGCAAAGTCCTAATAGGAACTGGGTTAAAGTTGATGGAAAAGGTTATAATCATGGATATGTCGATACTGGTATTTCTAAAGCATCTGGATATTCAAAGATACCATTTTATGGCTCTTGGTAACTATCTGAATATAACTAACTAATATGTTTAGTCATCAAAATTGCGGAATAGGAAAGTTTTTACACTTTCTTATTCTTTTATATAGCATTAGATTTGTTTATATGTTATAATTTTATTAAAGGGGGAATAATATGCAAGAAAATAAAAAAATACTTTTTATAATATTAATTATAATTTTGGTTTGTGTTATATCTTTTATAATAACATTGCAATTTTTGAATTTATTTGAGAATCATACTGATGAAAATGTAATTGCTTACCAAAATGCTATAAGAGAAAATGACGACCAAATTAGCTCTCTTTCTGAAATATTTAATGATTTTTTTCCAAATAATGTTAAGGAGATTATTGTTACAAACTACTTTTCAGATTCAGATAACCCAAGTATTCTTTCAATAAACAACGATAATAAGATAAGAGATTTTTCAGAGTTATTTTTTAACACATCATGGCAAGAAGATAATTCTAATTCTAATGCTAGTATTAATCCTTCACATCCTAATTGTACAATAAAATTTATTGGAGATACTACGATTACTTTCGATATGATTGCTTCACCTATAGTCATTATTCATAAAAAAGATTTAAGTAAAAAATATAAAATTTCTGAATCTGCTTATCGAAATATTTTAGCTTACACAAACACAAAATATTATTTGCATAAAAGCGAACTTGAACTTCCTAGTACTGATAAGTGTAATATAGCACAATCTAGTGCTTTGAAAGGGGTATCAAAGGATAGTCAAAATTATATAAAAACTAACTTTGGATATCTTCATTCGAAAATTGAAAGCTTACTTTTAGATAGTGTTTCTCTTTTAAAAGATACAAACAGTCCATATTGGCCAAATTTTACAGAAGCTGGGCCTCATAAGGAACCTTTTAGTCCTGATACCATTGTAGAAAGTGATGGTGGCTTCTCTAAAGTTTTAGAACAACTTAATGAATTTATTATTGTGTTACAAAATGAACAAATAAAAAATGATTTGAACAAAAGCTGTGAACTTCTAAAAAATGGCATCAATGAGCATGATATAGGCAAGCTATTTGAGTCCCACACTATAATCCATGATCATGATTACTTTGTATTTAATTATCCTGTATGTTTCTCCTCTGCTCCTCCTGATTGGGCTGGAATACATACTTATTTCGGTAAAGTTTCTATTATAGAATAGAATATTAAAAGAGTAGATAACCCATATATCTTAGATGCTAAACAATTTGCCAAACATTTCTTTTTGTGTTACTATATTTATATAAATATAAGTTTTTTGGAGGTCCACTATGAAAATTTTTAAACTTGTACTACTTATAACTGCTATACTAGTTATTATATTATTAATTATAATATATAGCAAATATTATAATTTAAATTTACCAGCGAATGTTAATACTCAATCAGATGATAAAATATATGAAAACTTAAAAAAGGAAAATCAAAAGGCTAAAGAAATGAATTTACAGCAAAAGTCAAACGAAGAAAAAGAAGTGTATCAAGAAATGTTAAACAAAACTCAACAAGAAATTAGAGAGACCATGAATAATCAAATGAATTTTAGCAATACAAGCATTTAAACTCATAATATGTAAAAATAGTCTATTCCAAAATGAAATAGACTATTCAAACTTAAATTATTTTAAAAATCTTTTACTTATCCTCTTCAATAGCTTTCTTATTATCAATTTGCTGTAATGCTTCTAGAATAAATGTAACTCCATCATGTAGTCCATGTTTATACATTAGATTTCTCTCTATATATTGGCTCTCTTCGACTACTTCCTCATGTTTCGCTATAGCTTGCATAACTTCCTTGTAATTTTTGAATGTTTCTTTTATTTCATCCTCTATTTTTAGTATTGCATCTACCCTCTTCTTATATTCTGCATCTTTCATAATTTGCCTATTTAAACTATCTGCTCTTTCCTCCAACAATTTTCCTATAAAATCAATTTGCTCTTTCTTATGTAGATCTTTTCTTAATTCTTTTAATATTTCTTTTATAAATTCTTCTTTCATAAATATTTTTCCTTCCTTTATATTTCTATTATCGACCTAATATGTTCGATTTGTTCTTTAAACTCATTTCTTGTAATTTTTTTTACATTATTATTACATTTTAAGTATTTCTTAATATCGTTCTCAGTATGTAGATTCGTGTTTAGCCATCGTTCATAACTAATATTACGATAGCTTATTATTGTTACTATAACTAAAGTATTATTATTATTCCATATTCCAAAATATGTAGGCAATCCATCATATGGATTAGTCCCTTTCAAAAATACATGTTTGGTGTCTTCTATTTCAAATTCCTTAGTTTCTTCCATATATTTGCTAGTTTCATATTGAATAATCATATAAACTCGTCCTTTCTATTCCTTTTTCTAATAATTCATTTGCTACTTCCTGTTTTACACTAGGATATTTATTTACAATTTGTATATACACATTCAATTCCTTTGTTATTTTTTCCATTTTCATTACTTCAATTTTTAGTTCTACATCCTCTATTTGCTTTTGTATTCTTCTAGCGTTTTTAGTGTCATCAGCCTCTAAATATCCCCATCTCCTTTTTTCCAATACTTCTATTCGTTCATATAGTTCTGTTCTTTTATCTTTCATATCTCTCCTTTCATTATAGACATTATCTTATTTACTCTTTGCTAAAATAATGTTTATCCTTATTATACTCATTTTTATCCCTTTTCCTAACATATTGTATTTGTCTATTAAAATATACACTCTAATAACATTTGCTTGAGAGTTTACAGTATTCCTCCCTTCAAACATATCTGTAAAAGAATTAAAAGAACTTGCGTAATTTACAAGTTCTTTATGTTCTTCTAAATATGTAAACCATAATAATTTATAAAAAGGTGTTAATTATTCTGTTGGCAATTTATGATTATTTATAATAATATAATCCAGTTCTTCTCTCTTTTTAACTTTTAGATTATTATTCTTTCTTTTACATTTTGGGTAATGATTTTCTATTGTAACATAAATGCCATTGAATTTTATTTTAGCATATAAGGCTGAAAACCTTTTTATCTCCTCTTGATGAACATTCTAAATTCATTATCTCACTTTCTATCTCCTAAAATCATTATAATATGTGTTTACAGCATCTATGATGTTAGAAAAATATGTTCCTCTACGCCAAGTAGCATTATTTGTATCAAATAATGCTACAATAACATAAGGTTCATAATTACCTATCCACTCAATTAAAGAAAAATCATTAGCAGCTACTAAAACTTTTATTTTACTACCATTTAATCTATTATATATTGGTAATTTATCATAACTATAAATAATATCTAATATTCGTTCGTCCACACTTATAAATTCTATGTCAGAATTTATTTTTTTCTTTATACTATTATCGTCTTCACTTGTAAAAATATATGTGCAATTAGTTTTAGTTATAATATAATAAAAGCTATTCTCTGTAATTAAACTTGGACTCAGCTCGTATATTGTTTTTATTTCGTCTTTATTCAATAACTTTTCTAGCTTTTGTTCATCAATATTCTCTATATTTTTATATAGATTCCTCATATGATTTGCTAGTAATTTTAGTTCTTCGTTCATACTAGTTTCCCCTTTCTACGCACTAAGTTCTAATTCTTGCATATCAAATTTTTCTATTTTGTTGATAAATTCGTTTGCACACTTTTTTATTTTATTGCCTAAATCAATAACTACTTTTGAATCTCCTTTATCTATAATACTTTGTAGTCTATTTACGATATTATCAAAGATTTCCTTTGTTTTATTTGAATTATTATTCATAACTTTTTAATCCTTTCTATAAAATACATAAACTCCATATATTATCTATCTTTGTGAAATTAGAATTGTTATTTAATGTTTGTCTGATTTTTTCCCTTATATGATTATTGTTTTGTGCCTTTTTTGATTTAACTAAAATATTATAAATGTCATCAACCGTAGCTCTATTTTTTAAATATTCTAATGTCGCTTGTATTAAGTCCCTCCACGTAATATTAGTAACTTCCATAATATTTACTTGAATTGTATTTGTTAATTTTTCATTAAGTAACCATATTTTATTTTTCTTAAATACTAACAGATGCTCGTGCTTAATTGGAATAAAGCTCTGATTAATATATACTTTATTGTCTGACATACAATTATGTTGAATCTTTATAATATGGCTTTCTAAATCGCCAAACCAAGTCATATCTTTTATGATACTATAATACTTTCCTTGTTTTTTAACATCTCCAACTAATAAAGCGTGCCTGCCACCATATAATAAAGAGTGATATATTTTTTCATTTATGATATTTAATTTATGTATAAATTCTTCATAGGGCATTTGATTAGATAAATCATTTTTTGAATATGAATTTCTTTGTGTTTCATAAGAGATAATATCCCAATAGGGAGGATGAGAGAAAATAAAATCGCTACCACTAGGTATTTCATCTATCAAAGCATCCCATCCGTTATTTAAGTCTAAATGCAGACTATTTGTTATATTAAGCTCTTTTGCAACATCTTTTCCGGTACCACCACCACTAAATATTTCTGTAAATTTTTTAGGTTTAGTAGTAGGATAGAAGTGATTAAGTAAATCCTTAATAATATATCCTGTACAATTACCTCTATATTTTGAATTTCCATAATTTCCCCTGTCTTTATAACTAACAATACTTTGCATTTTGTTTCCTCCATCTTTGTTATTTTTATGCTACTAATTTTGTTAGGTCATATTTAATTACCTCTATATGTTTATTTTTATATTTTTCTCGTTTATCCATAAAATGTCTATAACCAATCCATTTTTGTATAAATAAATTGTGTTCTTCAGTAAAATTTCTACAATGATGTGGCAATTCTTTTTGCACAACATTACCATTATAGAATTCTAGTGTTATAAATGATTTTGCAACATTCGACAACTCTCTTATAAAATAAATTTCTGTTTCTCTGTTTATGTATGGATTTAGATATTTATACCCTACACAATTACCTTGTTGAGTTCCTTCATCTTTCATATCGTCAACACTTGGAGCTGGAAATATAATGTACTTATCATCGTCATAAGTATATTTCGATAGTTCTAAGTATCTTAGATATGTTTTAAATTGCGTTTCCATATCTTCTTGTACTTTCATCTTAGTTTGTAATTTATCGTGTCTAGCAATTAAATTGCGTGGAAACAAGTTTTTTTTAGATTTATAGTTTAAAGCTAATTCCTTCGCCATCTCTAAATAGTCTAAATATATATTTAAGTTTTTTAAACCTTTAGAATAATTTGTTAACTTTTTTAGTGGAATAAATTTGCTAATTTTATTTAAGAGTTTGATATTTGTACAACTTAGATCTAGTCCTGAATTTAAAAATTCATTAAATATACTATGCTTCATTAAAAATTTTATATAGTTAATATTCACATCTCTATATTTTTGAAGTAGCTTAACATCTGCCTTTTGAAATATCTGTAATAGTTGTAACTCTTTATATGAAATGTCCTTATCTTGCATAAATTTCAAGAAAGTTTTAGGTACTTTAAATGTTTTATAAAAACTTCCATTTTTATTTAAGTCTCTTGAGCGAAAAGACAAGTTATAAAGTTTCATATTCCATAGCATTTCAAAGCTTGGATAAGCTGCAAGTTCTAATGTATCTAAAAAATTATATCCATAATATAAAAACTTATCAAGAAATTCGTTTATCGGTGCATACTCCATTATTGTATTTTTTATAAGTTTTTTTCTATTGTATGGATATGTAGGAAAGTCAGTAAAATTCTTATATCCTCTATACTTATACCAATTTATTTTTTTGTAGCCGTGATAAACTCTTAAAAAGCCATACATATTTATATAAACGTTATTTCCTATAAATTTACCAATGCCAGGAATGATTCTAGCATACTCAATACAATGTTGTTTTATTTTTTTACTATCTTTTTCAAAATATGAATAAACCTCGAATATCCTTATAATAACCTTTTTATTCATTCTTTGCACTAATATAATAGATTGCTGAAAAGATTTTCTATAATAGTTCATTCCATATATTCTATATGTTTCATTGCAATTAGGGCATTTCATATACTCGTGAACTTTTGCAATTTTGTCATTAAAAGTTTTTCCACAATGAGTACAATAGAGTTCTTTTGTTTTATTATCTTTTATAATCAAATTATGTTCTTTTGTTTGTTGTTTTTTAAATTCTTCCCAATATTTGGGTAATTTACATTTCCTATCAATTTCTTCCATCAAGGAATTTACATCTTCTTGTCTCATTGTACAACACCTCCAAAAAGTGAGATTTGTTCTACTTCCTTTTTCTGTTCTATTTTTTGTTTTGCGGCATCTAAAGATATAATATTGTTTTTAGAAGTTGCACTTTTGGTTGAGCCTTTTTTAGCAGTTTTATTATCGGTTTTATTAGTCTTTATTTTCAAAAACTCATTAGGCAAAGAATAATACATAACAGCCCAAGCATAAACAACTTCATTTGTTATATAATTCCAACCATTTTGTAAATATTTTGTTCCTTTAGATCTAATAAATTGAGCCATCCCTTCAACTGTTTTATCCTCTTGTAGGTATTTTTCTTGCAGTTCATCTCTATTTAATAAATAATCTACTGTTTGTTTTAATGCAAGGTCTTTTTGATCTTTTACTTGCTCTTTTAACCATTCAATCCCTGTCATAATTAAAATTCTCCCTTCATTTGTGTATCAATATCTGCAAGATTTCTGCCTTTTTCTTTTCCATATTGATAACAATAACCATCAGATATATTTTGAGATCTCGAACGATGTACCCTTCCAAAATTGATATTTTTAAAATACTCTTTTACTTTTGGATTTACTACAACTAAAGCCAAGTCCGAGTTTTCTTTTTGTTCTTCAAATTTTTGCCTTAATCCACTTACAAAGCCATATGCGAAATCTCTTTTACATTTATTTCTAATATTTGAGTCATTTGTAACATAGTTTTCATTAAAAAATTTCTTGAAACTGTTTAGTACTGCTTGCTTTGCATATAAGAAGACTCTTTTAGAAATTTGAATGTCCTCTGATTCACCAACAATAATAAGTCTGCCACAACGATAGAAAACATCACATCTAAAATTTTTAGCTATTACAATTATTAAGTTCCTTTTCCATTTTTCATTATTTATTTCATCAGTAGCATTTTCCTCTATAACTTCTTCTTCCTGATTTTCATTTTCATTAAGAAACTCATTAACTTCTTCTTGCGAAATATGGTATTTTGCCATTAGTCTTTGGGCTGCTAAAATTGCACTTTGAGCTTCATTCTCATTAGTATTATTTGTGCCTAATTCTAAGGCTTTTGATATTTTATTTAATATTTGATTCATTCATTAACCTCCATTTTTTTAAACCTTGTGTATAAATCTGTTTGCGATTGATTTTCCATATACATTTGATAATTGCTTAAACCATATTTATTGAGTTTGTTTTGTTTTTCTTTTTGTACTTCTTCTAATACCTTGTCTAATTCGTCATAGTCATAAAAGTAGCAAATAAGGCCATCTTTATAGACGACCTTATCTCCTTTATAATCTTTTATGATGTTGAAACGATAACTATATTTTTTCTTTCCTGGATGATCTGCAATTCTAATGCCACAAGAAACACCATAGTCTAGTTTTAGATAAATTGAACTCGTAGAATGTGAATCATACCTATGTACAATAAATCCGATATCTAAAAGTTTAGGTATTAAAATATTTACAAGATCTATTCCGTTCATAACTTTAGGCTGCTTTCACTATTGCGTCATTTTGTAAATATGTTTCCTTGTCTATTTTATCTGTGATTAGTTTCATATATGGTTTAATAAATTCTACCTTACTGTCTGCAACATTTATCTCTGTTACCATAGCAACTCGTTCTCCATATTTTGTAGGTGCCAAAACTAAGTCTCCAACTTTTGCGTCTGCTCCTACATAATAACTATAAGATTTTCCACTAAATGTTTTGGGATTGAATCTATCCTCATATTTTATACTTATAATATTAGTTTTCATTATTTTTTTCCTCCGATTCATCGTAGTAATCTTTTAATTCTTCAAATAATGATTCTCTATCTTTTAAAATATAAAATCCACTCATCGGTAATCCTGCAATTTTTATAACATCGTTATTATTTGGATATTCTTTTTTAATTTCTTCTATTAGTCCTTTTGCTTCTTCTGTAATAAATTCAATAGTTTCTTCATCAACATCATTTTTAGGGTTATTGACATATTTAATTTGGTCCTCTAAATTTTCTATTACATTTTTAGCTTTTCCTATAATAACCTCGTCATCATTCTTGAAGAATTTATCCTTACATAATTTTTTAAAATATTTATTTATTTTTCTTTGCATAAAATGTTCCTCCTTTTACGATATTTCCTAAAACGGAAAATCATCTCCATCAGGTAAATTGTCTAAATTACTCTCATCTGCAATAGTTGTTTGTTGTTCTGCAGAATTTTCCGTTGGAACTTCTGTTATTTTTTTTATAGAATCAGCAAAGTCGATTTTTTCTGCAATAATCTCTGTAATATAATGCTTCTGGTTATTATTATCTGTGTAATTTCTTGTTTGTATCCTACCACTTAAACATATTTGTAAGCCTGTTTTTAAATATTTCTCTGCAAAATCTGCAAGCTTATCCCAAGCAACTATATTTATAAAGTCTGTTTGCCTTTCTTCTCCTTGTTTTACATATTTTCTATTAACTGCAAGTGTAAAAGTTGCAACCTTTTTATTATTTGCTTGTGAGAATTTTATCTCAGGTGCTTTTGTTAATCTACCTAATAATATCGATTTATTCATAATTAAATTCCATCCTTTCTAATCTTCTTTTCTTACCACTATAAATTTTAATACATCTTCTGTAATTCTAAATAATCTCTCCAATTCGCATATTAAGTTTGGTTTAGCATTAAATTCTATAAGACAGTAATATCCTACTTTTTGTTTCTTAATTTCGTATGCTAATTTCCTTGTACCTAAATTATCAACTTTTGTTATTTTACCATTATTAGTAATAAGTTCTTCAATTTTGCTAATTACTTTTCTTTTTTCATTGTCTGTGATTTCATTATTTATAATAAAAATTGTTTCATACTCGTTCATCTCTTTTCCATCCTTCCTTAGATTAAAACTCTTTCTTCTATTGCAAATTGTGTAACTTCATCTTTATTGTCCTTTGAGAATAAGTCTACTCTTAAAATTTTGCCTAATTCATTTTCTATATCTCTTATTCTTTTAAAGTTTTTAACTGTATAATATCCTTTTTTGTATATATATTTTTTTATTTCTTCCATACAAGCTTGAATAATTTTGTTTTTATTATCACTCATTGCAAGTGTTTTATTTTCAATTTCAGGATAATATGGATTCTTAGTAACTAACATATATACCTTCTTAGTTATGCTTTCTTGATGATTCTTAGGTAATCTAGCTAATCCTTCTCGATATTCCTTTATCATTTTAGATAAAGTATTTTCAACTTTGTGTCCTTGTATAACCATTGAAAATATAACATTTTTATTAAGTTTTATTGTTCCTTTAAGTTCTTCTATTTTTTTAGATTTTGCTTGTATTTCTATTTTTAAATGATAGCCTTCCTTAAACTTCTTTGTAGGATATTCTAGTTCATTTTTCCCTAAATCATACACATTTTGAATTTGTGCAGTTTTATTAACTGTCTCCACAATACCTCTTTGTATAATACTTAATTTTCTCTTTGATACTTTTGGGTTTATAATAACCATTACAACATAATTATTCATAATTAAAATCCTTCCTTTCTATATACTCCATTCATAATTAAATTGATTTGTATATTCCTTTAATTTAGTTATATTTATAGCACAATAATCTATTGTTTCATTTTTTGAAGCATAAGGATTACAAGGTGCTTTTGAATAGACTTCTTCTATAACTCCAAGCTTTTCTAAAAAAATTGTCATACCAGCATTTTCAGAGTAATTTTTTATAGTAGCTGAATTAGGATAATATAGATAATCTTTCATATTTACTGTACATACCGAAATACTTTCCCCATCTTTACTAATAATGCTAATTGCCATAGCTTGCTTGTTACTCATATAATTGCTAACATTGAAATAACATTCTCCATAATTTTTATAATTAAATGTTTTACACTTCATAAATTTTCTCCTTCCTATCTATGTAGCTATTTTTGAAAATTCTGCTTGCATAGTGCTTACATTTTTGTGTTCTTCTTTCTTTGAGTAGTATTTTTCTAAGAAACTATCTTTGTATTTTTGTATTTTTCTTTGATGTCTTTTTAGCCTAAAAATGTTAGAGTAATATCTAATAGACTTTTTATTCATTGAAGATATATGGCCTTTCTTGGTAGATATGATAATAAAAGAGCCAAGTATAATGCGTCCTTGATAAAAACGATTAAATTCTTCTAATGGTGCTTTTTCGTTTGCTAAAATAAATGTATTATCTGTTAATTCTATTTTAAATAGATTCTTTCCAATAAAAGCTCTAATAAATTTTAAGCTGGCAGGTATTTTTACAACCTGTATTTCCTTTCCTGTCATAACTAATAATGCTTTGGTTTTCATATGTTTTCCTTCCTTTCACTTACCATAAAGAGAACTGTATATTGCCCTTTACGATAACTTCTTTTAATAAATTTTGAGTATCTGTTGTAGTTTCAATAGTATATTTCGATTCATTTTCTTGTACTTCTTCTGATTCATCTTCAGTATTTTGATTATGAAATTTTCTAAACTTCCAATAATTTAGATAAAATAAAGGTGTTTCTAACTTAAATCTTATTTCTTGTAATAATGTGTCGCCACAATATACAACAGCAGGTATTCCATATAGTGATAATTGAATATACGCCATATAAACACATATATCTGAAATATCGGTTGCTTCTACAAGCAATTCTTGTTGGTAGTTTATATTTTGTTCTTTTAAAGCTTTAGCAAATGATAAAACCATACCACCAGCACCGACAAGTAGGCTCACATACAGAGATAAAGCCGTCTCTTTCTAGTGCCTTATTTAACTTTTCATCATCTTGAACAAGTATTTTTGCTATAAAATCCGATATATGAGAAGGTGTAAAAAATTGACCGATATGGCTATTACCAAGATGCTCTTTTTCGTAAAATGATCCAAGTATATCTTTTATGTCTTCAGCTTCCTGGTACATCATTATCAATTCACCTAACATTTTAGGAAAAAGTTGCTGCTCTTCCTTTTCATAACTATTGATAGTTTGTAAATAATCTTGTTCCATTTCTTGATTTTTAGCAAACGAATTATAAATTGCTATGGCTGACATCTTTACAAAATTGTAAAACGTAGCATATTCTCCATATCTTGCCACCAATTTTAAATACATTTTCTCAAAATTTTTATAATGCTCTTTATACATTTTATTTCCTTTCGCTATTCTAAAAAAAGACAGATTTCTCTGCCTTTTCTGAATATTTATATAATAAAAATTAAGCAACTTTTGCTAGATTTGTACTGTGATGTTTTATCAAGTGTTTAATTGTTTTATATCCCTTTATTTTTTGCTTAATAACAAGACTCTCAGAATTATCATTATAATTAGCAATAGTAAGAGGTACTTTCTTCTGTACTGTGGATATAAGTATCTGATTTCCTTTTGCATACTCATTTATAAAATCATAATCTGCACAAGATTCGTAGTCATCAATAAAAATTGGTAAATTAGATTTTGATATTTTGTTAAACATATTAGCAAATTCAAGGGCTGTTGCAATAGTTTCAGACCTTGATAAATCACAAAGTGGTTTGTTTTGATATGTAATAATAAAATCGTCCTTTAATTCGCCGGTTTCCTTTAGTACAGAGTAGAACTTAATCTTTACATTCTTAAGATATTTTTTTGCAAGTAACATTTTTTGTTCGATATAAGAGATATAAAGCTTTTGTGCTACTTTTTTTGTTTTCTTTAAGGTTTCTATTAGTTTACTGTTATCAGATTTACCTTTATTAAAATTAGAAATGTCTTTTTGGGCTGCATTGATATTTTTTAATTTCACATCAATTTCATTATTAAATTTATCGACTTCTCCTTTTTGTGCTTCTAAATTTTTGATATTCGTTTCAACTATTCTAATTTTTTCAGTATTATTAGCATTTACATTGGCATCCATTGCATAAAATTTTGCTTTTTCTACCATTAGACTATTTTTTAATTTATCCACTTGTAAAGTAAGCTCAACACTCCTGTCGTATTTGTCTGTTGCTATTTTCTTCATGTTTAAAAGTGCTAATCCTTTGTTTTGTTCTAATAAATGATTGCAAGTAGGGCAGTGAGCTGTATCGCTATTTTTTATTGCATAATACTGTTTCTTTGTTTCTTCCATTACATTTATTATTGCTAATAGCTCATTTTCCTTGCTTAAAAGCTCATCTGACAATTTGCTGACTAATTTTTTTTGGTTTTCTTTGTCTATAATAGATTGATTAGATGTTAAGAAACTAAGTTCTTGCCTTGCAAGAGTTAATTCTTCGTCTTTTTCAAATACCTTACGTTCAGGTAATTCCTCATTTGCTATATTTTGAGCATAGTCAATTTTACCTTGAAGCGAAGTATTAATACCTTCTATTCGCTTAATATCGCTATTTATATCAGCAATATAGGTCTGTATGTCCTTTGGCATACCTTCAAGCAGTTTTTGCTCATTTTTTGATAACTTATTATATGCAATTTCCATAAGATTATTAGGGCATATAGCATTTAAGTATTTATCAACTAACTCTTTTTGTTCTGTAGGTTTTTTACCTAAGAAATACATAGGATTTAGAATTAATAAAAACAACTTTTTATCTCTATAAAAATCTCCTAATGCCTCTTGTTTTACCATTTTTCCATCCAATGAAATAAAATTTTGAGTATTATCGTATTTGTGCTTACCTCTAATTAAAATATGTTCTATACCATTATTATCTGTAAAATGTATTTCTCCATAACTTGCATCACATTTATTATTGATAAGACACGCTCTTTCATCTCCTGTAAGGTTTGTTCCAAGAAATGTATTTACAATAGCATAAAGCATATTACTCTTACCTGACCTGTTTTTACCTTTAATATCGGTTATATCATATAGCTTTGTTTCAAATATATCTTTAAATTTTCTAAAACCGTACTGTTTTAATATAATTTATTTCCATATATTTTAGTTTCCTTTCTTATTTTCCTTTTGATATGGTTTCTTAAGAAATTCTTCAGTAAACCAATCGTCTGTACCATTTTTGAATCTAATGTGAAAATCTTTAAAATAAGGATCACGTTCAATTACAGTACCTAATACATTTTTATAGAATTTTCCCTCGTTTTCTCCAAGTCCATATACAATAACCTTATCTTTTTTCTTAAACTTGCTATACATTGTATATTTCTCCTTAAAAAATTTTGTTCACTATTTACTTTTCATTTAAGAATGTAGTATAATAAAAGCAAATAGCTTGTACGAATTAGTAGTATAAGAGCTTTCCTTATGCTACTTCTTTTTTTTGCATTTTAATTATGTACATTATATCCATTGCAAACTTCCTGTCTGCCTTTTCTTGAACAGTCAATTTGACCATAGTTCCTATATCACATTGTCGTAATTCGTTAGCAAACTCATGCTTAACATAGATATTGTGTATTTTATCATCCATATCAACAAACTCTCCAACTACATATTTTTTTTCACCTTTTGCTGTTTTTACAATTTCTTCATATGTAGAAATAAATGCATAATCTCCTGTTGTTTCTTTGGACTGTAAATTCTCAGCAGTTGAAATATCCTTTGTATTATTTTCACTTACTGATTTTGTCTCTTCTTTTTCTGCCTTTTTTGAAGTAGATTCAGCAGCAGTTTTGCTTGTTGATTTTCTAGTATTAGATTTCTTGGACTCTTTAACAGTATCTTTATTTTTAGATAGTGTAGTTTCTTTTACTTCTGCCTGGATAGTTTGGTGGTGTTCTACATTTTGACTAATTTGTGGTATGGTATTTTGAGTAGCAATATTTTTTTCTACAATGTCTACAAGGCAGTTATTATGTATTTTTCCTTGCCTGTCTATTTGTTCCGCATCATATAAAAATATGGTGTATGTTCCTTTTAAAGAATTACCTTGTAGTTTCTGCATTGCAATATAACCTTTTAAATTATCAATAGCTTCTTGACTTGTTATTTTCATAAGCCATAACCTATCTGTTGATATTTCCGGAATAAAGAATTTAAGCCAAGCAATTCTATTGCAAGCCTTCTTATCATTTGAATCTCTTTTTAGATATTGACAGTCTGCTGTACATTTTATAGGTTGCCATAGATTTTTTACTTTTTGCTTGCCTGTTTCCTCGTTTTCCATACAATAGCAAGCTCGTCCACCCTGATTATTTCTTTCATATCGAACAGTTAAAGGGTTGTCGTCTAAGAATTGTATATCAATGTTCTTTTTCCCTTTTATGAGCTTGTTAAATTTCTCTAAATAATGTTGCATATTTGGTTCTTTAACTTTAGCAATAAAATATTTGTATTCTTTTACTTGTTTTTTGCCATTATCATTTACGATTTGCTCTCCGTGCTGTACACGACCTATTATAGGCAATTTGAAATTCCTTGTTTCTTTCATTTTTACCTTTCCTTCCTATGCAGCAACTGCTTGCATACAATACTGTTTTTGACTTATTACATTCAAGTCAATTTTGTAGATAGGGTATATCATGTTACCTATTGCACAAATGCCAACTTGTTCTTGTAAAATACCTAGCCCCTTTAGTTGTGGTATAAGATTAGGTTTAAATTTACAGTCTACGACAATTTCATTTTCCCTAAGCTGTATTTGATTTTGTTCTAGTGTAACGTCTGCAAAATGTGATGTTTGGTTAAGTTTTGGATTTGTTCCAAACAAGCTTAATTGCAAATCCCCATTTGGATAATATGAACTATAAGTAAAACAATTTGTAAACTCTGTTTCATATAGTTCAAAACTAAAACCATTCTTCATAATTTAAAAATCTCCTTCCATAATTTTGTTTTGTGTAAAAGACTTTTTGATAATCCTCCTTTTCTTAAAATTTAGGACAAAAAAAGAAAGTATCCATCTAAAACATTTGAGAGGGCTTTTAGACTTCTTACTTTCTCTTTATATAAAAGCATAACAAATAATCTATATATTTGGTTAGGCTTAAATCCCAGCTTTTTTGCTACATCAAAATAATGTAGATAAGTTACTACTAACTCCATCTTAGTAGCTATGCCACAACTAAAATTGTGGGAGTTATAGTTTTTTACTATAACATAATCTTAATACACATTTTAATTTTATATGTTCTTGTTAGTAAATTCAATAAACACATAAAAAATTTTTTATTTCTTAATTTTATTATATTTGTGGCTAATTTCTGTATAGAAAATTTTATTATTATATCTTACTAGCAACCAACTGTACTACTTGTTTTACAGTTGGTTTACTATCTTCAATGAAACGAAAATATTTTTTTAGCTTTTCTATACTATTATCTCGATACATATATTCTGTCGCATTAATTACATTGTTTTTTATATTATTAACAGTTTTGTTATACCTTTTTGCAATAAAAGGATATATGTATCCTTGCAAATTATCAATCATTTTTTCTCTATTTAGATACACTTCTAATATAGTATCTACTAAATATTTTGTTCCATCATATTTGAAATCAAATCCAATGCATTTTAGTTCTATAATTATCTTTTCTTGAATTCTCTCCACACTACTCTGTTCCATAGTTAAATCATTTATATTTAAATTTCGAATTTTTATTTTATTCTCTATCTCTTGTACTTCAATAATCGTTATTTGTCTTTTGTACTTTATTAAAAAATTTTTTCTATATTCTCTAAGCATTGTTCTGTCTAAGAAAATTTTGTCTATCTCTTTATTGTCCAACACATTCATGGTTGTATTTGCATTATCTGATATATACAGATTTGCAATATTATCGCTTATTTTCTTACTATTTATTAAATTCTTAATAAGTAAGTAATTTTTACTAATTATAAGTGTTTGTCCCATTGTATTACCTCCATAAATAAATTTTGATAATTAGAGACACTTTTTTATAAAAATGCTACAACTTTTTTATTTTTTATACTTTTTGTGCTTTTTCTTTCTTTTTTATTAAATTTTTATATAATATTTATAATTTATTTTTATGGAGGTAAAATACTATGGCAAAAATTTTTACTAAAGTTTTAATCTGTATGTTAGTGGTACTATGTGTCATTACAATTATGTCTTTTGGTAGACCTGTTAAAGCCAGCATAGGTATGTCACCTTATACTTGTGAAGGAACAAGTTTTACTTTTAAAGGAACATTTCGTAAATCGTATAATTGTACAGGTATGTTCTTAGATGTTACATGCAAAGCAACAGCATCTAATAACAATAATGAAACAATTACACTATCTGTCTTCGTAAATAATACGGGAAAAACACATACTTATACATTTTTAAGTGATGGTCAACCGCATACATTAAAAAATGTTTTTCTTGGATTATCAGGTGGAAGTAATGTAGGATTTACATTTACTGGTGCTAATCCAGAAATAACTATTTACACTTCTATGGATATAATGAGTTAGGTTTAATTATAAAAAAACTATCTCTTTTCAAATATTGAGATAGTTTTTTATACATATTAATCTTTTTTTTCTAATTTTATTTCTTCGTTATTTATACTTAATATCAGTATTTTACTTTCATTATTTCTATAATTACAATTTATAATATATTCTATATCATTAATTCCATCTATAAAAATTTTATTGCAAATAATATTTTTTTGAAACTCATCCAACAATATAACGTCATCTAAAATGTAATCTTCGCATTTTATTAATGCATAAAATCCAGTTTCTGTAATTACCGTCTTTTTTATATCACTATTATTTGAAATATACTCTGTATACTCCCTATTTACAAATTTATTGTCTAGTTCTAACTTTATCTTAGCATTTGTATTTAATATTTCTCTTTTTTTATTAAATATCCCCTTCTTGTAAATATGTACTTTGGTAAAATCTATATTTAAAGTCTTTGATATTGGGAAACTATCAGTATACATATATACTAATGTTTTAATGTGGTGTTTGCTCTTTTCTATCATTTTACTACCTATTGTTTTCTGATATTGTATATTTGAGCTATTAGCTTTATCGCAAATTAATTCACCATTTTCATTTTCCACTTTCAAATCATAAATAGAGAAGTCTTCAAAATCACTTATATCCTTTTCTGATTCTAAATCGAATACCATATACAGATTCATTTCATCCATAAGTATATAATCTATCTTTATTTTATTACCATTCCCTATATCTATATAGTTCATTTCTACTTCTTGGAACCAATCTCGATTTTCTATTGCCTCTAATACTCCACTATTATCAATACCTACTTTATCTGTGTCAAAAAGATTCTTAATATAACTGATAATACTTACTGCAATTACACTTGTTACGATAAACATGCATAAAATAAATACAAATATTGTACTTGGTTTGAAGGTTCTTCTTATTTTACTTCTTCCTCTACTTAATTCTCCTCTAATTGTACTTTCTTTAATATTCATTATTTTTGAAATTTGCTTTATACTTAATTCTTCTTTATAATATAGTTCAAACATTCTTTTTTCTGTATCATTTAATACCCTAATCATACTGTCAAAATCAGTTGTCTCTTCATTATTAGTATATAATCTTGTATTACTTGTATATTTGGCTATTATCTCTGAGTCTTTTTTCTTGTGTTTATACATTTTGTTGCATTCATTAATTAGTATTCTAGTAATCCACGTTTTAAAATTTTCATTATTTCTTAGTTTCTGTATGCCCATATATGCATTAACAATTGTAGCTTGTACAGCATCTTGAGCATCCTCTTCATTGTTTAATCTTGATTTTGCAAAATTAAATAAATAGCTTTGAACAGATAGTATTAATTCACTATATGCATCTTTATCTCCTGTTTTTGCTCGTTTTACTAGTTCTTCTATTTTCCTCACCCTTTACTTATTACATTTATTTTTACATCTACATTTTTAAAAAATTCATTAAAATCGACATCCATAACTTTTGATATTGCCCAAAGTTCGAAGTCTCTGACAGTTCTTTGGTTTTGTTCTATCTTGAATATATCTGATTGATACAATGTAACTCCAAGCAAGGATATTTTATTACTTAACTGCTCTTGCGATATCTTGTTTTCTTTACGCAATCTTTTTAAATTTGTTCCTATAATATTAAAGTTATCATTATATTTATTAAATTTCATTATTTCCCCCTTAATAGTATCTATAATATTTTACCCTCTTTTTTCTGTTAAGATTATAGAGTGTAGTCTATTTTTGGCTATTTATACTTTTTTTGCTATTTTTCACTATTTTTTTATGCAAGTTTTTCTCATATTTACCAATTATATATACATTTTTTCAATAAAAAAAATACTATTAGCTATTTGAATAAAACTTCTATCTAACATTTGTAATAGGAGAAAATTCTTACTTAATGTTGTAAGTCTATATACAAAAGATGACCTGTATTTACCTTAATAAAAGAATTTTGCACCTATTTTTATTCAAGAGAGGAGGGTACTTTTTATTCATAAGCCATTTTAGGTAAGATTTTCTCCTAAAAGTTTTTTAGGAGGAACAATTTATGAGCAATGTTAAAAATTATGATGAAGAAAAATTTGATAGTTTCCTAAATAAGACAATTATCTTTTCTTCAAAAGACTATTTTAGAAGCCAAATGAAAGTGAGTACTAAGGAAAAAACAATTATTGACACTAATGATTTTACAGATTTAATTCAGGATTTTAATATTTATAACAATTCTTTTTCTGTTCTCAATAATACCGAAAACAAAATATACTTATCAAATGCTTTAAAATCGCTATCTGCTATTGAGCAGTCAGTGATTTTTTTACTATTTAATGAAGAACTTTCTCAAACAGAAGCTGCTAAAATCTTAAAAATATGTTCTAAGTCAGTTAGCAGGATAAAGCTTAGAGCTATAACTAAACTAAGAAAATATTTAAAAGGTGGTAATGATAATGAAAGATAAGAGTTTATTTGAGTTGGGCAAATTAGCACAACGAGGGAATCAAAATGCAATGTTGGAGATTATTGAGCGCAAGAAAAACATACTTAAGAAATATAGTTTTAATGATGAAGATAGATATCAATATTTAATTCTAAAATTAATTGAGGGAATACAACATTATAAATTTTAAATAATTTTAAAATTCTCGGTAGAAATTTTATAATTTGTCCCATGTATATAAAGTAGAAGGGCAAATTTAAAGGACACTATATTTTGAAGACAGATGAGACAAGCTCTTGTCTGTCTTCTACTATATTTTATGAAAGGAGAAAACTCATGCTAAAAATAATAGTGTTAGGAATATTGCTTATTATTGCAATTATTCTTTCTAAGAAAGCCTTAACAAATTACAGAATATATAGAGAAGCTAAGGCAAAGGCAGAAAGGCGAAAAGCCTTTAAAAAGAAAATGCAAGAATTAGAGATTAAATGATTCTCTAATTATCTCGTCATATCTAAAAAGTGTCGACAAAAAATTAACTTTTATAAGGTGTATAAAATTGTTAAAGGAAAAAATTATTAATCTATATTATATTGAACATCTATCTGTAAAAGATATAGCCCATGATGTTAATACTTCTTCTTCATACATAAGCAAAATTATACAGAAGGATAGCAGATATAATAGTGAAAAAATTTACAGAAAAGAAAAATCAAAAAGCAAAAGAAAAGTTGCGCAAAATAACTTTATAAAGCAAAAAAGAGAAAGGCAAAGACAAGAAGATAATTACGATATTGTCCGAGCTCAGCACAATCAAGCAACCCGTGAATTTTCAAAACATAATCATCTTAGTAACGAAAATTATCGAAAATGGAATTATAGTGCTTACAAATATAGCCCTTCAAAGCATAGATATGAATTTGACCCTAAGTTAGGTCGTTCTTCAGACGTACCAAAATATATTAAAGAGAGGTGATTAATCATGGAAAAAAAGCTAGTAGAGATTTTTAGATTAGCCAATACATTGAGCGATAAAAAATACAAAGTATATGCACAAATTGAATACTCTGCAACTGAACAGAAAGAATTAACTCTTTCCATTAGGTCAAAATCTGACTATTCATATTTAGAGAAGTGTAATATACAGTTAAATCAATCTTACGCTACTTTGGATAGTATTATTTTATTATTAAGGTATTACATAGGAGGGCAAGATAATGAATAAAAAAGAAGCTGTTGCTTATGCTCAAATTACTTTAGATTATATGCAAAACTCGAAATATTCCGGTGAAATTAATCCCAAAACATTTGGTATAGAAATGAAAAATTGCTTTAGGCTGTATTCTCGAGATGTTGCTTTGCACATTGCTAATATTCAAGCTGAAAATAATAAAATTTAGAGGTCTCTAATATGGAAAATAATTTAGAAAATACTGGGCTCCTAGAATTATCACAAATTTTATTTAAAGATTTTCCTGATATCGTAAAAGTGAAGGACCTAAAGATAATGTTACCAAAAACCGGAAAAAATAAAATATATAATTTATTAAAAAGCAAAGAAATTTTTTCTATAAAGATTGGTAGGGATTATTATATTCCTAAAGTTAGTATAATTAAATATTTTACAGGCAAAAGTTAAATTTTCTTCAACATTGTCATGCAAGTTAGATTGTGTTATAATTACTTATATGGTGATTAGATAAATTTAACTTGCTTTTTTATGAAAGGAGAAATATGTTAGAAGAAGCAAGATGTCAAAAACTAAATGATAGAATCAGTAAATTATTAGAAAAATACAACATTTCAGAAAATTTTTCTTATTCAACACAAGAAAAAGATGGAGTGTATCAATGTGTAATAAAATATCAAGTAGAAAAAACTTGGAAATCATTATGGGTGTCGACAGGATATAAAGCTGAAAAAGGAAATTTAAGAAAAGCTAAAAAGACAGCTGAAGATATTGCAAGTATATTTAAACAAAAAATAACAACTAAAAATGAAGAAAAACAAAATAAACAAAAACAAAATATTAACTTCTTAGATTTTCAAAGGCTAGTGGAATTGAATACAACCAATTATGACCCCAATAAGACAACAAGAGCAGATTGGGATTTTTATGAATATATGGAGTATTGGCTATATAAAATAATAAAACATTCTGTAGAGAGAGATACTTTTGATGGATATGAAAAAATAGTAACTAGAAGAACGAGAAATTATTTTACTATGAAAGAGCATAAAAAAGCAGTCAAAGAAATTACTGCAAATGACCTAGATGATTTTTATAATTATTTAAGAGAAAGTGGGTTAAAAAATGCTACAATAGACCATTATAATGATAATATAAGTAGTGCTTTTAATTTCTTATTAAAGAAAAAAGAAGTAAGATTTAATCCAACAGAAATGATAGAACCAATAGTAGTAGAGATAAAAGAAGTTCCAACTTATACACGAGAGGAAATTAAAATACTGTTCGATATATTAAAAAATGATCCAATAAGATTGCCTACAATATTCGATGGATATTATGGACTAAGAAGAAGTGAAATTATAGGTTTAAGAATTGATGTATTTGACTTTGAAAACAATAATTTTGTTATTAATCATGTTGCTATACAATGTAATGGGAATCAGTATAAAGAAAAGGTCTATTTTAAAGATAAAACTAAATCAAAGAAAGGATGTAGGGTATTTCCTTTATTTGAAGATGTAAAAGAGGCTGTTTTAGAAAAAATACAAAGAATAGAGCAATGTAAAAAAGTTTTTGGCAATTCATATAATCATAAATATGATGGATACTTATGTGTTCATGATAATGGAGATTTAATACAGCCTAATTATTTTACCAAAAGATTTAAAAAGATAATAGATAGAAATGGATTAAAAAAGATAACTCCACACGGACTAAGACATAGTATTGCAACTTTATTACATTTAGAAAATGTAGATGTTAGAGACTTACAAGATTGGTTAGGACACGAAAGTATTACATCAACAAATAGATATACAAGAAGCGACTACAAAAAACAAGTTACAACACGGAAATGTTGTTTGTAAGATATTTGATATGAAATCCTTGAATTTAGGGATTGAAAAAATTAATTGCTAAAAAAAAAAGAATATTCACATCTCTATATGAATATCCCTTTTAACAATTTGGTAGAGTTTTTGGTAGAGAAAATTACCTTATCCTCTATAAGTGGTGAGCCAGGAGGGATTCGAACCCCCGACCCCGGGCTTAGAAGGCCCGTGCTCTATCCAACTGAGCTACTGACCCAAAAATAATGCTTTATTATAATATCACATATTAGCATAATTGTCAACAGTTTTTGTCGTATTTATTCTCCAAATGTTTCTATTTATTTATTATATTAGTGCATGATAGGTTAGTTATCATGCACATTTTAAATTTTATTTTTTCTGTGAAATTTCAAGCCAGCTAAACCTTGTTAATCGTGCAAGCTGTTTTGACATGTTCATTGCTTCCATTGCCATGACCTGTTGAGCTCTATTATAGTATTCTTCGTCTTCTTTCAGAATACAAAGATTCTCAGTAAAGTCCAAACTTACGTTATCATGGCACAAAGCTCCTATTGCATCTGCAAATAATTCAAGTACCCTCGAATCTTCTCTTCGTCTGCATTCGATACTTGCACCATCTCTTATCCGCCAATGTTTTACTTCTACAACTTTCCCATTGCAGATTACAATGTCAAATGCAGTATGCGTAAAATGATTTATAGCTTGTATCTTCTTGCTATTAAGCATTTTTATCCTCCTAATACTTATTTGCTAGAGAATGTGTAGTGCAACTAACCCACACTACTTGCAACTTTATTTACATAAGTATGCTTTATAATTATATCATGTTCATTACAAAAAGTATAGCTATATTCATATAGTTATTAAATTTGCTAATTCTCTTTTAAAATTCATTCTAAAGTTTAAAAATCCAAACAAGTAGGATAAATGATTAATTATCAAAATGTTATCTCATTTCTAGCTTTCTAATTTTATAACATTATTGGCAACTTTTCTTATAAATGCTTCGTCATGTTCTACAAATATAATTGTTGGTTTGTATTTCAAAATTGCTTCTTCTATCTGTATTCTTGTTAATATATCAATATAATTTAGTGGCTCATCCCATATATATATATTTGCTGATTCTGTAATACTTTTAGCAATTAGTACTTTTTTCTTTTGTCCTTCGCTCATATCTTTTATGTCTTTTTCGAAATCCGCTTTTGAAACTCCCATTTTTGATAGCATTGCCTTAAAAATGCTTTCGTCTATTTTATTTTTGTTGGCAAAATCCTTTAAATTCCCTTCTAACCTTTCTGTACTTTGTGATACATATGATATACTTAGTCCATTTGCTATTTTTAATTCTCCAGTATATTGTATGTTTTCTCCTATAAATAACTTTAATATACTAGATTTGCCAATACCATTTCTTCCTGTAATTGCTACTCTATCTCCTTTATTTATTTCAAAAGATATCTTATTGAAGATTTCTTTTCTGTCGTATTTTATTTGCAAATTATTAGCTATGATTAATGGATTTTTTCTTGTATCTAATGGTACTATTTTTAAAGTGTCATTTCTATCAATGTTGTTTAATAAATTTGATTTTTCTTCAATTGCTTTTTCTATTCTTTTTTCCATGACTTTAGATTTTTTCATCATTTTTGCTGATTGATGGCCTACATATCCCCTATCTATGCTTGAACCAGAATTTGTAGTATTGTATTTTGATTTTTCTATTTTGTTTGACCAATTCTCTGTATTTCTTGCTGCTATTTCTAGCCTATTTATATCTTTTCTTAATTTCTCATTTTGCATTAATTCAAAATTGTCTTGTGCATCTTTATTTAACTGCCATGTCGAAAAATTCCCTGCTTGTATATCTATGTTTGTATTATTTATAGAAATGATATGATCTACTACTTTATCTAAGAAATTTCTATCATGTGATACTAAAATAAAACTCTTTTTCTTTTTCAGGTATTCCACTAATTGATTTCTTGTGTCTGTGTCTAAGTGATTTGTTGGTTCATCAATTAATAGAAAATTGTTTTCCTTTAAAAATAAACTTACTAAAAGAACTTTGACTTGCTCTCCTCCACTTAGTAACTTAAATTCTTTATAAAGTATTTCTGCATCTGTGTTTAGTAAGTTTAATTCTTTAATAATTTCCCAATCTTCAATATTTGGTATAATTTCATGTATTATCTCTAGTGTCCTTCTTTCTTTATTTTTTATCTCAAATGGAAAATAATCAAATTCTATGCTCTTGGTTATAGTTCCTTGATATTTATATTTGTCTAATAAAAGTTTTAAAAAAGTAGTTTTTCCTTTGCCATTTCTACCAATAAGTCCTAATTTCCAGTCTGTATCTATATTGAAGGAAACATTCTCAAATACATTATTCAAACTTCCATCATATCCAAAAGTTAAATTGTTTACACTTATTAAAGACATTTCTTCCTCCAATACATTTAATATATTCGTAATTATATCACATTTATTAAAGAAAGTATAGACAGATTGTTATTTTTGCATATAACTCTTAACCTTTTTCACAAATTCATCCATTCTATCATTTTTTAATATATTGTGTGGGCAATCTTTTCCTGAAAAGTCATTATGAGTTTTTATACTCTTTGTTGTTAATCCATATTCTTTTAACAAATATGCCACTAGTTTACTTGCATTCTCAAAAGTTTTTTCAAAGTCTCCCTCCTCATTTACACATAGTTCTATTCCTATTCCATATTGATTTCCTTCTTGTGTTGCTGCATGATGTGCTACTTCTTCATCTGGTACATGATGGTAGATTTCTTTTTCGTCTACTGTGTAATGCCATGATGTAGATGTTTTGTTATTTTTGCTAAGGTATTCTGCATGATTACTAGCTGTTGCCCCTTTTGATGTGTTATCTGTTTCATGTATAACAATATATCTTACTTTTCTTTTTTTCCCAGGTCTTGCTTCTGTTTCGCTCTCTATCAATCTAGTATTTACTGTTATTCCATATACTTCATTTGGGAAAGTATCTGATATTTCTACTTCTTTGTCTTTTAATTTTGTATTAGAAATTACTGCATATATTAGGATTGTAAATACTATGCATACAATTATTAATCTTATATAATTTATTTTTATTCTTTTTTTCATTTTCTATCTCCTTATACATACTATAACTCCTTTCTGATTAAAAAATCTAGTCTTTGACAAGAAAAATAATAAAAGTTTAAGATTTTACACTATTCTTATCTTAACTTTTTTAATCTGTTTGTTGAAATTTAAGTTTTTTTGTAGTAAAATTTCTTCTGTGAAATATAGGGGGGTGATTAAAATTAAAAATCTAATTGTCAAAGCAATAAATGGTGATAAGGAGGCTTTTGATGAATTAGCTCTTAGTATGAAGAATTATTTATATCATGAAGCTAAAACTAAACTTTATAATAGCCAAGATGTTGAAGATGCAGTGCAATCTACTCTTTATGTAGCTTATAAAGAATTTCACACGCTCCGTACACCTTATGGTTTTAAATCTTGGATTACTACTATTTTGTATAATCAATGTTATAAGATTTGTAAAGATGATATAAAGCATAAAAAGGTTATTCAAAAAATGTCTAAGTACGCAAGAGTTGCTGAGCCTGAATTTGATATTGACGAATTTGATAATCTTATACAAGGTTTGAGTGATAAGGAAAAGAATATTATTGAACTTCTTTGCCGTAAAGATTTAACTTACAAGCAAGTAGCCAAAAAACTTAATATGAATGAAAGTACTGTTAAATATTACGCTAAAACTAGATTTAGTATGCTTAAAGAGCTTCTTAATAAGAGAACGGTTATTATCTTTATACTATGTTTCTTAATTGTAGGCGTAGTATCTGCTATAACTTTCATCAGCTATTTGAAACGTGCCGTTTCAACAGAAGATGTTGGTGTTAACAATGATGGAGTACTAATGGCAATTGAGAATTTAGATTGGTATCAGCAAGTAGACATGGATTATAAAGACTTAGGCGATGGGTATAGGATTAAAATGGAACATTTGTCGATGGATGAGATGTGTTTGTATATGATATTTGACTTAGAAAGTGACAAGGATATAAGTAAGTATACAGATGTATCATTACCTGATCTGAAAGTTTTAAATGAAAATAATGATGTTATTTG
>JAAVZW010000064.1 GCA_022791835.1 Clostridia bacterium | reverse complement strand
TTTTAATTTAAAACTAAAAATATTAAATCTTGAGCCTGCCTCCGCGGCGAGCGGGACTACTCAAGATTGTACATAGGTGAAATTTTCGCTAATAAAATAAAGTTATTTTTTAGGGAAATTTTCAAAAATTATTGACACTTTTAAAATTAAAAATGACTTATGTATTATTACATAAATCATTTTTAATTTTTACTATATTTAATGTTTGCTTTTTTACTCGACTCTCTACTGTTTCAAAGCTGTAATTGGCAGAATATATATCCCATCTGGTCTTTTTATTACTGCATCATATAAACCACATATTATGCACATAAATTTTGGCTTTGTTTTTGTTATATCGTAGAATTTTTTTAAATTAGTTGCTGCTTCTTCTATTTTGTCTGCGCCTAGTTTTATTTCTATTGCTCCATAGTATCCATCTGACATTTCAACTATTGCATCTACCTCTAATCCTGTCGTATTATCTCTAAAGTGATACAATTCTCCATTATAACTTTCAATATATGTTCTTAAGTCTCTTTCGCATAATGCTTCAAATAAAAATCCTAGGAAATTTACGTCATTTATTAATTTTTTTGAAGTTAGTCCTAAAATTCCGCACACTAAAGATGGGTCTACAAAGTGTCTTTTAGCAGATTTGCCTACTCTACTGCTTGAGCGTAGATTTGTACTAAAAGCATTTTGATTCTCTATAAGATATAGTTTCTGTAAAACGTCAATATAATCTAGCACTGTGTTTTTAGTAGCAAGATCTTGTTCTTCATTTACATCATTTATAATTTTACTATCAGAGGATAATGTACTTTCATTTCTAGCAAGAGAGCGCATTATTCTACGCATTTTATTTATGTCTCTTTTTACTCCATCTATATTTGTCATGTCAAAGTTTAATACATCTTCTATATAACTTTGGGTTAATGCAAGTGCACTTTCTTCATCCATATTTATTGATTCTGGCCATCCTCCTTTTATTATTAATTGTATTATATCTTGAATCTCTGTTTGATTTACTAATTGATTTTTTACATTGCCTTCAAATAAATCTTTCAAAGAAACTGTTCCTGAAGATACCCCAGCTTCAAATAAACTCATTGTTCTCATTTTCATTCTGCAAATTCTTCCAGCACCTGAGTGATGTATATCATTTGTTACTGGAGTAGCAGAACCTGTTAGTATGTATTTTCCCTTCTTTCTATCTTCATCACATTTAAATCTCACTGCATCCCATATAGCAGGAACTTCTTGCCATTCATCAATAAGTTCTGGTGCTTCTTTATCTAATATTAAGTTTACATCCATTTCAGCTAGTTTTTTTTCATTAAAATTACTTTTTGCATTATGTAGATATACTACTGAATTTGCATGATTCAAAGCTGTCCACGTTTTGCCACACCATTTTGGTCCTTCTAAACTGATTGCTCCAAAAATATTTAAATACTTGCTTATTTTTTTATCTATAATTCTTGCTTTATATTCTTCTTTTACAAGTAACATGTATCTACCTCCCTTACCATTATATGCACTTTGTAATATTATTATACTATATTATTGGTAAAAAATCAAGAATTCCATTGGTAAAATTTCAAGGTTTTTATTGGTATAAAATCAAGATTTTTATTGGTGTTTTTTCAAGGTATTTGTTCATAAGTTTTAAAAGGTACAGTCTTATCCAAACTTTGTTGGTAAGATTGTACCTTTTTTATATTATATACTTGGCATTATAATTTCTGCTAATGTCTTCATTTCTGCTTTTTTTCCATAGTTTTTCTTTAGTATAGTTCTGTCTAACAAGTCTATTCTTCCATCTTCGTTTAAGTCATAGCCTTCTATATTTGTTATTATTCCATAGTAATCGTTTATTGCTACTAAATCGTCTATTTGTATTTCTCCATCTTGTACTACATCTCCTGCAATTAATTTATATTCTCCTATGTCTATTATCTCGTCTTCATGTATTGTTATTTCTCTTATTGTATAATTTAGGTAGCCTGCTTTTGTTATGACTAAAGTGTATTTTCCGTCTAGTATTTCTGGATTGTCTATGTCTTTTGTGTACATTTCTATTTCGAAAGTACCATCTAGATTTGTAGTTATTGTTTTATATAATTCTTGTACTATTTCTATGCTTATGTTTCCTTCTTCGTCTACTACTTCATTTTCTACTTCTCGGTATATGCTAACATCTGATATGTATTCCCCATTTACATTTTCTGTTAGTATCTTACCGATAATCTTTGTAGGTTGTGTTACTTTTAGATTTTCTATTATTAATATATAAGTTTGCTCGTTTTCATTTTCTGCTGTAACAATTACATTAAATGTTTTTGTCTCTCCATTTGCTATATCTATATCTCCTATCAGTGTTCCTTGCTGTTTTTCTATAACTACATTTCCTTCTAAGTCTTCTAGTCTTACCCATGCTTTTTCTGATATTAGTTTTACTAATACTGGATATCTTACTTTGTCTACTACTGATGATGAATATTGCATTCCATCTTCACTTACTGTTGTACCTAGATTATCTACTTTTATGTACATTATACCTGTTTCTGTAGATTTTTGTGATATTCTTAAGTTATACTCTTTACTTCCATAGTCTTCTCCATTTGCTGAAATAACTTTTATTACAAAATCTGTATCACTTCCATCACTATTTATTCCCTGAACTGTATTTATTGTTCCTGTGCCACTTGTAAGTAACGTTCCTTCACTATTATATAGTTCTAGCTTTTGGTTTGATTTTTCTGCTTGTATTACTAGTTCTGGGCTACTTCCGTTTATAACTATTGCTTCATATCTGTCATTTGTTTCATTAAATGTTAGTACCTTTTCATTTACTTGGACTTTGAGCAGGCTTAAATTTGTTTCTTTCATGATGTATACTGTATAGGTCTTTTCTGTTCCGTCTTCTGCTCTTACATTTACATCAAAGAATAAGTTGTCATCTGCTGTATATCCGCTTAAGTCAATTGTTCTTGTAATTGTTTCTACTTCATATACGTCCTCCTCTGCTAGTTTTAAGAACGCAAATTCTGATTTTGTCTTAAATTGTAAGTCTATGCTTGTTTTGTCTTCGTCTATATGAACATATATTACATTTTCTTCTATTTCTGCCTCTATTACACCTTCGCCCGATACTTCTTTAATGTCTGCATCACTAGATTTCTTTTCTATAATTAAGTAAGTTTCCTTTTCTGTCTTGTCTTCTGCAATAACTATAATTGGAACTTTTTTGATATTATCTTCAAGTACTACTTCTACTGTGTCTCCTTCTATTCCATTTATTCTCAGAGTAGATTTTTCTGATTGTAGTTCTACTTTTACTGTAGCTTTTTCTACGTTTCCTATCTTATAATAGTAACTTCCGTCTTCTTTTAATGTTGTTTCTTGTAAATTATCTATGTTTTCTCCACACGATACTTTTAAAATATCAAAGCTTGCTTCTAATATCTTGATTCTTAGTATGTATTCTGCTTTTTCTCCGTTTTCTGCTGTTACTTCTATTGTATATTCATAAACATCTATGCCTTCTAAGACTGTATCTGTTAGTTTTGCTATATATGTATCATTTTCTCTTCCACTTATTCTAGTTATTGCATTTGCATCTTCTGCTATTGCTTCTATGTTTATGTCTTTTGTAGAATTTAATAAGTTTGCAGTATACACTCCATTTTCTAATTGTACTACTGTATTTCCATTTACTTTTACTTCTTGAAGTAATGTATTTGCTGATTTTTCTAGTATCGCAATTGTATACTCTTCTGTCTCTAATTTGTTTTGTGCTATTACTTTTACTTTTACAATAGTCTCTACTCCTGTTTTTGACACTGTTATTGTATCTTGTCCTATTGTTTCTGACTGCCCTCCTAGTTCTAAGCTTGCAAGTAAATCATTTAGTGTTACTTCTACATTGAAGTTTTCTGCTGAATCTCTTATCTCATAGCGGTTTTTACCTTCTATGTATGTTGCTATATTTCCATTTACTTTTACTTCTTTTATACTAGTATCATCTGGTAATCCTTCTATTATCAGTTTATATGTGTTTATGTCCCCATTTTCTGCTTTTATTTTTATTGGTACTTCTACTTGTTTTGCATCTATAACTATCGTTTTTTCTGTTTCATAAAGTTCATATCCATTGTTTGCCACATTTACCCATGCTTCATATGGTGTTTTTTCTAGTGTTGTTGCTTTTACCGAAACATTTGGTTTTGCTGTACTCATGTAATAATGATAGTTTCCATCATTTCCTAAAGTTGCTTCTATTCCATCTACTTCTACTTTTTCTAGTCTAGCATTTTGCGACATTTTAATTATTTTTAATGTGTATTTCTCTTCTACGCTTCCATCTTCTGACTGTATTTTTATATTTACAAGAGTTTCTACATCTGATAATATTATAGTTTCTGTTGTTTGATGTATTACATATTTGCCTGAATCTGCTATTTGAATTTTGTCTTTTACATATTCGGTTGTACCTATTATATCTACTTCTGCTAAATTTGCTGGAACTTTTGCTTCGTAGTTTGTTTTGTCTACTTTAGTTGCTTTATATATGTTGTCTCCGTCTTTTGCATAAAGTTCTACTATGTTTACTTCTGGTGGTTCCCATGGAACTTCTTCTTTTCTTATTATTAATGTATATTCCGCTTCTGTTCCTGCCTCTGATTTTACATGTATCTTAATTGTTTTTATATCCTCATCAAGTGTTATATCTTTTTGTCCTTTTTCTTTTGCATATGCTGTTCCATCTATGCTAACTTCACTTTCTATTTCGTTTAAAGTTACTTTTACTGTTGATATATCTGTCCATCCTTTTACTGTAACTTCATATGTCATTTTTGCTCCTTCTAATAGTTTTGCTGGTACCTCTTCTATTGTTCCATCTTCTAGCTTTGAGCTTGCTGTTATTTCTTTAATAGAGATATCATCTGTTAGTGGTCTTTCTACTTTTCTCTTTATTTGGAATTGTCTACCTGTTACTGTGTCTGTTATTGTTATTGTTGCTGTTCCTTCTGACAATGCGGTTAACTGACCATTTCCATCTACTTGTACTATGTCTTTATTGTCTGTTTCATATGTGTATTCTTCTTTTGGTATATTTATATCTCCAAATACATTGAATTGTATTCCTTTTAGGTTTATGTTTTCAGTTTCTCCTATTGCCATTGTTTTATTTTGTGGCTCTATTTTTAGATTTCTTTCTCCCACTAAAGCATAATTTTCCTCTGATTCTCTTGTGCCATTTCCTATACTTCCGTATGTATTATCTCCTTTTGCATATACAAGTCCTGTATTCTGAATAACATAGCTATTTGTTACTCCTGCTTCTATTCCAAATGTATCTCCATTTAAAGCTTGATATACAATTGAATTTCTATTTGCTCGTATGTCTATTATTCTTTCTGATACATTTAGTTTGTTTAGAGTTTCGCTTGCATATTCATATATCTCTCCGTCTACTGTTAAAACTATTATTTTATTATCTGTACATACTGCTTTTACTGCATTTTCTATATTTGCCATTTCTCCATTTAGTATGTTTCCATATCCATATACTTTACCTTTAGCACTAACATATACGCTTTGACTTATTCCACAGTTAAGGTCTACTACTTTTCCTTTTATTCTTTTTACTGCAACTGGTGTGTTGTATCCTCCACCTATTTGATATATGTTTCCATATTTATCTAGTATCTGTGCAAAGTCTGAACCTGCTGATATTTTTATAGCATCACTTATTCCTTGTATTTGTTTAAGTCTATTACTATTTGTAGTTGTTCCATCTCCTAATTGACCTTTTCTATTATTTCCTCCTGCCCATACTGTTCCGTTTTCTGCCATTGCTAATATGAAGTTGTCTCCTAATTTTATGTCTTTGAACTTTGTTTGCATATCTAGTCTTGTTGGTATGTCTTTTGTCTCATAGTCTCCTGTTCCTAATCTTCCATCTCCATTATAACCAAATGACCATATTGTGCCATCTGATTTTAGTACTGATGTAAATCTATCTCCTCCTTCTACTTGTGGTACTACCTTGGCTGTATTTGGTATTACTTTTACTAATATGCTATATGTTTTTTGGTTTGTTCTTGATATTGCATTTATTCTTGTTGTTCCTACTTCTATACCTCTTACTTTTGTATTTTGTGTTATTTCTGCTATTTCTCCTCTTAGCGATGTATACTCTAGTGTGTCTTTAATATTTTTACTTTCATAGATTAGATTAAAATCGCATAGGAAGTTTTCTGATATATTTTTTTCTTCTCCTACTTTTACTGTCATTTCTGTTTGACTTAGTCCTGTGTCATCATTTCCTATTTGTATTGGAGTATTTCCTTTCGTCTTAGTCTTTACATCTGGGTCTCCATGTGCATAGTCTCCTGTTCCCCATACTGTGCCATCTACTTTTACAAATACTGTATATGTATTTCCTGTTGCTGTATAAATCACATTGTCTATTGTGTCTAATTTTTGGAACATAGGTATATCTGTGTTATTTCCTACTCCTAGTTCTCCATTTTTATTTGCTCCATATATGTAAACTTCTCCTTGCTTGTTTATTGCAACACTTGTACCTTTTCCTCCATCTATATAGCTAATGTTTTCTAAGGCTTGATTGTTTGAACCCCATGTAGTTAGCCTACTATTTATATCTAGTGCCATGGCATGGGTGTCACCTGCTCCTATCATTACTACATTCTCTATGTTTTGTACTTTTACAAATTCTTTTGTTCTTCTTAGAGATGTGTCTTCTATTTGGCCTAATTCTCCATATAAGTTTGAACCTGTTACATATACTTCTCCTGTACCTTTTAGTGCTATTGTAAAGTTTTTGCCTGCTTTTATATCTATTATGCCTGATATATTTTTAGCTCTTGCTACTGTTATTTTTTGTGTATAACTACCTATTCCTCCTTCTCCACTTGAGTTTTGACCAAAGCTATATATTTCTCCTTTACTTCCTATTGCAAATGAATTCTGTCCTCCACATGCTATCTTTCTTATTCCACTTAATCCTTCTACTTTTGTTGGAGTCAGTGTTTTGTCTACATTACTATTTCCTAGCTGATAATTGTTGTTTGCACCCCATGCCCACACATTTCCATTACTGTCTAATGCTAAGTTATGATTTTCTCCACAAGCAACTTGAATAATCGTAGTTCCATTTGGAAATACTGCTTGTACTGGGTCATCTGAATTTGTATTATCGCCTGTTCCTAGTTCTCCGTTTTCATTTATTCCAAATGTCCATACTGTACCATCTGCTTTTAGCATTATTGTGTGTGAACCTGCAGTTTCTGCCATTGGTTCTACTCCACTATTTTCTAATATTCTAACTTGAATTATTGCTTTTTTGTCTGTTCCTACTTCTTTTGCTATAATTGTTGTTCTTCCTGCATTTACTGCTGAAAAAGTTCCTGTTATTTCATCAATTGTTCCTAAGTCACTATCTAGTACTTCATATGTAATCTCACTTGTTTTGTCTTCAAATAGGTTGAAATATGTTGCCCATGCATCTACGTCAAATGACTTACTTTTTTGAAGAGTTAAATTTGCTGTATTTGTTTGTATTTCATTTTTTCCTACTAATTGTGGTGCTGAATAGTTGAAGTTTTCTGTATTTCCTAGTTCTCCGCTCTCTCCGTCTACCCCATGTATAAATGTTTCCATTTTTGTCATATACTGATGTATGATTATATCCTGCTGTTACTCTTTCGATATTTTCTACTTTTTCATTTAGGATAGCATTTTCACTCTCTTGTATTCCACCTTCACTATTGGCATTTGATACTCCTAGTTTTTCATAGTCGTTATCTCCAAATGAGTATACTTTATTATCTTTTGTAACAAGAACTGAATATCCATTTCCTGCTGATACTTCTTTTATGTTTTCTAATATTAGTCCATCTTCTGTTTTTACTGGTGTTACTGCATCTTGCATATCATATATATATGCTTTTCCTGATTTACCAAGTATTAGTGCATAATCTAATCCTAGAGAAATTTGGTCTAGTTTTTCTCCTATCTTTTCTTCGAAGTTTATAGCTACATTTATTTCACTTGGTACTTTTGTATGTCCATTTCCCCACGCATATATTTTACCATCTTCTGATACTGCATATGATGTACTTCCTACTGCTATAACTTTTGCAATACTTTTTAAGTTTATTGCTTTTGGAACATTATGTGCAATTGTGTTTCCTGTACCTAATTCTCCTTTAGCATTTGTTCCCATTGTGTATACTGTGCCTGATTTTCCTAAAATTAGTACATGTGATATTCCTGAGCTTATATCGATTATTTCTTCTGGCGTTTCTATTTTTTCTGGGCTATTTTCTCCATTTATATTTCCAAATCCCCAGATTGTTCCATCTGATTTTAAGGCTACTGTGTATTCTTTTCCATTTACTACTTTGCTTGAAGCTTTTGACTGTTCTTGGTCTACTATATTTACCCATATGTATTTTTTATTTCCTTCTACATCTTCTGCAATAATATGGGTTCTGCCTATTTTTTCTCCTGTTAGTCTGAACTTTGATGTATTTTCTATTGTTCCTACTATTACTTCTTTTTCGTTTGTAGTATCTAAGTTTACTTCTGCTTCTCCTGCTTTTTCTGCTTTTAGGTTAAAAGTATTTCCACTGTATATTTCTATTTCTTTAGTTTCTCCTACTGGTATGTATATACCTTCTGGGTTTGATACTACTTCTATATTTCCTATTCTTGTAAATATTGCTCTTGCAATATTATCTTCTGTTCCTAGTTCTCCATTTTTGTTTAGTCCTACACTATATACATATCCATATTGGTCTGAAATGCTAGAATGTGTTATTCCTGTTTCTATATTTTCTATTTTTCTTAATGGTATTTCATTTCCTTCTTTGTCTTGAAGCTTTGTAATTTGGGTTGCATAGCTTATTTTTACTGGCTCTATTCCTATTTTGTTATTACTATTTTCTCCCCATGCATATGCGTTTCCTTCTAAACTCACAGCCATTGAAGTTTTGTTTCCTGCTGATATGTCTATCATATTCTCTAAGTAACCATCTATTTTGCTTGAAAGTGTTGGTACTGTCAAATCCTTTGTTTTTCCATTTCCTAGTTGACCTAATGCTCCTTTTCCTATTGTATATACGTATCCATCAAGTGTTAAGAACATGTTATGGTCTTCTCCACTTGCTACTTTATATATTCCATTTAGGTATTTTATTTCTTCTTTTGGATTTGATACATCATATACTTTTCCATTTTCTCCAAGTAATAGTGTTCCTCCAATATCTGCTATTTTTAAGTCTGTATCTATTCTTGTATATGTGCTATATCCTTTTCCAAAGATGTATGCATTTCCTATATTGTCTAGTACATAGAAATTGTCTCCTTTGCAGTCTACTGCTATGATATTTGAAAGTCCTTCTAATTTTATAGGTTCTTTACTTGTAGTCACATTAGCTCCTAATGTATATGTTCCCCAGATGTATACTTCGCCTAAGTTATTTAGTGCTATTTTATTTGTGTTTCCTGCACCTATTTGGATTATATCCTTTATTCCTTCTCCATTTAGCATTACTTGTTTTGGTTCGTTTGCAACATCTTTTCCGTATTCCCAAACTGTTCCATCTTCTTTTAGTGCTAATGTGAAGTTAGTGCCTATTTTTATTTGAGATTCTGCTATATCTTTTATTACTTCTACTACTATATATGTACTGTGTTTATTGTCTTTATCAGTTATTTTTATTTTTGTTGTTCCAATATTTTTAGCTGTTATTTGGCCTTCTTCTGTAACTTCTGCAATGTTATTTTCTAATGTGTCAAAGCCTATTTGTCCTACATTTATGTCTTCTGTTTGTATCTCATTTAGTTTTGTATATGAAATTTGTGTTTTATCTACACTATATGTTTCATTTACTTTTAATGTTATTTTTTTCTTAGGGTAGTTTAGCACTGAACCTAGTTCGTTTATTGTTACTGTTCCTTCTCCTCCTGCTCCCCCTAAGCTATAATAGCTAAGTCCACTACTGCTCATGGATGTAGTTCCACCTTTTGCACCAATTTCTCCTACTTGTTTTGCATAGTTTGCGAAAATGTTAATTGAGCCTCCTCCTGATGCTCCTCCGCCCCCTACTCTATTAGCGGAACTATATTGCTTACCATTTACATTTGAACCTTTTGATGTTATTTCTCCATTGTTATATAGTGTATCTGCATATATTATTAATAATCCACCTGTTCCATTTTCTGCTTGTGATGGTGCATTTTTTGTTGTGTTTCCTGCACTTGCTGAATATGCTCCTTCTCCTGCTTTATTTCCTGCTCCTCCTGAGGCATATGTTCTACTTCCTGTACTATTTGCACGTGCTGAGCCATATCCGCCTGCTCCTCCTATATTTGAGCCATCTCCTGCTGGTACACCTGCTTTAGATGTGTGGTATACTCCACCTCCTCCAGCTCCTCCTGAGTATGATGTTCCTCTACCTCCATGTCCACCTCTTAAGGCGTTTGTACCTGTAGAACCTCCGGCTCCTCCGCCTCCTGTTGCTCTTCCTATTCCTGTTCCTCCTGCTTGTCCGAATTTTTTCATTGATACACCAAGTCCGCCTGTTCCTCCTACATCTGGTACATATTCATAGGTATCATCTGTGTTTTTCCATAGGTATACATTTTCTCCTTCTTGATTGTATGTTCCTCTTGCTGTCATTGAGATCGTTCCATTATTTTCTATGTTTCCGAAGTACGCATAAATACATTCCTTTTTTGTAAGTTAAATCATTTACTGTATTTGCTGTTACTGTTACTCCTTCATCTATTACTAAGTTGTTATGGTATTTTACAACTAGTGTTTTATATTCTTCTGTATTGTCTCCTAGTGATATTGTTTTCTCTGTTTGGTCTGCATCTAGTGAGTATCTTACATTGTCATAGTAATTTATTAGTTCTACTAAGTATTCTTGTCCATTTATTACTACTGTATATTCTCCATCTCCTAAGTCTATATTTTTAAAGCCTTGTACTATACTTTCCATTTTTACTACTACTACAATTGTTACTTCTTTTCTTGTTCCTGTGCTATTATGTGTGATTTCTATTATTGTAGAGCCATATTCAATGGCTGTTACTGTTTTTCCGTCTATTTTTAGGCTTCCCTCTTTTTTAGGTGTTAGTGTAAAATTGTCTTGATTTTCATCTACTATATCTATTTTTAAGTTCAAACTATTTTCTAGTTTAGCTGTGATTGTAGTTTGCTCTCCTACTTCTAGATAAACTTTTTCAAAATTTGAACTTATAAAGGTTATTCCTACTTTTGTATATTCTGATTTGTTAACTGTGTCTCCTGTTGCTAATTCTCCTGATGTATTTGTTCCTTTGTTCCATACAAATCCATCTTTTGCAACGATTGCTTGATGTGTTCCTTCTCCACAAGCAATTTCTTCTATTTCTTCTTCAATCTTTATTTCTTCTAATATTGTTCCTAGTTCATATATTTTTCTATCTTCTGTTTCTAGTATACCTGTACTATTTCCTGCTGATATTTCGTATATATTTTCTTCTATTCCTTCTGTTTTTCCTGTGCTCCATTTAAATAGTATTCCATCTGTTGATAATGCTAGGTTATATGATACTCCACATGATATTTTTGCTATATTTGGTAGTCCTTCTATTGTTTTTGTTGTGTCTGTCAGTTTGTATACTTTTCCTGTTTCTGTTAAGACTAACTCTCCTGATATATCAACTATTCTTTCTGGGAATATCATTCTTATTGGTAAGTTTGAAAGCCCTTCTCCCCATGCATACACATTTCCATCATTACTAAGCGCAATACTTCTGCTTTTGTATGCGTCAATTTTTATAATATTTGTTATTCCTTCTACTTTTACTGGGACATTGCTATTTGATTGCATTCCATTTCCTAGTTGTCCGTTTTTTCCGTAGTCCCCATGCATATACTTCTCCGCGTTTCTGTTAATGCAAGTGCATGTGATGTTCCTGTTGTTACGGATTTTGCATTGTCTAAAGTTTCTATTTTTACTGCTTCTATTTTGTTTTCATTTGTTCCTATTCCTAATTGTCCATTATCATTTAATCCACTGCTCCATACTGTTCCATTTTGTTTTAGAGCGACTGTAAAATTCTTTCCTCCATCTATTCCTATTTTAGGTGTGTTGGTAACTTCTACATATATATATGTATATAGTCTGTTAGTTACATCTGTTATTTTTATTTTTGTTTTTCCTTCTGCTTTAGCTATAATATTTCCATTTGCATCTATTTCTGCAATGTCTCTATTTAGTGATTCATATTCTATATTTCCAAGTGTTATGTTTCCTGTTTGTAATTCATTTTGTTTAATTAGTGATATTTTATTTACGTCTATTTGATAATTTTCTTTTTCTTTTAATACTATTTCTTTTTCTGTATAATTTAGGTATGGTTTTAGTATTGTTACAGTTGTACTTCCACTTCCTCCTGCTCCTCCTAAACTATAATATGCAATTCCACTGGTATTTATTGATGTAGTTCCACCTGTTGATTCTATATTTCCTACTTGTTTTGCATAGTTTGCAAAGATATTTACTGAGCCTCCTCCTGAAGCTCCTCCTCCACCAAGTCTATTTGATGAACTATATTTTTGTATATTTACATTTGAACCCTTTGATTCAATTGCTCCTTTGTTGTAAAGTGTATCTGCATATATTATTAATAATCCACCTGTTCCGTTTTGTGCTTGTGTTGTTGCATTATTTGTTGCTGTTCCAGAACTTCCTACATACCCTGCAGTTCCTGCTTTATTTCCTGCTCCTCCTGAAGCATATGTTGGATAACTACTACTGTTACTACGTGCTGAGCCATGTCCTCCTGGTCCTCCTATGTTTGAACCATCTCCTGCTGCTACTCCAGCTCCACTAGTATTATACACTCCTCCGCCTCCAGAGCCTCCTGAATATGATGTTCCATATCCTCCGTGTCCGCCTCTTACTGCACTTGTACCATTAGAGCCTCCTGCTCCTCCGCCTCCTGTTGCTCTATCTATACCTTCTTTTCCAGCTTGACCTCTACTTTGCATTGATACACCTTTTCCGCCTTCTCCGCCTTCTGCTGGTACATATTCATAGGTGTTATCTGTATTCTTCCATAAGTAGACATTTTCTCCTTTTTGATTGTAAGTTCCTCTTGCTGTCATTGAAATTTTTCCATAATTTTTCATTTCTCCAAGCACACATAGGTACATTCCTTTTTTATATGTAAGACTATCTACACTATTAGCTGTTACAGTTACTCCTTTATCTATAATTAGATTTTTATGATATTTTACAACTAATGTTTTATATTCTGTTGTATCATCTCCTAGTGATACTATTTTTGATGTTTCTCCTTCTGCTAATGAATATTTTACATCTTCATAGTAATTTACTAATTCTACTAGATACTCTTGTTCATTTACAATTATAGAATATTCTCCATCTGCTAAGTCTTTATTTGCAAAGCCTTGTACTATACTTTCCATTTTTACAGCAATTGTTATTGGTAATTCTTTTTTTATTCCAGTCTCGTTGTGGGTTATTTCTATAACTGTTTTTCCATAGTCTACTGCTGTTATTGTTTTTCCATTAATACTTAGTTTTCCGTCTTCTTTAAAACTGATACTAAAATTATCTACGTTATCATCTGGAAAATCTGTTTTTAAATTAAATGTATTTTCTAATCTTGGAATTATTGTTATTTGCTCTCCAATGTCTAAATATGCTTTTTCATAGTTTGTTTTTATTTCTGTTGTTCCTAATTGAGAATATGTTGTTTTATTAGTATTATTTCCTGTGCCTAGTTCTCCTGCTGTATTTAATCCTGTATTCCATACTAATCCATCTTTGCTTATTATATTACTATGTGTTCCTTCACTGGCATTAATTTTTTCTATTTCTCTTCCAATACTCACTTCGGTCATAATTGGAGTTTTTACTGTATTTCCAAGTCCTATCTGTCCATTGCTATTATTTCCTAATACATATGCTTTTCCCTCTTCTGACATTAACATACTAATTGTATTTCCTGCAGTTATCTCATATATATTGTCTGCTATACCTATTGCTTTATTAGCATTTGCTTCATATTCTCCACATTCTCCATATGCATTTGTACCCCATGTAAGTGCAATTCCTTCTGTTGATAGTGCTATATTATGTGTTTCCCCACATGAAATTTTTGCAATATTATAAAGTCCTTCTATTGTGGTATTTAGGTTTGCTATATTATATACTTTTCCATTTTCAGTTAGTATTAATGCACCTGATATTGAAACGACTCTTTGAGAAAAGTCAAGTTTAGTAGGAGTAGCAGTATATCCTGCTCCCCATATGTATACATTTCCATCTTTATCTAATGCGATACTTATATTTTTGTATGCATCTATTTTTATAATGTTTGATAAATTTTCTATTTTTATTGGTATATTTGAACTTGTAGTTCCTCCATTTCCTAATTGCCCACTTGTACCAAGCCCAAATGAATATACTTCTCCTGTTTCTGTTAAAGCAAGTGTATGTGAATACCCAGACTTCACTAGTTTGATATCGTTTAGTCCTTCTACTTTTGTTGGTTCTAATTTATTATCATTATTTCCTAATCCTAATTCTCCATTTTTGTTGATTCCATAAGACCATACTGTTCCGTTTTGTTTTAGTGCTACTGTGAAATTTTTTCCTCCATCTATTTCTACTTTTCTATCATTTTTTATTTCTACATACATGTATGTACTTAGGTTGTTCGTTATATCAGTTATCTTAATTTTTGTTTTTCCTTCTGATTTTGCAATGATATTTCCATTAGCATCTACTTCTGCAATGTTTGCATCTGCCGTTTCATAAGCTATACTTCCTAGTGTTATTGTTTCTATTTGTATTCCATTTTGATTTATTAATGATATTTTGTTTTTATCTATTTGATAAGTTTCATTTGCTTTTAGTGTTAATTCTTTTTCTGTATAATTTATATTTGGCAAAAGTCTTATTGTTGTTACACTTCCATCTCCGCCTTTTCCACCTTTAGCTGTTGTCTCTGCAGAAATTCCACCTTTTGCTGTTACATTACCTTCATTTATTATTCTTTCTGAAAATATATTTATACTTCCTCCTCCTGATGATCCTCCCCCTGCTCTTATAGATGCCGTTCCTCCTCCTTTTGATCCGTTAGCTGTTATATTTCCCATATTTTGCAAAGTACCTGAGTAGATAATTAATAATCCTCCTGTTCCATTTGTTCCTCGGTAATCATTAGTATTCCCACTTGCATTTGCTCCACCAAGTCCTCCTGGATTACCAGCTCCTCCACCTCCGTACTCTAGACGCCCAACTTGAAGAACTTCTTGAACCTTTTCCTGCTCCTCCTGCTCCTCCATTTGGTTGTGCATCATTTGCATATTGTGTAGTACTTCTATAGTTTAGGTCAAAGCCTCCACCACCAGAACCTCCTGAATATGATGTTCCTGCGCTTCCTGCTCCTGAATATGTAGTAAATCTAGAACTTGTGTCTCCTTGGTTTACTGCACCTTCTCCTCCACCACCAGTTTGGCGATTGATTCCGTTTGTTCCTGCTCCACCATGTCTTCTTGATTCTGTACCATTTACACTATAATAGCTATGTTTTACTGCTCCCGCACCACCTACTGCTGGAACATATTCGTAGCTATTGTCTAGATTTTTCCATAGATATACATCTTCTCCTGCTTGGTTATATGTTCCTCTTGCTGTCATTGAAATAGTACCATTATTTTCTAGTTTTCCTAGTACACATATATGCATACCTTTTTTGTAAGTTAATACACCATTTGTACTTGCTGTGACTGTTACTCCTTTCTCTATTGTTAGGTTTTTATGATATTTTGCTATTAGTGTTTTATATTCTGTTGTGGTATCTCCTAAAGAAATTGTCTTGGCTGTTTGACCTTCTTCTAATGAATATATTACATCTTCATAAAAATTGATAATTTCTACTGCATAATCTTTATTTTTTGTTTCTCCACTTTCTTCCCATACTACTCTAAATGTATAGTTTCCATCTGGTAGGTTGTTTTCTTTTGCTCCTTGTATAAGGCTATCACAAATTATTGCTCCATCTTCTGCTACATTTATGCCATCTAGATTTTTAGTTTCTTCTGATGATGGAGTTCCTTTTATTATTTCAATATTTTCTTCTTCGTAGCTTTCAGCTACTGTTTCTGTTATATAGCTATTTTCTTTTTCTACGCCAAAAAAGCTGGTGCTTACAACAACTACTGTTGTAATACCAAGCAAAGACATTGTCATTCCTATACTTATTCTCTTAATCCTTTTCTTTAGCTTTTTCGTCATTTTGAGAATCTTCCTTTGTTTTATATTTATTATTTATATCAAAATAATAATGCTTATTTTATATAATTACAATACCTTAAAAAAGCATATAGAAAATATGCTCTTTTGTCCTTTACGGAAGAACGTTTTGGATTATTCAGACTATTTTTTGACATTTTTCTTACTTTTCTGTTACAATTCATATATTAATTAGTTAATTCATTAGGGATACAGCGGATACAATTATAGAGGTCTTATAGATAAACACTTTGATTTAATGTTTATTTATAAGACCTCTATCCCCTATTTAGGTGTTATATATCTTAGAATTAAATTAATATGAATTAATTTGTTTTTGATACAAATTTTTTCAATCTTGTTTTGAAACTAACACATGGTAGTTTCTTTATTTCTCTTTCGTTTTTATCAATTTTGTCTTCTGCTTCTTGGAAGATTCCACCTAAGAATGTTCCTAAGTCTCTTTTGAATTCTGTGAACCTTTGGTCTAACTTTTGGTCAATGCTTTTATCTAGTTCTTCTTTAAACTCTACGAATTTCTTGTTCATTTTTTCCTCTAGTCTTTCCTCCATTGTATTCATTTGGCCTTGCATTGTTTTCATTTGCCCCTGCATTATTGTCATTTGACCTTGTAATGTTAGCACCTGGCTTAGGATTATATCAATTTTTTCTTCTGTACTTTGCTTTTGTTTTTCCATTTTTCTCACCTCTTTTCTTTAGTGTTATAATTTTATCATGCAGTAAAGTATTTGTCAAGTAATTTTTTCAAACAAACAGCCCTAACTATGTTTTATTAGTTAGAGCTATTCGTTTATTTTATTATTTGTGTCCAATTTATTGTTTCTGCTTTTTGGCCATAGTTTTTCTTTAAGATTGTTCTATCTACTAGGTCAACTACTCCATCTTCGTTCAAGTCATATCCATCTGTGTATAGACTTGCATAGTGGTCGTTTATTGCTACTAAATCTGCTAGTTGTATTTCTCCGTCTTCTACGATGTCTCCTGCGATTAGATTGTATTCGCCTATATTATGTTCTGTTTCTTCTTGAATGATTATTTCTTTTATTGTATAACTTAAGTATCCTTGTTTTGTAACTATTAGTTCATATTTGGCATTTAAGACATCTTTATTGTCAGTAAGCTTATTGTACATTGTTATCTTAAAAGTGCCGTCTAACTCTGTTTTTGTTTGTTTAAATAGTTCTTTTGTAATTACTCTCTCTGTTTCTCCATTTTCATTTGTTATTTCTTCTTCTAGTATTCTATATACAGTTATGTCCGATATGTATTCCCCATTTACATTTTCAGTCAATATTTTTCCTGATATATAAGAATTTAGATCTTTTGGTCTTGTCAGATTTAAGTTATATGCTTTTTCTTCGCCGTTTTCTGATGTAACTATTATTTTGAAGATTTTTGTTTCTCCATTTTGTATTGTAACATTTCCTTTTAAGATTCCTGTTTGTTCTTCTATTATAATGTTTCCGTCTTCATCTTCTAGTCGTACTTTTGCATTTTCATTTGTTAGTTTTATCTCTAATGGGTAACTATCTTTTTCTGATACATCACTTATGTAAGTTAATCCATCATCACTGAGCATTGTACCTAATTCATCTACTTTTACATATTGTATACTCGTATCTGTTGATTTTTGGCGTATTTCTAGTATATAGTCCTTATAACCATAACTTTCCTCATCTTGGGCTGTTATTCTTACTGTGTATGTGTTTACCAGTTTTGTTGTGCTTAAGTTTTCTGTTTTTTGTACAGTTCCTACTCCTGTTGCAACAGCTGTATTTACCTCGTTTATTAGTGTTATTGTTTCTTTTGCATTTTTAGCTGTTATTTCTATTAGTGGCTTATTTCCATTTGCTACAGTTGTTTCATATTTGCCTGCTTCTGTATTGTATCCTATATTTACACCATTTACTACTATGCTTTGTAGCCCTAAATTCGCTTTTTTAGTAAAGTTTATAATGTATTCAGCAGTAGTTTGCCCGTCTTCTGCCACAACCTCTATTACCAAAATTTTTCCCCCATCTTGCTCATATGTACTTAAGTCTATTTCTCTTGTTATGTTATTTGTTTCCCATGTATCTTCGTTTGACAATTTCAGTTTAGCATTTTTGTGATTTAGTATTATGTCTAGATTTACTGTAGTCGTGTCTTCGTCTATATGTACATAGACTGTGTTGCCTTCTCTTTCAACTTTTGTTATGTTTGTTCCTTTTATTTCTTTTAGAGTTACATCATTTGATTTTTTCTCTATTACAAGTATTGTATCTTCATAACTTCCGTCTTCTGCTATTACTCTTATTGGTACTTCTGTTATTTCATTTACTAGTTTTACAGTTGTTGGATTTAGTTTATTCCCATTTATTTCTACACTTGATTTTTCTGATTGTAAGGCCACTTCTACAGTTGCATCTTCTACCCTGTCTATCTTATAGTGATATTTTCCGTCTGATTCTAGTGTTACTTCTTCAAGCGTTTCTGCATTTTTTCCTACTTTTATACTTAATATGTTGTAGTTTATTTCTAGTCTTTTTACTTGTAAGGTGTATTCCGCTTCTTGTCCATCTTCTGAGACTACTTTTATTGTGTAAACATATATTTCTATACCTTCTTCTACACTGTCTTTTTTAGTTGCTATATAACTGTTTTGTCCTATACCACTTATTGTTGTTCTTGCATACGTATCTTCTGCTGTGGCTTCTATTTCTACCCATTCGTCTAGCATTGAGATTCCCGCTTTGTATACTCCGTCTGATCCTGGGTTTACTATTTTACCGTTTACTTTTACTATGTCTAGGTTGTTATTTGATGCCTTTTCTAGGATTGCTATTATATAGTCTTCTTTGTCAATTCCATTTTGTGCTGTTACTGTAACTTGTATAGTAGTTTCTTTGCCTGTTTTAGTTATTGTTATTTGGTCGCTTCCTGCCACTTCTGCATTTGTTCCTAGTTTAAGTGTTGCAAGTATATCATTTAGTGTTACTTCTATGTCATAGCTTGTATCTGCACTTCTTATTTCATAGCGGTTTTTGCCTTCTATGTATGTAGCCTTTTCCCCATTTATTACTACTTCTTTTATAGTTGTATCGTCTGGCAGACCTTCTATGATTAGTGTGTAGGTTTCTATGTTGCCATTTTCTGCTTTTACTTTTATTGTTACCTCTGTTTGTTTTGCTGTTATGTTTGTAGTTTTTTCTTTTTCATATAGCTCATATCCGCTGTTGTCTATTGTTACGTATGTTTCAGCAGGTGCTTTTTGTTCTGATATTGCTTTTACGGCTACACTTGTTTTTGCTTGTGTCATCATGTAGTGGTATTTTCCGTCTGCTCCAAGAGCTGCTTCTTCTCCATCTACTTCTACTTTTTCTAAGTTTGCATTATCAGACATTTTTACTATTGTTAGATTACATTCAGTTTCTACTGTTCCATCTTCTGATTGTAGTTTTATTGGTACTTCTGTTGTTCCACCTTCTAGTGTTACTTTTTGTGTGTCTTTATTTACGACAAAAATTCCTGTGTTTCCTATTTGTACTTTATCTTTTATGTATTCTGTGATTGCTGTTACGTCTACTTCTGTTAGTTCATATGGAACTCTTACTTCATAATTTTCGTCTACAACTTTTTTTGCTTTATATATTTTGTCTCCACTTTGTGCATATATTTCTACTATGTTGATTTCTGGTGGTTCCCATGGTACTTCTTCTTTTCTAATAATAAGCGTGTATTCTGCTATTGTTCCCTTTTCTGATTTTACGTGTATTTTTATTTCTGTTATGTCGTCTGTAAGTGTTATGTCTTTTTCATTTTGCAGTTTTTTATATGCATTTCCGTCTACGCTTACTTCACTTTCTAGCTCGTTTAGGGTTGCTTTTATTTTTGATATGTCTGTTAGGTTGTTTACTGTGACTTCATATGTCATGGTTGCTCCGCCTATTAGTTTTGCTGTTACTTCTTGTAGGCTTCCATCTGGCATTTTTGAGGTTGCTGTGATTTCTTTTATGCTTATGTCGTCTGTTAGTTCTCTTTCTACTTTTCTTTTGAATGTTACTTTTCTTCCTGTTACAGTGTCTGTTATTGTCATGTTTGCGATTCCTTCTGATAGAGCTGTTAATGTTATTTCTAAGGTCACGTTTTCTCCTGGCGGACGCACACTGTGTGCCCCTACAATGGTGTCATCGTCTATTTCTAATTCGTAGTCATTTATTATGTCTGTGTCTCCGAATACGTTGAATTGTTGACCTTTTAGGGTTATGTTTTCTGTTTCTCCTATTGTCATTGTTTTGTTTAGTGGGTCTATTTTTACATTTCTGTCTCCTACTAATGTGTGTTCTGTGCTGTCGTCTCTTGTGCCATTTCCAATGCTTCCATAGGTGTTTGTGCCAGCCGCATATACTTCTCCTGTGTTTTCTATTATGTATGTATTTGTGGTTCCTACGCCTACTCCAAAGGTATTTTCTCCATAAGTTATTACTTTTTGTGTGCCGATATATGTTTCTTCATCTACTGTTTGATATATAACTATGTTTTCTGTTGCTTTTAGGTCTATTATTACTTTCGGTATGTTTATTTGTGTTAATGTATTATTGGTATATTCATGTACTTCTCCATTTGAGGTTAGTACTATTATACTGTTTTGTGTGCATACTGATTTTACTGCTGTTTCTATGTTTGGCATTTCTCCATTTAAAATGTCTCCATAGCCAAATACCTTACCATTTGAAGTTACATATGTACTTTGATTTACTCCACAGCTTATGTCTACTACTTTTCCACTTATCTTTTTTACTTGTACTGGATTTGTATATCCTCCACCTATTTGATATATATTTCCATAACTGTCTAGTATTTGTGCAAAGTCTCGGCCTGCTGATATCTTTACTGCGTCTTTTATGCCTTTTACTTCTGTTAGTCTATTATTATTTTTAGTAGTTCCGTCTCCTAATTGTCCTTTTTTATTGTTTCCACTTGCCCATACTGTGCCATCTTGTCGCATTGCTATTATAAAGTTTTCTCCTAGTGATATGTCTTTAAATACTGATTGCATGTCTACTTTTGTTGGTATGTCTTTAGTCTCATAGTTTTGTAGAGCTAGCCTTCCATCTCCATTATATCCAAAAGTATAAATATTTCCGTCTGCTTTTACGATTGCTCCGAAGTTATCTCCTCCTTCTACTTTTGGGGCTATTACTGCATCTTGTGGAATTACTTTTACAAGTACACTATATGTTTTTCCAAATGTTGCTGATAATGCATTTACTCTTGTTGTTCCTACTCTTATTCCTGTTACTACTCCTACATTATCTACTTCTGCTATTTCTTGTTTTAATGTGTTATATGTTAAGCTATCTTTAAAGTTTGCATTTTCGTATATTAGATTAAATTCATATGCGCATTCTGATGTGATATTTTTGCTTTCTCCTGCTTTTAGTGTTATTTCTGTTTCTTGAAGTCCTGTTTCTTCATTTCCTATTTGTATAAATGTGTTTCCTTTTGTTTTGCTTTTTATTTCTTCATCTCCATGTGCGTAATCTCCTGTTCCCCACACTGACCCATCTACTTTTACTAGTACTGTGTAAGTATTTCCTGTTGAAGCATAAATGGCATTTGATATATTAGGTACTTGCTTAAAGGTTACTGCATCTTGGTTCGTTCCTAGTCCTAGCTCTCCGTTTTGGTTTAGTCCGCATGTATAAGTATTTCCTTGTTTATCTATTGCTATGCTTGTGCCTTTTCCTCCGTCTATGTATCTTATATTTTGAAGATTATCTACTTTTGTTGGTGTTTGTACTGATGTTGCTATACTATTTAATCCTAGCTCTTTATATATGTTTGAACCCCATGTCCATACATTTCCGTCTAGGTTTAGTGCCATACTATGTGTATCTCCTGCTCCTATCATTACAATATCACTTAGATTTGGTACTTTTATAAATTCTTTTGTTTTTCTTGTTGTTGCTGAATTTCTTCCTAGTTCTCCATATATATTTGACCCTGATGCATATACTTCTCCTGTGTTTTTAAGTGCTATTACATGGTTTTTGCCTGCTTTTATATCTATTATGCCTATTAAATTTTTGACCTTTGTTACTTGTATACTGCTTGTGTAACTGCCTATTCCTCCTTCTCCGTTTTCATTTAGTCCGAAACTGTATACTTCGCCTTTTTCCGTTACTGCATATGAGGTATGTGCTCCACATGCTATTTTTCTGATGTTAGTTAAATTGGTTATTTTGCTTGGAGTGCTTGCTACTTGAACTGTACTTCCTAATTCCCCATGTGTAGCTGTTCCCCATGACCAAACATTTCCTTCACTATCTAATGCTAAATTGTGTTTTTCCCCGCAAGCTACTTGAATTATTTTTGTTCCTTCTGGGAATATGACTTGTACTGGTTCATCTGATATTTCGTTTTTGCCATTTCCTAGTTCTCCATTTTTTCCTATACCAAATGTCCATACTGTTCCATTTGCTTTTAGCATTATTGTGTGATTTCCAGATGTTTCTGCCATTGGTTCTATTTGGCTATTTTCTAGTATTCTAAGTGGAATAATACATTTTTTATTTGTTCCTACTTCTCTTGCTATTATTGTAGTTCTTCCTGCTAGTGTTGTTGTTAATTTGCCTGTATTTATGTCTATAGTTGCTAAGTCTGTGTCTTGTACACTATATTCTACTTGACTTGTTTTGTCTATAAATAGGTTAAAGTAGTCTATATTAGCTTGTATATCAAAGTTTTCTCCCTTTTCTAGCGTTAGTCCTAGTGTGTTTGCTTGTACAAGGTTTTGTCCTACTAGTTTTGCCTCTTTGCTACTGAAGTTTTCGCCATTTCCTAGTTCTCCATTTTCTCCCTTTCCCCATGTGTAAACATTTCCGTCTTTATCATATACTGCTGTGTGGTTATATCCTGCTGTTATTCTTTCTATATTTTGCATTTCTTCTTTTAATATTGCATATTCGCTTTCTTGTATTCCACCTTCTTCGAAATCATTTGATACACCTAGTTTTTCGTAATCATTATCTCCTATCATATACACTTTGCCCTGTTTTGTTACAAACACTGCATATCTATATCCTGCTGAGATTTCTTTTATTTCTTCTAATACTATATTCGAATCTGTCTTTATTGAGGTTACTGTTCCTTCGCTATATTTGTAAGCTCTTCCTGATTTTCCAAGTATTAATATACATTCTGAACCTACTGAGATTTGTTCTACTTTTTCTCCTATTCTACTTTCAAAATCATATTCTACATTTGTCTCTTGAGGGATTTTTGTATATCCATTTCCCCATGCGTAAATCTTTCCGTCTTTGTCTTCCGCAAATGATGTGTCTTGTATTGCTGTTATACTTACTATATCCTTTAGTCCTAGTTCTACTGGGTTATAATAGGTTGTACTATTTCCTGTTCCCAACTGTCCATGCGTATTTATACCAAGTGTATACACTTTTCCTGATTTTCCAAGGAATATGATATGTCCATATCCACTTGATATATCTATTATCTCTTCCTTTGTTTTTATTATGGCTGGTACATTTTGTCCATTTAGTGTACCAAATGACCATATTGTACCATCTGAACGTAGTGTCACTGTAAATCCGTTTCCATTTACTACTTTTGCTGATGCTTTCGCGTTTTCGTCTGATATTACATTTATCCAAGTATTTTTACTGTTAGAGTCTTGATTTTCTGTCTCTATACAGGTTCTTCCTATTTTTTCTCCTGTGATTTTGTAGTTTGGTTGTGCTTTCTTTATGTTTGTGACTAAACTATTATCTACATTTTCATATTTTTCTATTAATACTTCTTTTCCATTTCGCGTTTCTACTTTAGTTTCTGCACCTTTTGCTATATCTGTTTTTAGGTTGAATGAATTACATAATTCTATAACTATATCTTTACTTGTGCTTACTGGGAGATTTATTTCTTCTGGTAGTATTTTTGTTTCTTTTTGGTCTATTTTTGTAAAGGTTTCTCTTGAGTTTATATCTCCTGTTCCTAATTCTCCACTTGTGTTTAGTCCGAACTGTGTATACTGAGCCTTCTTCATCTGATATACATGAATGGTCTTTATATGTTGCTACAATTTCCATCTTTTTTAGAGGAAGTTCATTTCCTGCTTTGTCTTGTACTTTTATTAGTTCTACTGGATTTGCTGTTTTTACTTCTTCTATGCCTAATTTCTTATTTGTATTGTCTCCCCATGCATATACTATTCCTAACTTATCTACTGCTATGCTTACCATATCTCCTGCTGATATGTCTCGTATTCCGTTCTAGTGGTTTTTCTGAGGTTCTTACTAATGCTGGATATTTTCTATTTTCGAAAATTCCATTTCCTAGCTGTCCTAAGTTTCCTATTCCTATACTATATGTTTTATCTTCAAGTGTTCTAAATAAACTATGGTCCTTACCTTCTGAGATTTCACATATATTTTTTAAAAATTGTACTGGCTCTTCTGGAGCTGATATTTTATATATTCTTCCATCTTCACCAATTAATAGTTCTCCATTTGTATCTATGTATCTTAGCTTTGAAGTTATTTCTTCTATTCCGCTTTTACTATCTCCCCATTTATACACTTTTCCGTCTTTATTTACTGCAAAAAATGTTTCTCCTTTAGCACTCACTGCTCTTATGTTGCTTATTCCTTCTACTTTTTTAGCTTTTGTTGTTTTTTCCCATGTATATACATTTCCGTCTTTATCTAATGCTATTCCTGTATTTTCTCCTGCATCTATTTTTATGATGTTTTCTAGGTCTCCTCCTGATTCTTTTTCTAGCTGTATTGGTAAGTTTATTTCGGTGTCTACTCCTGTTTGCCATACTGTTCCATTTTCTTTTAGTGCTACTGTGTGGTTTGCTCCGTTCTTTAGGTCTGCCTTTGCAATGTTGTCTATTACATTTATTATTAAATATGTACTATACCCATTAGTTTCATCTGTTATTTTTACTTTTGCTGTTCCTATGTTTGCAGTTATTACATTTCCAGATTGGTCTACAGTTATATTTTGTCCTTCTATTAGTTCATATATTATATTTCCTATAGTTATACTATTTGTTTGCATTTCATTTAGTTTTGTATAACTAATTTTGTCTTGTTCAATTACATAGTTTTCTCCTTTTTGTATTGTTATCTCTTTCTCTGGATAGTTTAGTACTGAACCTAGTTCATTTATTGTTATTGTTCCGTCTCCGCCATTTCCTCCATTCATTGCTCCATGGTTATTATTTTGGCATTTTTCTACATTTCCACCTTCGCCACCGTTTTGCTGTTAAATTTCCTGCATTTATCACATAATTGGTAAATATATTTACACTTCCTCCGTCCAGAGCCTCCTCCTCCTGCTGATCCTCTCCATGTATTTGCAAAGACTGTATTTGCATTAGCTCCTGCTCCTTTTGAGCCTTCTGAAGAAATTTTACCAAAGTTTGTTAGAGTGTCACTATATACCATCAAAAGTCCACCGTGTGCCATCTTCTCCCTTTGTATCTGTATTTGCACTATTTTTATTATGGTAGCTACTATTTCCTCCTGTTATTCCGGCTCCTCCTCCTGCAAACCAACATGCATTGGCATTTATGTCATATGCATATGCGCTTCCACCTTTCTCTCGTGTAGCTTCTGTCAATTCTGGTCCAACTGCTGGTGCATTTGTAATTATTATTCCTCCTGAACCATTTCCTCCTGAATATGAATTTCCTCCTGTTGATGCACCCATCCAGCTGCCTGCTGAACCTCTAAGTCCATTTATAATTGAGGCTCCTTGTCCTCCTGAACCTGTTTGTCTACCATTTCCACTATTTCCATATACTCCTTTTGCAATACCAGGTCCAGAATAATATGGCTGAAAAGCATCTTTTCCACTTGCTCCATCTTTTGGTACATATTCATAAGTATCATCAATATTTTTCCACAAATATACATTTTGTCCTTCTTCTACTGATGCTCCGTTTTTTTGACATTGTTATTTCGCCTTGGTTTACAATATCTCCTAGTACACATATATACATACCTTTTTTGCGTGTTTCGGCTGTTAGTTTTACTCCTTCTTCTATTGTTAGATTTTTATGATATTTTACAACTAGCATTGTTTGGTCTGGTGTGTCATTTCCTAGTTGTATTTCTCCTTGATCTTTTGTGTATGTCACATCTTCATAATAGTTGTATAGTTCTATATTATATATTTCATCATTTACAAGTATTTCATACTCTCCATCACTTAAATTACTGTCTCTTATGCCTTGGATTATATCATTCATTTTCTTTATAACTTTTAGTGTTACTTCTCTACTTATTCCTGTTATTTTGTGAGTTATTTCTAATTTAGTTTTGCCATAATCCAATGCTGTAACTTCATTTGTATTGTTTATGCTAAATTTTTCTGTATCTGCTATTTCGTATGTAAAGTTTGTTTTTTCTTCGTCTTGTCCATCTATTTTTAAATTAAAGGCGTTTTTTAATATACTTTTTATTTCTTGTGTCTCTCCTATGTCCATGTAATATGTGTCTTTTTCTACTTCTAATTCATTCTTACCTATTTTGGTATATGTGGTTAAGTTTATATTTTGTTCATTTCCGAGTTCTCCTTTTGTGCCTGTTCCTGTCATGTATACTGTGCCTTCTTCACTCGCTATTCCTGTGTGTTTGCTTAATCCTCTTGATATTACTTCTATTTTTTTGCCTATATCGATTTTTGTTAGCTTATCTGTATTTGCTATACTTCCTAAACCTATTTTTCCATTTGCATTATGTCCTGCTCTTAGGACTTCATCTGTTTCTAATTTTACAAAAGTCGTATATTCTCCTGCGACTATTTCATATACATTTTTTGCTATATGTTCAGTTATTGTTTCCCTTTTTATTAGTTCTCCATTTCCACTATCTTTTCCGAATGTATATGCATATCCATATACTGATAGTGCTATGGCATGTTCTGTTCCTTTGCTTATTTTAGATATTTGTGTTAGTTCATTTGCTCTATTTTCTAGGTCTTCTATGTTATATATAAATCCTTCTGTACTTAGTAACAAGTCTCCTGATATGTCTGCAAATTTATTTTGTGTTACTAATTTCATTGGAAAACTCGAGTAGCCTTCTCCCCATATATATACTTTTCCATCTTTATCTAGCGCTAAGCTTATGTCTTTATATGCATTTACTTTTATTATATTTTTTAATCCGTCTACTTTTACTGGTGTATTATAGTTCTTGTTTTCTCCATTTCCTAATTGTCCTTTTGAGTTTAGTCCCCATGTGTAGATTTCTCCTGTTTCGGATAACGCTACTACATGACTATTTCCTGCTGATATTTGTGCTATATTTGATAAATTTTCTATTTTTTCTGGTATATTTGTATCATCATTTTTACCTGTCCCTAGTTCTCCTAAGTCTCCTTTTCCATAGCTCCATACTGTGCCGTTTTTCTTTAGTGCTATTGTAAAGTTTGTTCCTGTTGCAATTTGTGGTACTGTGCCTTGATTTACTTTGATGTATATGTATGTTTCTATGTTATGTGTTGTATCTGTAATTTTTAGTTTTGTATGTCCTTCTGTTTTTGCTGTTATTATTCTTAATGCATCTATCTCTGCTATATTTGTATCTAATATTTCATAAGCTATATCTCCATATGTATCATATTCTTGTAATGGATTTTTATTTACTAGTCCTAGTTTATTTAAGTCTATTTGGTATGTTTCATTTGGTTGAAGGATTATTTCTTTTTCTTCATAATTTAGTTCTGGTGCTATATTATTGACTGTTACGCTTCCATCTCCTCCTGCACCACCATTCATTAGTCCATGGTTTGTATTTGTACATTTAGATACATCTCCGTCCTAATCCACCGCTTTGCTATAATAGCTCCTAGATTTGTTGCTTTACTGTAAAAGATATTTACTGATCCTCCGACCGAGAGCCTCCACCTCCTGTTGCTCCTCCATAGCTACTACCAAATGATCTATTTGCACCTGCCCCATTAGAACCATTTGATTCTATTTTGCCATCATTTGTTAAATTGCCTGCATAAAGTACTAATAATCCGCCTGTTCCGTTTTTTCCTGTTGAGTCTGTACCTACTGATGTAGAGTTTCCATAATATGCACTATTTCCTCCAGTTATTCCTGCTCCTCCTCCTGCAAACCAATCTACCCAACCACCAGAATTATAAGCATATGCATTTCCACCACGATTAGCACTCGCTTGTGTTGATGATACCGAATTTGCTGGTCCATTAGTGTTGATAACACCACCTGATCCATTTCCTCCTGAATATGATGTTCCTCCTGTACTTGATCCTATCCAACTATTTGTAGAGCCACCTAGTCCATTATGTATAAGCCCACCTTGTCCACCTGAGCCTGTTCCTCTGTTTATTCCATTATTTCCTTTTTTACCAGTTACTCTTCCTCCTTTGTTACTACTTGCAGGTATTCCATTTGCTCCATTTGCTGGAATGTATTCATAATTTCCATTTTTGTCTTTCCAAAGGAATACATTTTCTCCTGTAACATTGTATGTACCTCTTGCTGTCATTGATATTGTTCCATTGTTTACTAAATCTCCCATTACACATAGGTACATTCCTTTTTTATATGTTAGGTTTGATACATTTGTTGCTGTTACTGTTACTCCTTCGTCTATAGTTAGATTTTTATGATATTTTACTATTAGGGTTTTGTATTCTTTTGTTGTGTCTCCTAAGCTGATTGTTTTTGCTGTTTGTCCTTCATCTAGTGAGTATCTTACATCTTCTCTAAAGTTTATTAATTCTACTGCATAGTCTTTTGTTTCTACTGTTGTTCCTACTTTTCCTTCAACTCTAAAAATATATTTTCCATCTGGCAAGTCGTTATCTCTTGCTCCTTGTATTATACTGTTGCAAAGGATTGCTCCATCTTCTGCAATATTTATATCTTCTGATAATTCTGATGTTCTATCATTACTTCCTGCAATTATTTCTACTTCTCCTGCATATGTATTATTTGTACTCTCTGCTGATATTGCTAAAGTTTGGTCTGATTCTGCTTTTGGCATGGTTAATAGCCTAGTACCTATTGCACTTACTGCAATAATACTAAGCAAACTACCTGCCATAGTTAATGTTATTTTTTTGACCTTTTTCTTTAGCTTCTTTGTCATTTTTTTCTCCTTGTATATGCTATATCTATATTATAAATAATTTATTTTATTTATCAATAGCGGTTTTTAGTATATAGAAAAAACGCCTCTTTTTCCTCTACGGAAAGGCGTTTTCGCTTATTTTAGCTTTTTTTTGACATTTTGTTTATTTTTTTGTTACAAAAAATATATGAAACTAGTTTTTTCTTAGGGCTTATCTGCTTTAAAATGTTCTTTTAAGCTTTTATTTCTGATCTATTTTTGTCTATTATATGTTTTACTTTTTCTTCATCTATTTCTAATAGTTCTGATATCTGCTTTATTGTATAGTTTTTATATTTTAGTCTTAAGGCTGTCTCTTTTATCATTATTTCTTTCCCTTCTTTTTTACCTTCTTTTCTGCCTTCTTTTCTGCCTTCTTCTCTGCCTTCTTCTCTGCCATTTTCTCTTGCATCTTCTATTTCTCCCATCGTAAATGCTATCTTATCTCTTAAATATTGATCTTTTGCTTCATATTCTGCTCTTCTTGTTGGATCTAAGGCTATTTTGTCTAATTCTTCCATTGCTGCTTGTATTTCCTTATCAAAGTCCTCTTTCCACCCCATATTTGTACCCTCCTTTATAAATTTTATCCAGTCACTTTCTGGTCTTTTACTTTTTTCATTAAATTTTGCTAGTTCTATTATATGTATCTCTAAATCGTCTAAAAGTTTTCTTTCTTTCTCATCCTCCTCTCTTATCTGCCATTTTGTATGATAATTGTCTATACCTTCTAATTCTTCTAGATTCTTTGCTATTATTAATATTGCTATTACTTTATCTAGTTTTTTATAGTGGTCTCCTTTTCTTAAATCTTCTACATAGTTCTTTGCCCAATAGTATAGTAACCTTTGTGTTATATATTTGTACTTCGCTACTTGCATTTCTATTATTACTTTTGTTCCATCTTTTAATTTCGCTTTTATATCTACTATCCCTACTTTATCTCCCCAGAAGTCTCCTAATATTTGTTTATTTACATCTAATGTTATATCGTCTATATCTATATTTAACACTTTTTCTAATAGTGCTTTTGTTATTCTTTCGTTTCCTACTTTTCCAAATATTTGTTGGAATGCCATATCATTTGTTACTGCTATTTTTCTTTCCATGTTTTTCTCCTTCTATTATATATTAATCAATGAGTTAAATCAATATATAATTCAAAAATTTCTTATTTTTTTAAAATTAGTTGTTTTTTGATTTATTTTAGGTGAACTCCTAAAGATTTTTTGTGCCTTACTTAAGATGTTATTGATTGTTTTGATTTTTAATTTTATGCATAAAAATTATATGTATATAGTTTATAGTCTTTTTGCCACAATGTCAAGTAAAATCTTTCGACAAAATTCGACAAAGATGTAATATATTTCATTTTTTAGTAACATAATGATAACTACACCCCCCTAACCTCAATGGTCAAGGGGGTTGCGTTGTTTATTTTGCTACTAATTCACTGTTTATTCTTGTTATTACTCCACCTTCTATTTTTATCTCTATTGTGTTTTTTGCTGATGAAACATAGTAGTATAGAGTGTCATCTCTCTTTATTTTAATGCATTCTAAGCTATCTGGAGTTAGGGAATTTTCTCCTAATACTTTGAATTGTTCTATGGCTATCTCTTTTGCTTTTTCTTCTGTAATATCTTCTAGCACACTTACTCCTGGATCGATTACATATGGTTTATTTGTTTCATTTTTATCTTTTGGAGTTGTTGTACTTGAATTTGTATTGTTGTTTTTGCTCGTGTTATCATTTGGTTTATTTTGGTTTTGATTTTTTTGTTGGTTTGAATCTTGTTCTTTTTCTTTTCCTAATCCTTCTACCCATTCTACTACATAACTAATTGGTGGATATTCTTTTAAGTCTATGCCATTACGCAGTAGGAGGACATATGCTGATCCTCCTATTATTACAATACTTACTAATACTAATAGATTATATATATTAAATACTTTTCTTCTCTTTTTTGCTCTTTTTCCTCTCATACTCATTTCCTTTTCTTTTGATTTTAATATATTTTATCATTAAGTTTTTAAATTGTAAATACTTTGTATGTAAATTATTCTAGTATTAGCTCGAATGGCTCATTTTTGTATGCTACTGTGTATTTTTTAACTATTCCTCTATGTTTGATTTCTAATTCTTTTCCGTTTAATTGTTTGCTTATCTTCTTGTTTAGTTCTACTTTTACTTTGTTTAGGTATGTTTCTCCGTCTAAATATTTGTCTATGTCTATATATGGATGTCTCTTACTTAATTTCTTGCCTCCACCTAATTCAAATTTTCCTTCTTCTTCTACATATACTTTTGTGTTACGCTTTGTTGCTAGTAGAAGTAATAGCATTAGTAATCCTGTTCCACCTATTACTGTTGGAATTATTATATCTGGCTTTTCTTCTTGTACTCCTAGTACTGCTGTTGGCTTTTCTTCTGGTTTTTCTTCCACTGGTTCTTGAACTACTGGTGTTTCTGGTACTACTGGTTTAACTGGTTCTTCTACTACTGGCTTTTCTGGTATTTCTACTTTTGGTGGTGTTGGAGCAGTTGGTTTGTTTGGTGTTACTGGTTTTGTTGGAGTTACTGGTTTAACTGGTTTTTCGCCTACTACTACTATAAATTTTGTTGTAAAGCCACTGTATGTTACTGTTATTACTTGCGCTCCTGATTGATTCTTGTTGTAGCCTGATATCATATCCTTTGTGATTTTTACACTTGATTTTCCGCTTGATTTTATAACTTCAAGTGTTCCACCTGTTACGTCTATTTCTTCTCCATATGCAAAATTTATCTTATTTGGGTGTTTCTCTATTGCTATTCCTTTTACTTTGTCTGTTACTTCTACATTAAAGGCTGATTTTAGTCCTAGGTAATTTACTATTATTGCTTGTTTTCCTACTTTTGTATTGTCAAATCCTGATATCATTGATGCTGTCATATCTACTGTTTCCTGTATTTTTCCACTTGCTGTTATTACTGATACTTTTGCACCTTTTAAGTCTAGACTTTCACCATATTCATACTCTGTCTTACTTGGTTTTACATCTAATTTTGCTATATAGTCTTTTACATCTACTTTAAATTCACCTATTTCTTTGCCTTCATATACTACTTTTAAAGTTTGTACTCCTAATTTTTTAGCATCATATCCTTTTACCATGCTACTTGTTAGTGCAATTGTTTTGTTTCCACTTGCTTTGATTATCTCTATGCTTCCACCTTTTACGTCTAAAGCTTCTCCATACTTATAGTCTAGTTTTGTTGGTAAGGTTTTTAAACGTATATCTTGTACACTATCTACTACTGTTATTGGGAAAGTTTTTGTTTTTCCTTGGTACGTTACTTTTACTGTTTTTGCACCTTCTGTTTTTGTGCTAAAGTCTGATATCATGCTTTCTGTAATAGCTTCTGCTACTCCTTTTGCTCCACTCGCCATTACTGTTTGAACTGTTCCACCTTTTAGGTCTAAGCTTTCTCCTATTTTATATACATTCTTACTTGGGGCAGTAAGTAGTATGTCTTTTACATAGTCTTTTACTTCTACTTTATAGGTTGTTTCTTTTCCCTTATAGGTTACTTTTAATGTCTGTTCTCCTAATTTATTTGGGCTGAAGTTTGATACCATACTTGCTGTTATAACTACATCTTGGGTTTTTCCACTTGATTTGGTTACTGTTATTTTTCCATTTGTTACATCTAATGGTTCTCCATATTTGTAAGTTATTTTTGGAGTTTCTTTCATTACTATTGATTGAACATTGTCTTCTACTATTATTCCAAAGCTAAAGGTTTTGTCTCCATATTTTACAGTTACTGTTTGTGCTCCTTCTTGGTTTAGGTTATATCCACTTAAAGTTACACTGCTGTCAGTAAGCAGAATATCTGGGGTTGATGCTCCGCTTGCCATTATTTTCTTTATTTTTCCACCTGTAAGATCTAATTGTGTTGCTCCATATTCATATGTTGTTTTGGTTGGTCTTGTGAATATTGTATCTTGTATATAGTCTGCAACATTTACAGTAACTTTTGCTGTTTTTCCACCATAACTTATTGTTAATTCTTGGTTTCCTAATTTTGTTTTTGTGTATCCTGTTATCATGTTTGCTTTTAATGTAATTGTCTCTGCTCCACTTGATTTTTGTACAGTTATTGTTGCTCCAGTCAAGTCTAGCTCTTCATTGTATTTGTAGTTTTTCTTTGGTAAATTTACACTTAGAATGCTTTCAATACTGTCTTTTACACTTATTGTATAGCTTGTATTCTTTGTTATTCCGTTTTCTGTATAGCTTACTGTTAATGGTAAACTTGTATTTTCTGTTGCTGAGTTAAAGCCTCCTATACTTATGTTTCCATTTGATAGCGGAATTATACTCGTATCTCCATTTTTTCTTGTTACTTTTATGCTTCCTTTTGTATCATCAAATAGTTCTTTTACCTTATATTCTGTCTTTGGAGCTGTTATTCCTGCTCCATCTGCTGATGTTGCTATTTCAATTTTTTCTATTGTGTTTGTTATAACTATTGGGTATGTTACTGTTCCTGTCTTGCCATTTGATGTGCGATAAGTTAATGTTACATTTTTTGTTACTTGGTTTGTCGCACCATATGTAGCTGGTCTCATTCCTGTTTTGTCTAGGTTATCTTCTATTGCAACTGTTGCACTTGTTATAGGTTCTGTTCCGGTTGTGTTATCACTGTATGTAAATGTTATTGTTCCTCCTGTTAAGTCTAATGCCTCTCCATGTGTATAATTTTTCTTTGTTGGTTCTGATATTGTTACTGTTTTTATTTGGCTTGTTAGGTTTACTGTTAGTGTTGCTTTGAATGGTGTTCCGTTTGTAAAGCTGTTTGTGTCACTATCTATATATTCTATATCTAGTATTTGTGAACCGCTATGGTTTTTATCATATGCTGTCTTAACCATACTCGTTGCAAGTGCTGTTGGGGTTGTAGCTCCTGCTTTTGCATAGTTTATTGTGTATGTTATTGTATTGTCACTTATTATTTTTACTAGTTCGTTTCCATATTCTCCATTTACATTTGTTTTATTTAGTGTTATACCTGTTACATAATCTTTTACATTAACTACTACACTTGTATCTGTTTGTCCTCCATAGCTTATTGTTAATGTATGGTTTCCAATTGTATCTTTATGGTAGCCTGTTATCATTGCTGTTGTTAATGGTACATCTACTGCTCCGCTTCCTTTTTGTACATTGATTTTTGCTCCATCTAAGTTTAATTCATCATTGTATTTATAGTTTTTATGTGGGAAGGTTACACTGTTTATTGCTGTTACTTGGTCTGTTATGCTTACATTGTAGCTTGTAGTCTTTGTGATTCCGTTTTCTGTGTAGCTTACTGTTAGTGGTAAGCTTGTATTTTCTGTGCTTGAGTTAAATCCTGTAACTTTACTTGGGTCTGTTATTCTTATTACTTCTGGTGCTCCTGAGGCTCTTGTTACTAGTATTTCTAGGTTTGTTATGTCTAGACTATCATTTACATTGTATGCTTTCTTGTGATTTGTGCTATGAACAGTTATTCCTTTAATGTCATTGATTATTTCGATTGGATAGTCTGCTGTTTCTGTTTTTCCACCTTCTGTATAACTTAGTTTTAGTGTTTTTGCTAACTTATTTGTGCTGTCATAACTTGATGGACTCATGTTTACTGTACTATCATCTGATTCTGTTATTTTTAGTTTTGATATATCTCCCGGTTGTTTGTCTCCATTTGCATATGTTAGTGTTACTGTTCCTCCTGTTTTGTCTATGCTTTCTCCGTGTTTATATATAGATTTTGTTGGTTTCTTTATATCTATTTTTACTATGCTGTTTCTTAATGTTATGTTTATGTCTTTGTCAAAATCGTCTCCTACTGTATAACTATTTGCGTTATTGTCTCTATATACAACTTGTAGGTTTTGAGTTGTTGTTGTGTTTTTATTGTATCCATCTATCATGCTTGTTGCAACTTTGACTGCTTCTTCTGCTCCTGCTTTTGAATAGTGTACTGTATATGTTAGGTTTAGCCTATCTATTATAGCTTGTAGTTCTTCTCCATATGTTCCTTCTATATTGCTTTGGCTAAGTGTTATTTCTGTTACATAATCCTTTACATTCACTGTTACAGCATCTGTCATTGTTTGTCCGCCATAACTTATTGTTAGTTTTTGATCTCCTAGTGTGTCTTTGTTGTAGCCTGTTATCATTGCTATGCTTAAGTCTACATCTACTGCTCCGCTTCCCTTTTGTACATTGATTTTTGCTCCTGTTAGGTTTAATTCTTCATTGTGTTTATATTTTGTGTGTGGAAAGGTTATGCTGTTTATTGCTGTTACTTGGTCTGTTATGCTTACATTGTAAGTTGTAGATTTCATTATGCCGTTTTCTGTGTATTCTATTGTTAGTGTTAAATTTGTATTTTCTTTAGTTGAGTTAAAGTTCTTAACTACTGCTTTACTATTTCCTTTTACTGTTACTGTTTCTGTTCCTACTGCTCTTGTTACTAGTATTGTTAAATTGTCTGTATTTAGTGTATCATTTACGTTATATGATACTTTATGTATAGAGCTGTTTACTGCTATGCTCTTTATGTCATTTATAATCTCTATTGGATAATTTGCTGTGGCTGTTTTTCCACTTGTAGGGTCTGTGTAGCTTATTATTAGTGTTTTTGCTACTTTCTGTGTGCTGTCATAGCTTGCAGGGCTCATGTTTACTGCTCCGCCACCTATTTCTGTTATTGTAGCATCTGTTATTGGCAATGTTCCTGTGCTGTTATCTGCATATGTTAGATTTATACTTCCTGTGCTTAGGTCTAGCCCTTCTCCGTGTTTATATGTAGTTTTTGTTGGTGGAGTTATTGTTACTCCTGTTACTCCATTTGCTACTGATATGTTGAATGTTGTGCTCTTTGCTATTCCATTTTCTGTATATGTTATTGTTTGTGGTAAAGTTGCAACTGCTGTACTTGAATTGAATCCTGTTACAGTTACTGCGCTATTTCCTTTTACTGTTATTACACTTTCTTCTCCTACTGCTCTTTTTGCTCTTATTTCTAAGTTTGTTAGGTCTTCTGGTTCTCCTATGTTATATGATGTTTTGTGGTTTGTGCTATGTACTGCTATTAATTTTAGGTCATTTATTAGGTCAAATGTGTAATTTGCTGTTCCTTTTTTGCCTGATGTCGCATCTGTATAGCTTAGTTCTACTGTTTTTGATATTTTTTGTGTGCTTGGATAGCTTGCTGGACTCATATTTAGTGCTGTACCATCTGTTTCTTTTACTACTATATTGTTTGCATATGGTACTGTGCTTGTTGTTCCGTCTGCATAGTGTAATGTGATAGTTCCGTCTGTTGATAAATTTTCTCCGTGATTATAGCTTGTTTTTGTTGGTGGGGTTATACTTATGCTGTTTACATTGTTTATTACTTCTACATCAAATGTATGTGTAAATGTATCTGGTATTTTTGTTCCGTCTGATAGTGTATATTCTACGTTATATGTTACTGTTAGTGTTTTTGTTCCTGCTGTGCTACTATCTAGTGTAGATACCATTGCTTGCGTTAATACTACACTTTTTAGTCCTCCTTGTTTCCATGTTGCTTTTATTCTTCCATTTGTTAGATTTAGTGTTTCATTTAAGTTATATTCTACTTTATCTGGTTCTACTAATTCTGTTTTTGTTATATAGTCATAGTATTCTATATCTATAGTTTCTGGGGCTGTTTTTCCTGCTACTGTTGCTGTTAATAATTGTTTTGCTCCTACTAGTCCTGTATTATGGCTTGATATTGTTACTGCTCCATCTGGTAAGTTTATATTTGTTTTGGCTCCACTTCCTAATGTTACTTGAACTACTGCTCCTGCTAGGTTTAATGTTTCTCCTGCTTTATAGATTGCTTTACTTGGTTGGTTTGTTATATTTACACTTGATATTGTGTCATTTACTACTATTGTTTGATATGCTGAGAATCCTTCATATGTAAATGTTACTTTTTGTGTTCCTTTTACTGGTATTTCTCCATCTGGTGATGTTTTTGTAAATGTTGTTGAATTTACATCTGCTTTTAATGCTCCTCCACTTACTCCTGCACTTGTTGTTACTCCTGCACTTGTTTGTGTTAATGGGATTTTGCTACCACTTTTTGTTGTTGCTTCTAATGTTAATCCTGTGAAATTTAAGTTTTGGTCATGTGTATATTCTAGATTTGTCATTGGTGTTTTTACTGCAAAACTTACTACTGGGTCTATTACTGTAATTGGAAATTCTGTTGTTTTTCCTTTATATGATATTGTTACTTTTGCTGTGTCCTTATTTACTGGGCTACCTGATTGTATTGATACATTTGGGTCTTTCATGCTTATATCTTCTGTTGTACCATCATCATATGTAATTGTAATTTCTCCACCTGTTAAATTTACTGTATCTCCATGTTCATAGTTTGTTTTTGTTGGTGGTGTTTTTACTGTTATTCCTGTAACTGCTTTTTCTGCCTCTGCAAAGCCTTGTCCGTGGAATTCTGTTATATTTTTTATTGTGTTTCCACCTACTGATGACACATATGATACTGAGCCTCCTGTTGGTAAACTCCCTGTAACTGGTATTAATGTAAATAGGTCTAATGTTATATTATCATTTGTAAGACTGTCATCTAATACTTTGAAATATAGAGTTATTAGTGGATAGTATGTTGGTAAGCCTTTTCCTAGTTCATCTAATTCTGGATCTCCAAAATTATCTCCCATTGTTCCCGGAACATATCCATTTTCAACAAAGTCTGTTCCTCCTGTTGGTTCTGTTGTTGTAATTCTGAATGCATTTGTTGTTTTTGTATATGTCTTTTTTTGGAATGTTGACATACAGTAACCACTTTGTGTAGATATCATAGTTATTCCTGTAGCTGCTGCACCAGTATTTTTATTACAAGGTGTTAATTTTGTACTATCTGCTTTGAATTGTAAGTCCATTCCTTTTATTATTGTTTCTGAGCTTAATGCTACTTGAACTGCAAGTACTCTATTTGCACCTTTTTGGGTAATTCCTAGATTGCTTAATACTATTGGCTTATCTTCGATTACTTGTAATGCTGCTTGTACAGTATTATTGAACAATATACTATATGGTGCAAATAAGTTCATTATGATTATTAATACTGTTAATAGGGCTAACTTTCTTTTTATTTTCATCGTCTTTCTCCTTTATACATATTCCTCTATATTTATTAACATATCCATATTATCTACTACACTTACTATGTCTGATAATGCTATAAATCCTTTTTGTCCAAAGTCACATCTTGAGTCATAGATTCCATCTCCATCTGCTGTGTCTAATCTGTCTACTACTTCTACTATGTCTGCTAAGCTTATTACTCCGCTTCTGTCTACATCTCCCTCAATTAATATCTTGTTATCTATGTCTATTACATCATTTTCATTGACTGTTATTCCTTTTACAACATGTGCTAGAAATCCTATTCTTTCTAATATTAAGTCATATTTCCCTGGTATTACATATAATCTATAACTTCCATCATTTCCGTCTGTCTCTACTTGCGCTTGCAATTCTAAATCTTCAAGTTCATATAAGTTTGTTTCTTCTGGTACTATTCCATCCCAATTAAATTCTCCTGATTTATACACTGTTGCATTTGCTATGTATTGTACAATGTTTCCATAGTTTGCTTCTGTTACTTCTCTTAATTCTGAGCCTAATTGTATACTTCCTTGTATTGTTCCATATGGTCTTTTTATATTTACTACATATTCATTTTGGTCGCTTTCGTCTTCTGTTAGGATTATTATTGTTATTTTTGTGTCTGGTTCTCCTAATTTGTTTAGTGTTATGTTTTGGTTTGTGTCATCTTGTAGTTCTTTTTCTTCATATACAATTGTTGTTCCATCTTCTTCATAAACTAAATTTCCATTTTCATCTCGTTTTGGTATTTTTATTTTTAGTTTTGCTTTTTCATCACTCTTTTTTACTTTTATATCTATGTCATCTATATATTCTAATATTGTTGTTTCATATTCTAAGGTTTCTGGGGCAAAGGTTGGTGTTAATGTATATTCTTTATATGTTGTTTCATCTGGTATATCTTCTATTTTATCTGTATGGCTTAATGTTATATTTGTTAAGCTTAAGTCTTTTTTGCCTTCTGTAAATCTAAAGGTTGATTGTGCTTCATAGTGAGAATTGCTTGCGAATATCCCATCCATATTTATGTTTATTCCTGTTTGTGGTGCGTATTCTGTATCTTCTACTAATGTAAATTTTGTTATATCATATGTGCCTTCGTCATTTAATAACTTAAATCCCATTTTTCCAAGGAGAACATCTCCTTTTGTATCTATTATCATATTACCATTTGCATCTTTTACCATATGTTCTGTCTCAACTGCTGGTGGGAAAAATGAATAAATTGCTCTTAATACTCCTTCTGCTTGTCCTGGCAATGTAAATAGTTCCATGTATCCATTAAATTCTGGCTCGTGTATATATATTTCTTCTCCTTCTTCTGTTTCGTCATTTATGTTTGATCCATATATATCTGATAGTGCTGAAGGTTTTAGGTTATCTGAATCATATTTAAATCTTACGTCAAATCCGTTTGAATGTTAGATTATGCCCCCAGAGTTCCATGATAAGTTGTTTCCCATTTCCATCTACATCTACTATCTCTGTCCCTCTTAGTTCTATGTATTGATTTGATGCTGGTGTTATACAATCTTCACAGAATGTATCATCTTCTACTGCACCTACTGTAAACATGTTTGAAATAATTGATATTATGAAGCATACTAGAATAAGTATTGCTTTTTTAATTATCTTTTGAATATTGTTTTTCAATTATTTTCGCCATTACCCTTTCTTTGGTTTATCTTACCTTTTTATTATAAGAAAAAAAATAAAACTGTCAATCTCAGTTTTTTTAAAACTATTTTTTATATATTTACGGATTTTTAGGGTTTTATACTGTTTTTTTATATTATTAAGTTTGTATATCTTTATTATTACAAATATTACAAAATTTGCTTGTTTTTTATTTTGGTATTCCGAAGTTGTTTTTTCCCTATGAAATATTAAAATTGTTTTTCGTGAAATAATTTGAAAAAGGAAAAGAGCAAACTTAAAACTAAGTCTGCTCTTTTTCCTTTTTTGGGGTCTAATCGGTTATTGTCAAAGTTCCTTTTGCTATGTTCTCAAAGATTACTTCTATTACAGCCTCTTGCATATTGATGCATCCATGGGAGCCGTCAGTTACATATGTTTCTGGTACAAATTCTGTACGTTCAGCAGTGTCTACTCTCCAAGGTGCGTCATGATATCCGATGCCATTGCTACCTTTCAGATATATCCAATATTCAGACCTTCCGCCATATTTCCGGAATATTTTTGGGGTTTGTTTATATTCTACATAAAACAAACCTCTTGGCGTCTCTCTACTGGTATCTTTGGTTCCAGTAACGCATGGTCCTTCTATAAGAAGTTTACCTTCCTTATAGTACTTTACCCATTGCTTTTCTTTGTTCGTGAGAAGAAGATCTCCATTAGGGTCTATCTTATTCTGATGGGCATAGATAGGCTCTCTTGAAATATTTTCTCCTCTTTCAAGTTCCGATTTTAGCTGAGCTATCTCAGCTTCAATGTCAACTCGATTTCGGTCTTCTTCTAATACTGGAACTGATACAGTTTCGCCGTCTGGTGTCTCGAACTCAAAAATTTTTCCGAGTTCATATACTCTTGAATTTAAGCCTTCTACAAAGTTTCTGAGATTTCCTTCAATGTCAATGGATATCTCGTTTCCTTCTACTTTGACCCAATCTTTTATGGCTGAGCCATAATAAAGAGTATATGTTTCTCCTCTTTCAAGTTCAAAGGTAATTTTGGCATTCAGAATTTTGTTTAGCCTGTTTGCTTCAACTGTAAGTTCGTCGTTAGTAGCTGTAATGTCTGGTGTAACCCGCATTGCTTCTTCAAAATCTATGAAGCTTGCACCTTGTTTTAGAGCAGAAATCGCAAAATTACATGCATCTTCAAACTCTATATAGTTCCCTTCAACTTCTGAAATAATTTGAACACTCCCAGTATCCAGAAACTCGAGGTGCGCATTTGTAGGATTGCGCATGTTTTCTTTCTTAAGTTCGCTAATTCCTTTAAGAAAGTTCGTAAGTTTTGCGCTATCCACACTCCACGATTTCTCACTTAAAATGAAGTCTCTCTCTTCTCCACCTTCTTGTTCAGATTTTAAGAATTCCTCTAATTCGCAAATGTCACTGATTGTTGCTCCAAGTTCTTTTGCTGTAGCACTGTAAGTTTTGGCATTTGAAAATAGTAAAACGATTTCTCGGGTTTCAATTTTTTCTTTTGCCTCATCTACAGTTAATTTGCTACAGTCCACTTCTTGGATGCTTGTGTTTTGCTGATAATGCGTGCTTTGGTAGCTTTGGTCAAGTCCCATAATCAAGGCTATCAGCAGGAAGAATGCAATGATTGCAACTGCCCCTGATATACCTCCTCTCGAGACTTTCCGTTTGCTCTGGTCCATTGTTAGTCCCCTTTCAAATTTTTGCCACTTTTTGCATTGCTTACAGTGGCTTTTTTCAAAATGAAGGAATTTCTTGCCTCCATTTCATACTAGATTATACTACGATTTACATAAAAAGTAAAGCACTTTTTTAAGTGCTTTACTTACTTTTTATATTTATCCACGTGAGAATAAGATATTTATTCCTCCATTAGCTATTGCTGTTAATCCTAGCATTATTATTCCTGCTGTGAATACTCCTGCTACTATTACTGGAACTGCTTTTTTAGCTTCTAGGTCTAGGAAATTTGCTATTAACGACCCCATCCATGCTCCTGTTCCTGGCACTGGAATTGCTACAAATAGGAATACTCCTAGTAGGGTTGCTTTTTTTAGTTTCTCACTTTCTGATATTTTCTTTGTTGCTTTTTCTGTTGCCCAGTCTATTATTTTCTTTAAAATTTTTATTTTTCCTAACAAATCAAATATTGGTCTGATAAATTTGACTATAAAATATACTGGTAATATATTTCCTATGAAACTTATAATAAATGCTTCAAAGTATGATAAATGGAATGTAATCACTCCTATTGGTATCGCTCCTCTAAGTTCTATAATTGGTATCATACTAACTATAAATGTAACTAAATATCCTACTAACATTTTCCTATCTTCCTTTCTATTTCCTCTTTACTAATTGGTCCTTCACGCAAAATTATAACTTTTTCGTTTTCTACTTTGATAATAGTAGATGGTTTGCCAATTTTTGATTTACCATCATCTACTAAGCAGTCAAGCTTATCTCCAAACTTGTTTAGGATTTCTTCTGGATTTATTAAAGGTTCTTCTCCTGCACTATTGCAACTCGTTGCTACAATTGGTTCTCCTATATTTTCTATTAAATCTAACAAGAAGTTACTATCTGGTATTCGTATTCCTACTGTATCTCTTCTGGCAGTTACAATTTCAGGTATTATGTCCTTTTTTTCAAGTATTATAGTCATTGCTCCTGGAAAAAATTTTTTTATTATCTTCTTTTCCTTTTTCGATAATCCTTTTGTAACCTTTTTAATCATTTTTATATTTGTTGCCATAATATTTATTGGATTTGTTGCTGGTCTATTTTTTATATCATATATATGTCTTACTGCTTCTTCATTTGTGCAAGATGTAGCTATTCCATAAACTGTATCTGTTGGAATTGCTACTATTCCTCCGGATTTTATTATTTTTGCTATTTCTTTTATATCTTCTTTTGTGTATCCTTTTTTTATATCTATATACTCCATATTTACTTCAAAACCTTTTTAATTATTCCAAATTAATTGTAATAATAGTTCCTTGCTCTACTTCCTCTCCTTCTTTTTTGTCTTGACTTACTACTTTTCCACTTCCTGTATAAGAAATATTTAATCCATTTTCTGCAAGTGCATTCTTTGCTTCTGAAAGTGTTTTCCCGATAAGTTTCGGTACCGCAACTGATGTCCTCATATTGTTTTCTTCTGTATATAATACAACTGTTGCTCCCTCTATAACTGTTGTACCCTTTGGAGGTACTTGTTCTGTAACTAATGCTGAATTATTGTTTCCGTTATCTTTTGTAATAACTTTATAGCCTATATTTTCTAGTGATTTTTTTGCTTCTGTAACTGTTTTATTTGTAACATCTGGCAATTTCATTGTCCTTGATACTGATGTAGATACACTACTTGTGTTTGATTTATCTGATGCTATCCCCATATATGGAAGTACATCAGTAAGTATTTTTGAAAGTATTGGAGCTGCTATCCTACTACCATATGGATTTTCTACATCTGGCTTATATACTACAACTAATCCTATTACTTCTGGTTCTTCTGATGGTGCGATTGCTAGGTATGAAACTGCATATCCTTCATCTTCATTATTTACTGGTGGTTCTGAGGTTCCTGTTTTTCCTCCTATTTCATAGCCTATAACGCTTCCATATACTTTTTCTCTACCTTCCACTGCTGTTCTCATCATATCTCTAAGCTTTTTTGATGTATCTTCTGAAATTACTCTTCTTACTTCTTCACTTTTTATTTCTGTAACTGTTTCTGTGTTTTTATCTGATACTTGTTTTACTATTCTAGGTTGAATTAATGTTCCTCCATTTGATATTGCAGATACTGCTGTAATTAATTGAAGTGGTGTTATATCAAATCTTTGACCAAATGAAGTTACAGCAAGTTCTACTGGTCCTACTTCATTTAAAGGGTGAAATCTACTTCTACTTTCTCCGTTGAATTGATACTCCTGTTCTTTCAAATAGTCCAAATGCATCAAAATATTTATATAATTTTGTTGCTCCTATTTTTTTTCCTAAATTCATAAAGTACCCATTACAAGAATTCTTAAGTGCTGTTCTTAGACTTTGTGCTCCATGTACTTCATGTCCTGCACATGCTATTGGTTTTTCATCTTCTGCTACTTTTAAGGCTCCCTCACATTTAAAATCTCCCATTTGGTCTGTTGTTAGCATTTGTTCTTCTAGAGCTGCTGCTGATACTATTAACTTAAATGTAGAACCTGGCTCATACGTTTTTCCAAAATTTCTGTCTTGCCACATGTATTCCAATTTATCTTTTTTTTCTGAATTTTGATATGTATCCCATTTCTCTTTGTCTTCTTCATTATTTATTGTAAATGGTTCATTTAGGTTATAGTCTGGATATGTGGCCATTGCAAGTATATCTCCTGTTTTTGGATTCATAAGAATTGCTGAACCTGCTCTTGCTCCACAACCATCTACGCCCTCTTTTAAATATTGTTCGACTATTTTCTGTATATTTACATCAATTGTTAAGTATATGTCTGAACCGTTTTGTACATCTACATATTGTTCATTGTCATCTGATATTTGACTTCCATTTACATTTGCTGTTGTAACAATTTTTCCGTGATGTACCTCTTAGTGTATCGTCCCAACTACTTTCAATCCCATATAATCCTTGTGCATCTGTTCCTGTAAAGCCTAAAACATGAGATGCCAGATTATTATATGGATAATATCTTTTGGTATCTGGATCTATATTTATTCCAGTAGTTATTTCATTCTCCTCTTGCCAACTCTTTAGCTTGTCTACTAATTCTTTATCTACTTGTTTTGCAATAACTTCTGTTTTCTTTTCACTCTGAACCTTTGCAAGAGTTTCTTCGTAATTAAGTGTAAAAATATCTGATAAAGCTTTTGCAATCTTTTGTTGATTGTCTAGTGTTTTTTTCTTAGCTTCACTTGGGTCATTATTCTTTACGATAAAACTTGATGGATTTATTGTAATTGTATCTACTTGAGCACTAACTGCAAGGTATTTACCATTAACATCACGAATACTGCCTCTTTGTGGGCTAATAATCTTATTTAAAGTCTGCTGTCTAGATGCTTTCTCCTTAAGTTCTGCTCCTTGTACAAACTGTATCCATCCTATTCTGCTAGCAAGTAAAACAAACACAATAGCCATTACCTTACTAGTGGCTTTAAGCCTATGTGCTGGAATAGGTCCGTCTGGAATTTTATTTTTATTCTTTCGTTTATTATAACTCAAATTATTTCACCGATTTTATTTTACCCTAAGTCAAGAGAAAAATCAAGAGTTTAAAATAGAAAAATTGGAAACTAGACCTGCTTAGTTTCTCAGTTCTAATTTCCAATTTTTTTAATACATTAATTTAAACTAAATCTTTTTAATCTTAAAAGCTACTACAGTCATATCATCTTTAGCTTTTCCTACTCCATTGTCAACAGCTTGTGCTAGTAATATATTTGCTATTTTTTGTACATTATCTGTTTCTATTTCTTCTAGGAGATTTTTTATCCAAATCTCTTTATTTTCGTATTCGAGATTAGATTCAAGTACTCCATCTGAACACATTATTATTATATCACCATCGTTTAAGTCTTTATCATACACAACTAAATCTACTTCGTCTAGTATCCCTGCTGGAAGTGAAACTGATTTTACTACTTTTACATTCCTTTGATTTTTGATAAATGTTGGGCAAGCACCGTTTTTCATAAATTCCATATTACCTGAGAACAAATCTAATATGGCTATATCTAGTGTTGCATAACTATCCTCTTTTGAATTTATATACATACTGCTATTTATAAGTTCCATTGATGTATCTTTATCAAATCCACTACTTAACATTCTGCTTAGCATATTTACAGCTGTCTGACTTGCTTTTTTTGCATCTAGACCGCTTCCCATTCCGTCGCTTATTGCAATTAAATATTTACCATCATCTAGTCTTGTTTCTACATTACTATCCCCTGAAACTGGTGTACCATCTTTTTTTTCAGTAGCAATTCCAATTTGTATATTAAACTTGTCCTTTGACATATATGTATATTTGCATAGTGCTTTATCTTCAAGTGAAGTTGTACTTTTTGAAAGCACTATATCACTTCTTAAAATCCTTGACAATATTATTTCAATTTCGTCTGTCTTTTCATCTTGTTCGCTGTATTTAGTATAAATACTTACTTTATATCTTCCACTTTTACTCTTTTCGATTTCAAGTTCTACTACATCAATACCCTTTTGTCTACAAAGTATAATAATCTCTTTTTTTTCTTCTTCGAATTTATTTTTTCCAATATGCATTGATCTTGCTACATCTGTAATAGCTCTTGATACTCCATCTAATTGACTAGATATAACTTTTTTACTTTCTTTAATCCTTTGTTTCCACAGATTATTTATTTTCCCTATTTTATATGTATCATTTATTAATCTTACAATTTTATTTATATCTTCTTCAATTTTTAAATTTGTATCAAAATCTTCAAACCCTAGTACATATTCATTTCTTTTTTCTAAAATATCTAATATATCTTCTTTTTTTATACTATTTTTTTCTAATAATATTTCAAAAATTTCATTTAATAATCCATTTTCTTCATCACTTAAATCCTCATATAAAATATTTTCTTTTAAATTTTCTAATTTTTCTTCTATCTCTTCAAAAAAAGCTTTTTTGCTGTCTTCTTCTATTGTGTCTAGTTTGCTTTCCTCTTTATAACTCCTTGACATTTCATTTATTGTCTCTGTCATTGTATTTAATTTATTTATTGTATTATTATTACTTTCTAACGCATATGTTCTGCCTGCTGGCAAGTATAAATCTTGTCCAAAAAAGTCTGATATATTAATTTGCATATTTTTTGGTACAAGCAATAATCCTAGGGATGCCACTACTATCTCTTTTAAATAAATTATTTCTTCTGTATTTCCATTTGCTACATATGCAAGTAATACATTCCCTGCTACAAATCCAAGTATTACTCCTATTTTTCCAAATTTACTTAAAAATCCTGCTATCATTCCGTGATATAGCAAATGATGCAACTAAAATTTGTTCACTACCACCTATTACTCCTAAAACTGCTCCAATTGTAATACCGCTTGTCCCTCCGAATTAATATGCCTTTTTTCCAACCAAGCACTAATACTATAAGTATGCATAATACAGTTTTAATCTCAAATCCTAAAATTTGAAAATCTCTAAAAGCAGTTGCTGATATTGCAAGCATTAAGCTTGCTCCAACCACTTCTTCAACTGTAAATGCCTTTGTAATTCCATATTCACTTATTGCAATAAGCGAATTTGAAAATATTTTATAAAATATGTAAGTTACGATTGCTGTTGTAAAACCTAAAAATAAATCGTATAATAAAAATCCTTTCAGAAAAACTTGTATTGTCTGTACTAAAATTACACTTAGTATTACATATTTACCAAGTTTTCTTCTTTCACTTTTATACTCTTCTTCATACCATGGTTTAAAAATAAGAACCATTCCAATAAAAACTAAAGCTGTTAACATATATGTAAGAGAAGCACCAGTGCCTATTCCGTATCATTGTACCAATTAAAGTTATTATGAATATCACTCCCGCTGGCAATCCATTTGATAAAGTTCCCGCAAAAATTGCTAATGCAAATGGAGCGATTCCATTCACTGTGCTAATTGTAGATAGCATAAATGAAATAATATATACTAATATATTTTGTTTTGTACATAATTTTTTTATAATTTCTTTTACATTAACTTTTTCTTTAAGTTCTGTCTCTTCAACTACTACGTTTTCTTCTTTTTCTTCCTCTGCTATATTTTGAAACATCCTTACCACCTTCTAACTTTTTTTGTTTTTTGCTTTTTGCTTTTTCCTAAGTATACAAGCTTTTTTCTAAAATGTTTGTCATATTTAGTAACCTTGCAAAAAAAGTTTTTTACTTTTTGTGATATAATAATTTATTTTTTTACAAATTATTGATATTATTTTATAATATTTAATCGATTTTTTCAATATTTTATCACATATTTTTAAGATTAATAATCCACACTACACAGGCAAGCGTTTACCAAAAGATAGCTTGCCGTTAATTATAGCACTAAACTCAACCATTATACTAACTTAATATCTCCAAAAGTAGTAACCTTAATATTTTCATAGTCTCCTTGAATAACTTTAACTGTATAACCACATTTCTCAAGTATCATACAATCATCTGTTAAGCTCTCATCATTAGCATCAAACTTTTCATGAGCTTCCTTAAGAATCTTTCTGTCAAAACTTTGAGGTGTCTGTATTAGCCAAGTATTACTTCTCTTTGTGGTTTCGACTACCTCCTGATTTTCATTACAAATTTTTATTGTATCTTTGGCTTTTACAGCTATAGTAACACCTTTATATTCTTCTAATTCTTTTATGGATTTTTCTATATATTCTTCTTTAATATTAGGTCTAGCTCCGTCATGTATTACTACATAATCACTATCAATTTGACTTATAGCATTATAAACTGATGCCTTTCTTGTGTTTCCACCTATTACATATTTTATTGTTTTTTTAAATTTATTTCTTTTAATTATTTCTTCAAAATATTCTTTTTCTTCTTTTTTTATTACTAATAATATTTCATTTATTTTTTCTGAATTGTCAAAAATTTTTAAACTATTTGAAATAATTGGTTCTCCATTTATTTCAAATAAATTCTTATTTTTATTTTGCCCAAATCTTGTACTATTCCCTGCTGCAAGTATAATTCCTGATATTTTCATTTTTTACCTCTTTTTTTAATATTATTTTGATATTGTATAATATATTTCATATTTTTCTTGCATTTTTTTATATGCATTTTTTGCTTGATTTTTATTTTCGAATATTCCGTATATACACGAACCGCTTCCTGTCATTAAAGCCCCATTTGCGCCTAGCCCTAAGAGTTCTTTTTTTATTTTCATGATTTCTTTCAAATTTCCTACGTTTTTTTCAAATACATTGTATAAATTTTCAGATATTTTTTTGATGTTTTTATTTATTATTCCTTTTTTTATTTCCTGCATATTATTTTTTGTTTCGATTTCTTTTTTATTTTCCATTTTTTTATCTATTTTTTTATACATTTCTTTTGTACTGCATGAAAAATTCGGTTTAATTACTATTAAATAATATTTAATAGTATCATTTATTTCTTCTATTATTTCTCCTATTCCTCTTGCAATTAATGGTTTTTCATGGAACATAGAAGGAATATCTGCACCTAATTCTTTGCCTATTTTTTTCATTTTTTCTTTTGTTAATTTCAAATTAAATAATTTATTTATTCCTTCAATAAAAGTTGCACAATCAGAGCTTCCTCCTCCTAAACCTGCTTGCATTGGAATATTCTTTTTTAATATTACTTTTACTCTTGTTATTTGTGGGAATTCCATTTTTAATCTGTAATATGCTTTATAAATTATATTTTTGCTATTTTCTAAACTTCTGTTATTTGATTTTATTTCTATTCCACTATGACCAAAAAGTTTTTCTATATATAATTCGTCATACAAATTAATTTTTTGAAAAATACTTTCGATATCATGATATCCATCGTCTCTTTTATTTGTTATTTCCAAATATAAATTAATTTTAGCCCTTGCCTTTTTATATACCCCTTGCATAATTTAAGTACCTTTCACAATTATTTATATTTTTAAGTCTTACGGCTACTTTGCTTTACTATAGTTTTTATAATTATTGATTATTTTTTAATTTCCAGTTGTTAAAATTACTATCACTGCAATTCCTTCTCCTTTTCCAAAGGCTGTAAGTCCTTCGCCTGTGGTTGCTGTTATGCCTACTTGATTTTCTTTTATGCTTAGTATTTCTGCTATGCTTTTTCTCATTTCTGGAATTTTGGGTGCCATTTTAGGTGTTTTTACTTCTATACTAATTGAAATATGTTGTATTTTTTCTCCTATAATTATTAAGTCTTCTAATGCTTTTTTTAGATATTCTCTACTATCTGTAATTCCACTTTTGCACATTTTATCTGTAATTTCTCCTAATATGTTTTTGCAAGTTATACCTGATATAGCATTTGTAATTGCATGCAAAATTACATCTCCATCACTATTAGCTTGCATAGGTGGCTCTTTTTCGAAAACAACTCCGCCTAAAACTAATTTCTTTAATTTATTCTCAAAATCAAATCTATGACTATCTTGCCCTATTCCTACCTTCATAATAATTGCTCCTTCCTGAATTCATCATTACTTTTGTCTAAATATTATAAGTACTAGTATTTCTCCTTGCAACAACTTTCATTTATTATTATAACATTATCATAATATCTTATAATTTGCAATACTTTATATCCAAACATTCCACAGAACAAACATTATTTTAAACCTTCCATCAAATATTCACAATTTATCCATTGTATTTCCTTAATATATATGTTATTATATATATTAGAGATTTATAAAATCTAAAGGAGGGATTTTTTATGTGGATAGCTATTGTTGCTGTTGTTGTCATCATTATTCTTTGGGTAATAATGTCTTACAATGGACTTATTCGAAGAAAATTAAAAACTGAAAATGCTTGGGGGCAAATTGATGTACAACTTCAAAGAAGATTCGATTTAATACCTAATCTTGTAAACTCTGTAAAAGGATATATGGAACATGAAAAAGATGTTTTAACTAAAGTTACAGAACTTAGAACTGCTTGGGCTGGTGCTCACAGTATTGGCGAAAAGGTTGAACTTGATAATCAACTTACAGGAGCGTTAAAAACTATTATGGCAGTTTCTGAGAATTATCCAGACTTAAAAGCTAATCAAAACTTTTCTGAATTACAAGAGGAACTTAGAAATACTGAAAACAAAATTTCTTATTCAAGACAATTTTATAATGATAGTGTAACTATGTATAATACTGCACTTTCAGTATTTCCGACTAACATAATAGCCTCTATGTTCGGTTTCAAACCTCAAACTTTATTTGTTGTAACTGATAATGAAGCTAGAAACAATGTCAAAGTTGATTTTGGAAAATAACTTACTTTTTAATCAGCTATAAAAGTTCCTACTTAGGTATTTTTTAGCTGGTTTTATTATATTTAGAAAGGAGTAAATTTTATATGTATGAAGATATTCGCTCTAATAAAATTAGGTCTGCACTTATCGTTTCTATTTTTATAGTTATGATTACACTAATCGTTTACTATATCTGCATGGCATTTGATTTAGGTATAATGTCTATTATAATTGCTCTTATATTCTCTTGTGTTTCAGCTTTTGCCTCTTATTATAATAGTGATAAAATTGTACTTGCAATGTCTAAAGCTAGACCTGCAACTCATGAAGAAAATCAAAAATTAGTAAATATTTTAGATGCACTTGTTGTAAGTTCTGGGTTAAGCTCTACTCCCAAACTATATATCGTTGAAGATGCACAGCCAAATGCTTTTGCAACTGGTCGTGACCCTGAACATTCTGTTATTTGTGTAACTACTGGTCTTCTTGAGAAACTTGATTATTATGAATTAGAAGGAGTAATTGGACATGAACTAGCTCACATTGCAAATTATGATATAAGATTATCTGCTGTTGTTACTGTAATGGTTCGGTTTCGTCGTTATGCTTTCTGACATATTTACTAGAAGCTTTTTCTACGTCGGAAGAAGAAATAATTCAGATAATGATGATAGTAAAGGAAATACTATATTGATGCTTGTACGGTTTAATATTCCTAATACTAGCACCTATATTCGGTAAGTTGATACAATTAGCTGTATCAAGACGTAGAGAATTTCTTGCCGATGCTACATCTGCAAAATTTACGAGAAACCCTGATAGTCTAATTTCAGCATTGCAAAAAATATCTGGAGATCCAAATGAATTACAATCTGCAAATAAATCTACTGCACATATGTATATTGCATCTCCATTTAGGGATAAAAAGATAGAAAAATCAAGCATTTGGTCTACTCATCCAAGTTTAGATGAAAGAGTGGAAGCATTAAGAAATTTGAAATAAGAAAAGTGGCGTCGCCAAATGCCACTTTTCTTATTTAATTACAACTTTATATTGTATATTTTTTTTGCATTTTCATAAGTGATTTTTGCTATTTTCTCTAATGTTGTTCCTTTTACTTCTGCTATTTTTGTAGCAGTATATATTAGATTTCGACTGTCATTTCTTTTTCCTCTGTTTGGTTCCGGACTTAGGTATGGTGCGTCTGTTTCTATTAAAATTTTTTCTTTTGGAACCATTTTTATTATTTCTTCCGCATTTTTTGAGTTTTTAAAGGTTATTGGTCCTGCAAATGAAATGTAAAATCCTGTATCTATTCCTGTTTTTACTAGGTCTTTATTTAGCTGACAGCAATGTAGTATTCCTTTGTTATTTGGTCTTATTTCTCCTTTTAATATATCAATTGTATCCATGATAGCATCTCTTGAGTGAATTATTATTGGTAAATTTAATTTATTTGCTAATTTTATTTGTTCTAAAAAAGCATATTTTTGTAAAGCTCTTTTCCCTAGGTCTTTTTCCCAATAATAGTCTAATCCTATTTCTCCTATTGCTATATTTTTCTCATAGTTTGCAATCTTCTCTATTTCTAGGATTTGATTATCTATTTCTTCTTGCGTTTCCCCTATCTCACATGGATGTATTCCTACTGCACAAAAAAGAAAATCGTACTTTTTTGCAAGTTCGATTGTCGCTTTTGAATTTACTATATTATCTCCAACGACTACTGCTTTAGTTATTCCATCTTCATAAATTTTATTTAATATATCTTCTCTATCTTCTTCAAACTTTTCGTCATTATAATGTGAATGTGTATCAAAAAACTCCATTTTATGCTCCCTTTCTCTTGCCTATTTTAAATTTATGACCATATTGCTACAACTGTCGCAACTGCATATTCTTTGCAGTGCGACAGGCTTATCTCTATACTCTGTATTCCTTTTACTTTTGTTGTTATGAAGTTTACTTCTGGTCTACCATTTTGGTCATTTAATATTTCTACATCATTCCATGATATGTCAAACTTATTATCTAGTTTGTTAGATATTGCTTTAAATATTGCTTCTTTTGCGGCAAATCTTACTGCATAATGTTGATATTTTACTCCATTTTTACTTTCACAATATTCTATTTCTTTTTTTGTAAAAATTTTATCTAGTGCTTTTTCTTTTGCATCTTCTATTAATTTTTTTATTCTGTCTATTTCAATTATGTCTGTGCCACATGTTATGTTCATTTTTGTTTCATTCCTTACTTTAATTTATATAAATTTATAAAGTTTACAATGTTTGTGATTACTGAGGCTGCTAGCAATATTAAAATTACTTTGTTTAGCATATCACTATTTTTCATTTTGAAATTTTTATAAGTTACATCATATTGTTCTTTTGCTATATTGTATAACTTTCTTAAATCTAGTACTTCTCTTATATTTTTTTCTATTAGTATTCCATTATCATTATTTGTAAGTTCGTGTACCCAAATATCATTTGTAAAATCTACAAATTCTTTTTTTGCTTTTGCTCCTTTTATATGACTAGAAAAATCATTTATAACTTTTGCAAAATAGAATTTTTTATATAATGTGTATATGTATGTATAAAGGTATTCATTTTCAAATTCTACTGGTAAGCTTGTATAGTTTACTGTGTTTATGCTAGATGTTATGAGATTCATTCCTGCTCTACTTATTCCTATTTTTATGTATTTACCTAGGTCTGCTATTTTTAGTCTCTCATTTTCGAAATTTGAGTTAAATTCACTGTTTAATACATTAGCAAATTTAAAGAATTCTTTTTCTATTTCTGAAAATGGTTTATATTCATTCCAATTTTCCTGATCTAAACACACATATGAGTATGTCAAAAATCTATTTATATCCATATCTATCTTTTTGGCATCTTCTATACTACCTGTTATCTCTCTAATTATTTCTGAAAGCCTTCTTACGTCTCCAAATGTGCTGCTTTGTATTTTTATATTATTAAAACTATTTGCCCCTAGCACTTCTGTATTTATGTCTCTAAATTTCACATTGAAATTTAGTAAGTCTGAAAATCTTTCTGAATCTTCTATATCAGTTTTTATTGCCAAAAAGCATATACCTGTTTTGAAGCAGATTATTTCTATCTTTTGTATTTTGAAGAATATTCCATCTTCTCCTTCTGTCTTTGCTTGTGCATCTAGTCCTATATCGTATTCGAACATTGCACATGGACTAGATTTAAAGGCATTATCTCTTATCTTTAGTTCTAATTCTGTATTAAATTCCTTATTATTTGTTGCCATCCCAAAGGTTTTAAACATGTAGTCTCTTACTGTTGGTAGGAAGAAATTATATAAACTAAGATTCTTCTCTCTTTTAAAATATTGAGGTCTACATTTTTGATTTTTTAATAGTCTTTGTACATATTTATTATAATTATTTTCTTTTACCACATATGGATATATAAAATAACTATAGTGATATTTCATCTTTAGTTCCATTCATTTTCTTCCTTTCCTATATAGTTTTATACATCTAGGTAATAATTGGCATTTGGATCTTCACATAAGTGCCATGTTCCTATAAAGTCTATTTTTTTGTTACTGTCTAAGTTGTAAGTTGGTTCTATTACAACTTGTCCTAGTAAATTTATTGCTCCCCATACTCCGTCTTTCTTAACTCCTGCATATCCACTACTATTTTGTTCTGTTCCGTCATCATATATATAGTCTATAACTACATTTCCATCTTTGTCTACATATCCATATTTTCCATCTTTTTTACTTAAGAATAATTTATTTGATGTTAGAATTTGTGATGCTGGTTTTTCTTCAAACTTAAAATTATAATATTTATATTCTTCATTTGCGAATACTCTTATATAACCTTTTGTATCATTTAGTTCTGTAACTGTTCCTTTTATTTTTTCTTCGTAGTTTTCGTCATATATTGTGTCATCTGCTATGACGAAATTGCCTGAACTTACATAAGTTATCTTTGTTCTTTCACATGGTAGTTTTTCTTCTCCTTCTGATGTTACAATACCATATTTATCTCCTTTTTTGGCAATATAGTATTTATCATTTGTAGAAACTAGTTCATCATATTCAAATTTAACTTTTCTGTCTCCTGATAATGTTTCTACTCCATATTTTCCATTTTTTGCAACTACTATTTGCTCTTTGTTTATTTCTGCTATATCGTCATATTCTTTATTCGTAATTTTTTCTTCTGATTTATTTATAAGTACATATTTTCCATTTTCTTTTACTGCGTAGATATTTTCTCCACTTATACCTTTTATTTCTTCGTATTTTGTGTCTAAAATTTTACTTTTATCAAAGCCTATTATTCCATATTTATTTTCTTCGTTTATTACGATATATCCATTTTTATAGTCATTGCCTATTTTTTCTATTTTTTTGTAATTTGGCTCTATTATAATATTTCCTGCATCATCACAAAGTCCGAATTTGCTATCCTTTTCTATTACTAGACTATTTTCTATTCCGCTTATTGGAGTTATACTATTATATTCACAGTCTAATAATTTCTTTCCTGAATAATTAACTAAACCATATTTTCCATCTTTTTGTACTCTAAATACATTTTCTTCATACCAAACCTTTTGGTCTTTATCATAATTTGCTATTACTTCTATTTTGTCATAGTCTTTTATTATTTCTTTTGATTTTGCATTTATTACTTTTGTTTTATATGAACCACTTGAATAGTCTACATCATATGTACATATAAACATATCTTGTGCCGGATTTGGTATAACTATCATTTCATCATATGTAGGTTTTATTACTATATCTCCATATGAATTTATAATTCCCCATTTGCCTTCGTCATATATGGTGTAGTAACAAACATTTTCTATTTTACCAGAAATGCTTTCAGCATTTCCATCTAACATCTTTTTAATTCCAAAAATAACTGCAATGATTAGTACAAATGCTAATATCACAGCTATTACCTTTTTCATATTTAATTTTGGTCCTTCATCATATCTTTTACCACGCCTTGACATACATATCACTCATTTCTTTATATTTCTTTTGAATTTATTTTAATATATCATATTTTGAGAAAATCTTCAATCGTTTTTTGGAAAAAATGGTAAATTTTAAGAAATTTATTTTTAATATAAAACTAGAGCATAAATAGAGCTCTAGTTTTATAATTTCATAAGCCAATAAGGAATAAAGTATAAATTTTCTTCTTTTTTGTAGATATCTTTTGTTACTATTATTCCGTATTTAGTTTTTCCTAAAGGAGCATTTTTGTTCTTTTCTATAAATTTTTTTATTGTTGCAGTATCTGATTTTTCTATTTTGTTTGTATATTTTACTTCCATTGGAATTATATCTATTTTCCTATCTAGAATTATATCTATTTCTTCTTTTTCTGTATTTCTATAATAATATTCTTTATAATTCTCCTTTTCACATACAGCTTGTATATCAAAGTCAACCATTCCTTCTACTATATGTCCCATTTGTCCACTATCTAATAGTTTTCTTTTTAATAAACTGTTTTGAATTCCATTATCTAATATACTCATTTTTTTATTGCTTCTGATGATTTTCCCTATGTTTGTAGAGTAATTTTCTAATACATTTATTAAAAATGCTTGTTTTAAATATCCTACATAACTTATAAGTGTTACTGTATCAATGCCAAAAACCCCACTCATGCTATTGTATGAAAAAGTTTGAGAATTATTGTCTGCAATATAGTACATAAGTTTTTCTAATATTTCTGGACTTTTTATATTATATATTGATAATATATCTTTGTAAATTCCTCTTGTAATAATGTCTTCTACAAGTTGCTTTTGCCATATATCTATTTCTCTTGTTTCAAAATACTCTGGATATCCTCCTACTATCATATACTCTCTTAGAATCTTTTGTACTTTCATTTTTAATGTTTCATCATAATACAGTTTTTCTAATGCTTTAAATCCTTTTTCTGGTTCATTGAAATCAAATTGTGGTATTTTTAAATCTTCTTCATTAAGCATATACGTTCTATAAAAATTTAAAAATTCTTGGAATGTCAGTGGCAATACATATATATTTTCTATTCTGCCTAATAATGATTCACTTGCATCTTTGAACATATGCAAAGATGATGAACCTGTGACGATAAATTTTATATTGTATTTCCTATCTACGCATACTTTTAAGTAATTTTGCCATTTTTTTGCAAATTGAATTTCATCTATAAAAATGTATATCTTTTCTTTAAGATTAGCAATGTTTTCTTCTAATATTTCTTTAAAATATATTTCTAATATATCTGAAATTTTATCTTCTTCATTAAAAAATAAACTTGGATCATCACAACTGAAAAACAGTATTCTTTTTTTATCTATTTTCTTAGTTTCAATTAGATAATTTATAGTTTGATATATTATTGTAGATTTTCCCACTCTTCTTGGTCCAATAATGCTTAGTATTCTCTTATCTTCTAGTTTTTTAAGTACCATATCAAATTCTGCTCTTCGCTTCCCTAATAGAAATCCGAGAGCTTACTTTCTCATTTCTCCACCAATTGTTATTAGAAATTAGATTTTCCTTTTTATCCATACTATCACCTCTATTATAAATATTATACAACTTTTGTTGAATTAATTCAATATAAATTTGTAAATTTGTTGAATGTGTTCAATAAATATCGGATATTATATTGAATGCATTCAATATAGCTTTGCAAACTATGGCATAAAACTGATATAACCTTTTCTTTATACGCTATACACATAATTTCCTACTATAAACAAAAATACTTGAATTTGATGTAATTCAAGTATTTTTGTTTATTTTATTGTCATTTTTGTTATTATAGCTTTCATTTCTTCTAATGTTAAGTCGCCTTCATGTATTGTATAAATATGTGTGCCGTCTTCTGATTTTATTTTTTTATATCCGAAAATCTCTGATTCTTCTCCCTTATATGGAGTTCCATCGCTATTTATTAATAATTGTACTGGTACACTATTTATATTTAATCGCTCATCTTTTATTAAATCTGAATATTTTTTTATGTCTAAGAATTTTACGATTGCTTTTCCCTTCATCTTCTCATTTAACTCTTCTACATCACTTTGCATGTTAAAGCATATTTCATCTTCTAAGTTTGCAAATTGGATTAAAACTGGTAACTTATAGGCTTTTAGTTTTTCTAAATCAAAACCTGTTTCTTCTGTTATATCAAGTTCGGTTTGTTCTTTGTATTCTATGCTTGATTCACTTAAGTTTTGACTTCCTAATACATTGTTTGGCTTTGTATTCTGTGTAGCTACAACTATTATTATTGTTACTAACAGTATAAATAATATTATGGCTAATATTATTCCTTTTTTGGTCATAATCCTTCCTCCTACATATATTATTCCATTTATATTATAACAAATTATTTTAAATTGTAAAGAGTTTTTTAAGAATTATCACTAGATTACTAATTTTAGCACTATATTACAACTCTATTTCAATTTCATTATACTTATTATTATCAATTAATTTTATTTTCTTTTCTGCAATTATTGTTCCATTTAGTTTGAAAGTTTTTATTACTGTGTTTTTAGTAAAATCATTAGATACTACATTTACATTTATGTTGTATATACTAGTTTTATATTGTAGTCTAATAGTGTAATTTTTCCAATCTTGAGGAATGTGTGGAGATAGTGTTAGGTAACCATTTTGAATTTTAAGGCCTAAAATGTATTCTATTCCTGCTTTATAAAACCAACTGCTTGAGCCTGTATACCATGTCCAACCTCCTCTGCCTAATAAATTTCCTGTTCCATATACATCTGCTGCAATTACATATGGCTCAACTTTGTATATTTTCGTTTGTTCTTCTGTACTTGCATGCGATATTGGATTTATCATTTTGTATAACTCCATTGCTTTGTCACTTTGTCCTGATAGAGCAAAAGCTATTATTGCCCATACTGCTGAGTGGGTATATTGTCCTCCATTTTCTCTCACCCCTGGTAAATATGATTTAATATAACCAGGGTTTAAATCGCTTTTTTCAAATGGCGGATTTAAAAGTTTGATAATTCCGTGCGTTTCTATCTACCAAATGTTCTTCTAAACTTTGCATTGCTTTGCTTATTTTTTCTTCTGTGCATGCATTAGAAATTACTGCCCAGCTTTGAGCTATACTGTCTATTTTGCATTCTTCGTTTTGTGAACAGCCTAGTTCTTTTCCTGAATCTGTAAATGCTCTTTTAAACCAATTTCCATCCCAAGCTTTTTCATTTAGTGCTGTTTTTAAATTCTGTTTAATATTTTCATATTTTTCAACATATTCTGTCTTATTTGCTTCACGCAGTATTTTGCAGAACCTATCTAGTATATCATAAAGGAAAAATCCGTAGCCATACACTTTCTCCTTTTCCTTTATTCCCTACTGTACTAAAGCCATCATTCCAGTCTCCTGAGCCTATCTTTGGCAGACCATGTTCTCCAAAGTCTAATGATTTCTCTATCGCTTTTATTGCATGTTTGTAAATACTTTCTTTTAGTTCTCCTTCTTCATAAAGGTCATATCTCTCATCTTCTCCTATATTTAAAGGTGCACCTGAAATATATGGTACGTTTTCATCAAGGATACTGAAATCTCCAGTAAATTCAATATACTCACATATTGCATACACTAGCCATAAAAGGTCATCCGAAAATTTTGTTCTTATACCCCTTTTTGTCTCGTCATGCCACCAGTGTTCTACATCTCCTTCTTCAAATTGATGTTTTGCATGTTTTAGTATTTGAGTTTTTAGCATGTCTTCTGATATATATTTGCATGCTAAACTATCTTGCAACTGGTCTCTAAATCCAAATGCTCCACCTGACTGATAATATGCACTTCTTGCATACATTCTGCATACTATTGTCTGATACATTGCCCAACCATTTAACATGAAGTCTACTATTTCTTCATTTGTAGATACTTGTATTTTTCTTAGAATATTATTCCAGTAATCTCTTGTATCTAATAGTTCTTTATATGCAAGTTCTTTTTTTTCATATTTTTCAGCTAAGCTATATATTTTCTCTATTTTGTCTTCTTCTCCTAGTCCTAATACTATTTTCTTTTCACCATATGCCTCAAGTTCCACTTCTATTTGGATAGCCATGCAAGATGGAGTGCCAAGTGCATTTTCATTACTTAGTTCATTCCTCAATAACCCGTTTGGGTTACTTATATCTCCGTTTCCTATAAAGCTTAGTTTATTTCCTGTGTATGATGTTATCTTTTCACTGCTTAATATATATACATTCTTTGATAAAGTTTCTCCATATATATTTTTTGCAAATAAAATGTTTTTATCTTTGTCTAATTTTAAGTCTATATATCCATCACTCTTAGTCTCGTCTTCTCCTAATACTGGTTTTATATAATATACTAAGTTTAATCTTCTTTTTTCTGATAATGTGTTTTTTAGTTTAATTATATTAACTTTTATACTATCTTCTTTTGGCACAAAAGTTTCTGTTTCTTGAATTATCCCTAAACTTGTATGATAGTTTTTCACATATCCAAAACCATAAAAAGTATAGTAATCTTCTTTATCTGGTATTACATTTGAATTTAAAGTCCATATGTTTTTATCTTTTAAATCTTTAATATATATTATTTCTGAAGGAATATCTTCTATTGGTTTATTTGCCCATGCTGTTATTCTATTTAATCTACTGTTTTTGCTATATGTGAAACCACCCATGTTATTTGTGATAATTGTACCAAATTTCTCATTTGCCAATACATTACTCCAGACTACTGGTGGCTTTAAGTTTTTATTTGTTCTTATTATATATTCTCTTCCATCTGGTGCAAAACCTCCATAGCCATTATAGTATTTTAGTTCTTCCATATTTACATTTGGCTTTATCTGTTCATATTCTTGTGTCTTTGGTAGTTCCCTTGTGTAATTTATAGTTTCCCCATTATACCTTAAAAATCTTGCCTTATATGCTTCTTCCATTTCTTTTATCGCTTCTTGTACTGTACCTTTTGATGCGTTTATTATTATATTAGCTTTAAACTTGAACAATTCTTCATCTTCTATTTCATTTGCGTTTAAAATAAATATTCCGCCACTTATATTTTGCAAATAGCCTATTTGTTGGTTTAATATTTCTTGTATTATTTGTTCTTTTACAAACCTTTCATAAATATTTTTCTCATAATCTAATAGTATAAGGTCTGTATTTATTCCTTTTGCTCTTAAATTTTCATGGACTTTCAGCATTTCTTTTACTGTATATATATCGTTTGCTGATTTGATTGTAACTAGCATTATTGGTATATCTCCTGATATTCCATATTTCCAAAAGTCGCTTTGCTTATATTCCTTTTTTTCCAAATTTTCTAGATATAGTGATTTCATTGGGTTTGGGTGCATTATATATGGTAATATTAGATGAAAAGTCTCTAGGTCTGTTCTACTTAAATTCAAATATCTTGCCTCTTCCTCTGCTTTTGCTCTTGCAATTCCCGCTTCTCTTTTTACATTCTCTGGTATTTTATAATATTCTAGATTTTTTATTACTTCTTCTTCATTCTCTGATACACTAATTATTAAGTTTAAATTTGCTTCTTTTCCTGATTTTATTTTGATTTTTCTTCTTAGGGCTATACAACTTTCTGGCATTAGTCCTATTTTGCTTTCGAATTCATTTCCAGTATTTATTTTTTCATATACTTTCGATAAATCTATTTCATATTCTATTTTTGCATTTATATTTTCTTCTTCAAATAAATTTGTACCTAAATATAGCTCTTTGCCCGCTCCTCTTTTATTTCTTTTTACTAATATATCTCCATTTTTTGATGTCCAATATTTTAAGAATAAATTATTAAAGGCTGGATGTGAAATATCATCTTCCATTTTTGACAAAACTGGTTTTAATAGGGTATTTACTTCTAGTTCCACTTCTTCTTCTGTATTATTTTTTATTTTTAGGCTTCTTATTTCACAACCTAGATTTGATGCCGTAAGGATTTTTGCCTCTGTTTCTATACCATCTTGTGATTTTGTAAATTTTGCTGTATCTTCTGCAAATGTTACTTCGTACTTTTCTTCTTTTCCTTCATAGCTTGTCTTCCACACTTTACCTGTCTTAGTATTTCTTAAGTAAAAGAATATACCACATGAGCTATCTTCTGTTTCTTTATATTTGTTTATTAATATTCCTTTATGTTTGCTATATCCCTCTCCTTTATCATTTATTTCTATTAAATATTCTTCATTTGATAATATATTTGATTTTCTTAGTATTGCATCTATTTTTGTATATTTCTTTTCTATATAATTGTTATATCCTGTGTATTTTATTTTCTTGGTTTTTTCTTTTCTTTCTTTTGTGATTAGCATGTTTCTTGGCATTCTTTCTTGCAAAAGAATATCTATTGCTTGTATTTCTGGATTTCTCATAAATCTATTTGGGAATATATTTTTATTCACTAAGTTATTTATTGATAGTAATATTAATGCTTGGTGGTGTGCCATATATGTTTCTACTTTTGCATATTCTTTACCGCACTGCTAATCTTGATGGAGTATAGTCTATTGATTCATAGAAACCATATTTATCATACATGCCTTGTTTTTCTAGGATTTTTAAGTTTTCTATTACTGCTTTTGGATAATCGGTTATAGCAAGGATAGAACCATAGCTAGAAACGACCATTTCATCTCCTAAGCCTCTTTTTAATCCTAGCCAGGGTACACCAAAGGCTTTATACTGATAGTTCGAATTCAAATCTTTTAAGTTGAATGCTGCTTCTGATATTCCCCATGGTATTCTTAATTTATTTGTATATTTTTGCTGACTCATTATCATAAATTTGCAGGATTCATCTAAAAGGCTTCCGATTATATCTTTTTATATTTATATTTGGCATTAAATATTCAAAAGCTGTTCCTGACCATGATATTAAGCCTTTGTATTTTCCTAGCTTTGTCAATGTTCTGCTTAAATTGTTCCAGTGTTTAGATGGAATATCTTTTTTAGCTATTGCAATTAAACTTGCTTGTCTTGCTTCTGATGCTAGTAAGTCATAGTATGTGTCTGTTAATTCGTTTTCTTCTACATTATATCCTATTGATAATAGTCTGTTTTCTTTGCTATATAGATATGAAAAATCCGTTTCTTCTATTATTTTTTCTATTTCTAATAACATAGCGTTTATTCTATTTTTGTATTCTACATTTGATATTTCTTTTAAAAATTCCTTTAGTGTATACATGTATCCGCACAAAGTTTCCGCTGTCTACTGTTGATACATACTTAGGAATTAGTGGTGCTAGTGTTTTTGTATTATACCAATTGTATAGATGTCCATTCCATTTTTCTAGTTTCACTATTGTTTGCATTGTCTTTTCTAGTTTTACTATTGTTTCTTCTAAAGTTATAAATCCCATATCATATGCAGAAACTATTGTAAGTAATCCAAGTCCTATATTAGTTGACGATGTTCTTGATACTACTTTTTCTCTTCTACTTTCTTGTATATTATCTGGTGGTAAGAAAGAATTTTCTTCATTCATTAATTCATCGAAAAATCTCCAAGTTCTTTTTGCTATGTCTTTTACGTATATTTTTTCTTGTTCTGTTAGTCTATTAAACTTATCTATTTGCCTTTTTTCTTGGCTTATCTCCCACATTATGAATGGTCCACCTATGAATAATACTGCTAAAATGTATAGTATACCTTTGAAATATATGGTACTTTTTATGAATATTGCTAGTAATATAAAAGCTATTCCTATTAGAATATTAGGAAACATTTTTGTCACTACTACTTTTAGCTCATTTTTATCCTGTGCTTCTGCTTCATCTGATGTAGTCCATTCTAGCAAATTCTCTTTTGATATACACATTCTGTATATTGTTTTTATTATTGCTTGTAATGATATATAAGCTTTAGTTGGAATTGTCATTATATTTATGATTCCTCTATATATACAAGATTCTAATCCATCTAAGCTTTGAGTAAAGGTTTTTTGCCTTTTTATGTTTTCTTTTCTGAAAATTATATAATTAAATAATTCTAATACGCTCGGAATTGCTATACTTAAAAATGATATTGTTATAGTTCCTAATGTATTAAAATTGATAAATACTTTTAATATTAGCAATAACAATATATTGATGAGTACAGTTATTTCTACTAGACTCCTTCTTATATTGTCTATTATTTTGAATTTAGATAATTTATTTAGGTTTGATTTAAGAAAACCTATTATTTGATAATCTCCTCTTATCCATCTGCTAAGTCGACTTAGGAATGCCATATAACCTTTTGGATATCCATCAAGTAAACATATATCTGATGCCAATCCACATCTTAAGAAACTTCCTTCTAATAAATCGTGACTTAAAACTGTATTTTCTTTAATCTTGCCACTCATTACTTCATGGAATACCTTTACATCATATATTCCTTTACCTGTATAAATTCCCTCTCCAAAGTTATCTTGATATGTGTCTGATATAGCATTTGTATATGAATCTACTCCACCACTTCCTGCAAAAATCTCTGAAAAAGTGCTTTGCATACTTTTTTCTAGATTTATTCCTACCCTTGGTTGCATTATTCCATATCCACTTGTAACTTTTCCGAACTTAATCTCTGGCTTATTTAATGGATGTGCCATTGCTTCTATTAACTCTATTCCTGAATTTAATGTAAGTTCTGTATCTGCGTCTAGTGTTATTATATATTTTACATCTAGGTTCTTTATATTTTCTAATGTGTTTATTTGGAAAGTATTCTTCGATTTTCTATTAATCAGGAAAGAGTTTAGCTCTGTAAGCAAGCCTCTCTTTCTTTCCCAACCCATATAGCATTTTTCTTGTTGATTCCACTTTCTTTTTCTATATATGAAATTGAAAATATTTTCTTGTTCTTCGTTTTTATATTTTTGATTTAGTCTTTCTACTTCTTCTTGACCTATTTTAATTATATCATCATCATATTTTTCTTTTTCTAAATCTCCACTTGTGCAATCTCCAAGTAATGTACAATAAATGTTTTTTGATTTATTTGCTAGATAATATACTTCTAGTTTTTGCATAAGTTCTTTTACTTTTTCTTTGCTTTTTATTATGCTTGGTATTACTATCATCGTGCTATATTGTTTTGGTACTTCTTTACTGAAGTCCATTTTAGGTATAAGCTTTGGTTTTACACATTTGCTTAATATATTTTGTATTAGTTTTGTTATTATTTCTGTTATTGGAATATATATTAAAATTGCTTCTATTATACCTAAAACTGCAATATGGCTTGCTGTGTATACTAAAATTCCTAGCCACATTGCTATGAATGCTGATACTAAGCTAATTCCATATATATATAGGTTTGTTTTGAATTTTACTTTTTGTTTAGGGTCTTCTTTTTTTATTTCTAAAGTAAGATAGAGTTTTTGCAAACCCTCATCTATTAGATAATATCCTATATGGCTTTCTTTAGTAGATTTTTGCTCTTTTTTTGCAAGTTCTACTACTTTTTTAGCTATATATATTTCAGATATCTTTGTTTTGCTTGCGATTTCTTTTATTGCTCCTCTGTAGTATTCCTTTGTTTTGTAGTCCATATTTTGATATGTCCCACTTGCATCTTCTTTTAGGATTTCTTCTACTCCATTTATTTTTTCAAATACTTCTGAGAAGTTCATTCTTTGTAATGCATGTATACTTTTTATTGCATTTCCTATTGAAACTTTTTTTAGTGCTACATCAAAATGTTCTTTTTTTATAACTTCTTGCAAAGTAAGTCCTCTTTTGTTTATCTCTTCTTCTAGAATATTTAGATAAGCTATTCCTTTTTTTCCATATTTTTTTAATCTATATGACATATATTCTATGAAAGTATAACTATTCTCTCCATAGCTTCCTAGTATCTTTCTTTGTTCTTCAAATTTAAGCTCTTCTTTTGATTTAAGCTCTACTAGTCTTTCTATTATACTTTCTACTTTGAGTTTTTGCATTTGTGAAGCATAAATTTTTTCACAAATTTCTCTTATTCTTTCTATTAAGGCAATCTTAAAAAAGAGATTAATATCCCAAATCTCATCCATATTGAGTGTTTTTTTATTTTGATAACTTTCTAGGTATTCTTCTAAATCTTTTGATGTAAAATTTCCTTCTGTAAATCCTACTATTTGTGATGCCACTACATAACTTCTAGCATAACCTTGGAATTCTCCTGAAGATATACCTATAAATTTTTCATATTTATTAAGCGGTAAGTTTTTTCTCAGTTCCTTTACTGTTTCTTCTATAACATAATAGTTGTCTAATAACCATTCTCCTGCTTGATGTATGGTTATGCCTAGTTTTAAATGTTCATTTAATAAGTCATATGTTTTTGTAATATATGCAAAATTTTCTATAAGTCTTGGAATTGGGTATGTTTCTCTGTTTGATTTTTCTTTTAATGTATGGTCTACTGCTATATTTTCTAGATAAGTTTTTAATTGCTCTTTGTTCAGTATTACACCTTTTATATTTAAGGTTTTTGGGATTGCCAATTTATTCGCCTTCCTTTTATAAAGTTTTTATATAGTTTTGACGATTTTGGCAAATTTTATGCAAATTAGATAAAATTTATACAAATTCCGAATCAGATTCGGAATTTGTATAAGTCTTAGATACATAAGGAAAAGGCACTAGTTTTTTTAGCTAGTGCCTTTGTTTTTATGTTAAGATGTCGGTTTATTCCTTATGACTTGGGATTACAAACCTTTTGATTAGTACTATTCCTGCTGCTAAGATTACTAGTGCAATTATTACTATTCCTACGTTTGATCCTACTACGTCTTGGATTACTGTTAGACCATCTGCTACGTTTATTTTAATTGTTGGTGATTTAGATGTAGAGATTGTTGGTGTGTATTTTGGTGTTTCGTCTGCTGGTGGCTCTCCATCTATGTTCTTTAAGTGTCTTACTTCAGATGTTTCTCTATCAGTTTTACCTTTTATGTCGTATCCCTCTATGTCTACTATCTTACCTGCTGTGTTTCTCATTCTTGTGATTTCTATTAGGTTAGAGAATTCGAAGTCTGATGAGCCTGATGCTGATGTGCCTAGAATTCCTGATAGTACTATTTCGTCTTCTGTCCTTTCTCCTGGTTTTAATACTTTATATAGTGGGCTGTTATCTGTTGCTCTAACTATGTGGTCATAGGTACTTAGTAGGTCTTGTCCGTTTTCTGCTTTATATTTTTCACGACTTGATACGAACTTGCTTGGGTCTGTTGGTTCCCAATATGGGTTTACTCCTGCTTTTGTAAAGTTTTCATGGTTTACGTCGAATGGAGTATTGATGTAGTCTACTATATTTGTTGCTCTTGATGTTATTATTTCTGCGTTGCCTACATTGTATCCTGTAATTAAGCTGAATTTTCTTAATCTGTCTGATGTGTTATTTACTCTTGCATTATGTTCTTTTGTTAGTACTGTATCTGAGTAATCTTTATCTCCAGATGTATTGTGATATACTATTGTAGGTGTTCCTCTTCCATTTCCTTCATAACTTGTTAGTGTCTCTACTGCTTCATCATAGTATGCTACTGCAACTACTTTTCCATCTTTGCTAATATATTTGATTGTATCGTATTTGTCTCCATCATGTAAGCTATCGTTTGATACTACTACTTTAAAGGTTATTTCTAGTGTAGCACCTTGTAGTAATTCTGTGTTGTAGATTATATCTATGAAGTTATCTAGGTAAGTATTTGATGTTAATTCATCTTTTACAATATTTTGTGTTGCTGAATCTAATATTACTTTACCATTTTCATCAAAGTTTGTATCTATTAGCTTATTGCCATCTACTGTGTACAATTTTATATTAGCTACATATTTATCTATGCCTAAGTCATTGTATGCTCTTGGAGTTATACCAAAGTCTATGTCGCTTATTGAGTATCCATAGAATACATTGCTTGCGTTTCCTGATGTCGCTGGTCTTGTGTATTCTACTTCTAGTTCCATTGTAGATGTATATGCATACATTGGGTCTGTGTGTCTTGTTGATTCTACTTCTAGTACTCCATCATAGTCGTATTCTGTTGATGTAGAATTTTCTGCTTTGTCTATCTTAGATTTCATCTGTGATAGTCTGCTGTATGCATCGTCGTATGCATCTGAATATCTTGGTATTCCTGTTATTTCATCTGGTAATTTTGTTGTTTCATTGTATACTCTTTGTTTGTACCAATATGGTTCACTATCTGTATTTGGGTTTGCCTTTGTTGATTGATAGTATTGTCCATTTATTGGTAATGGGTCTGCTTCACTTTCTGGTTTGAATGTGTTCTTTGAAACTTTGCTGTAGATTGTTTTGCTTGTATCTTCGTAGTCTCCATATACAAATCTTACTGCATAGTCTCCTGCAAGGTATGCTGTGAATTTGTAGTTACCATTTTCGTCTGTTACTGTTTGTCCTCTTACTAATTGTGTTGCACCATCTCTTGAATTATCTGGATCTGGGTTATGTTGTGTATTCTTTAGCATTTCTACTAATTCTACTTTTATTCCAGCTAAGTTCAGTTCGCTCTTATCACTCTTTGTTAATAGTCTTTCTCCAAAGCCTTTTTGTAAGTGTAGAGAGTTCTTAACTTCATCATTTATTGCTTCCCAAACATTTCCTGATAGTTCTCTTACATATCCATTGTTTGAAAGTATTAAGCTTACTTTCCATGCATCGTCTTCTCTTAGGTCTGTCATTCTTCCTAATGCAAGTTTTACTGCACGTTTGTCATCTTCGCTTTGACTGAATACATATTTTGCATATGCTTTTTGATATTCAGCTAGTCGTTCTTCAAATTTAGTTATTTCAAATGTTCCTGGATGTGAGTCTCTATCTAGGTATCCTTCTGGTGTGTAGTAAGCGTTTATTTCTGCGTAATTCTTAATTTCCCATGATCTTGAGTATTTATTGTCTCTATCTTCTTGTAATAACATTTCTTTTAATACTTCTGTTGCATGTCCATTTCTATCTGTTAGCTTGAAAGTTATTTGTATCTTTAACTCATCATCTGGACTGTTTAGTAGATAGCCTTGTCCTAGGTTTATGAATAATGCATTATAGTCTTTTGGCTTACTGCTTACACCTGCATTATTAAATCCATTTGCTGTTATTCTACCAGTTACTTCATTACCATTTATTCTAAGTCCTGCTATATGGTTGCCTTTGCTTGTTGTATAGCCGTCTTGGTATGTGAATCTATTGTTATAGTAATCTACTATTTGTAATGGTGCTGTTGCTATTTTTGTATCATTTCTTACTGCTATTTCATATGTTAGGTATAGGTCTATATTGTCTTCTGTATAGTATGCTATACCATTTGTGTTTGGTGTCTTTGAATAGTTATAGTCTTCTTCAAAGATATATTGGTGATATGAACTTAGTCCTTGGTGATAGTTATATGTTGTGTCATATCCATTTACTGATACATTTGTCTTTACTATATCTGTTAGTAGTGATAGGTCTGTGCTGTCTCTTTCTATTAATCCTAGGTGTACTTGTAGTTGTCCTGGATATAGTTTCTTTACTGTATCTCCTGCAAATGAGATTGAGTCTCCTTCAGTATTTATTGATGCTCCATCCATTACAAATCTATCTCCTAGACTTGAATGTGCATATGTTCCATTTGCTGATGGGCTTCCTATTCCACTTTGGATTGAGTTATATCCTGCATATGCTTTTACTTCACATGCTTTCATGTATGCTATTTTGTCTTTTATTTCTTTATCTTCAAGGTGTGCTCCTATTAGTGAATATGGATCTGCTGGATAGCTATTGTTGTCTCTTATGTATTGTAGTGTCTCTTTTGCCATCTCTGTGTATAGTCCTTGTAGTTCATAGTAGTCATATGCTTTTGTATCATATGTTACTGTGTTATATTTATTTGTTACTCCTGCTCTTGAACTAATTAGGTCTGAACCTTTTGATGTCTTTGCCCATGCTTCTCCATTATATGTTGCATTTTCACTTTGTGTTGTCTTATATTCCATTCCATTATACTTGAATTCTACATAGTATTTTTTCATTGGGTCTACTCCTCTGAATTCATAGTATCCGTTGAAATTTGTCATTGTTGGATTTGTACGGATTTCTCCATCTGCTGGTATTAATGTTGCTTTTGTTCCGTTTTCTTCGTATAGAGTAACTTCTATACCCATTAGTAGTGTTTCGCCTTTGTCTAGGTATCCGTTTGATTCGTCTATTTCTCCTTTTGTTGTTGTTTGGTCTAGGAATACTGTTCCTGCTATTGTCATGAATAGAGGATTTGCTTCTGGTGTTTTTGGTATGTCTGGTATGTCTATATCTTTTCCTGGGAAGTCTTCTATTGTTATTTGTGCTATTTCTCCATTTTTTGCTGTTGACTTGGTCTCTGTTGTCATAGTTGAATGTTTCCATTCTTCTATATTATCATACAGATTTAATGTACCCTCTCTTTGTCCTTCTTCTAAGTAACTTACTAACCATGCTAATATATCATCATATTTCATTTCTGGATGTTTATTTTGTTGTCTAGATAACCATCTGTCTACATATCTTTGTACATCTTTACTTAAGTTACTGTAACTTATTCTACCTTTTGCCCAGTCATATATTTCTGCTAATGGGTTATCATATATGTAGTGAGTTATTACTGGTGCATCTGTGTATTCTGTGTAGTCTACTAGTTCTCCTTCATGATATGTTAATGTCACGTCTTTGCTTCTTGGAGATACTGAGTATCCTCCACTATCTACTCTAACTTCAACAATATCTAATGTTATTTTTCCTGTATATCCTACTATATTAAAGCCATATTTCATATTTGCAAAGTCTTCTACTGTTAGATTTAGTATACCATTTTTTGTTCTACCTCTTATGATATTATATTTTTTGTCAATCAAGTCTCCATATCTTACGATTTTTCCGTCTCTGTATACTACTCCCTCTGGGTCTGTATAGCTTACATGTACTTCGAAAAATGCTTCTTTAACTAGTCCTGCATTTGAATCTACTTTTGCTAGTTGGATTATTGGTATTCCACCATCTTCATTGTAGATTGTTATTCTAGCTATTGCTGTTTCTTCATCACGTATCCACTCTACTCCATAACCTCCGCACATTTGCATTGCGCCTTTTTCTAATCTTATTATCATTGTCGCTTCTGTATCATTTAGCTTATGCCCTGCTGGTGGTTGTGTTTCTTTGAATACTGCTGTGATGTAGCCTGAGAATGTTCTTATATATACTCCTTCTGCTTCTATTTCTTCTGCTGTAACTGTTGCAAGTCCTTTTGTGTCTGTTATTCTTGTAAAGTATAGTGTTTTATTTACTGGTGTTTCGTTTTGTCCATCTTTTCCTTCAAATCTTAACTCTATATCGAATTCTGCACCATATAGTGGTCCACATTCTTTACATAGTTTTTGCACTTGGATATTTGGTGGTGGTTCTATCTCCCATTCTGATGAAATTACTATTGAGTATTTTTTATAGTGTCTCCATCCATCATGGCTATATGCTGCCATGATTTGTGCTTTATGTGAGCACTCTTTTCTATGTAATTCATATATATATGTTTCTACTGTCTCTTCACTTTTTGAAGAAGATTTCATTATACAATTTCCCCACTCATCATGACCTGCGCAATATGAGCCAGTAAATTTATATTTAAACAAATCTCCATCTTGTCTCGAATACCAGTGTTCGCGTACTCTTGTTTTATATTCTGATGCTGTACCATCTACATGTTCTAAGTATTGAAAGTCTATCTTTGCATGTATACCTGTAAAGTCTTCTGCTTTCATATCACCTCTTATTACTACTATGTAGAATGGTCTTCTTGATTCTGGTGCAAAAATTTCTTCTCCGTCTAGTTTTACATCTTCTACTTCATATGGTTTATCATTTATACGTACTAGTTTTGCTTCTTCTTTTGATGTTGGCACTCCTTCTGATGGATATACTATTTTGAAACTTCCTCCAAAATCTTCTATATTTTTTCCATCTTGGTTATATACTGTGATGTCTTGGATTGCATTGTATTTTACTTCGCACACATCAAATGTTGGTGCACCATATCTATCTTTTTCTTCATCGTTTACTGAATAATCTATGCAGTATGGTCCAAGTAAATATGCTCCTGTCCATGCATCTACTTCCACGCCAGTGTCTTTATATATATAGTCTTTTAGTTCTTTATCTTCATCTGGTAGTTTTATTGTACTTTCTTCGATATCGTCTGAAGTTTCTTTCATTTCGTCTCTGTCTTTCCATGCATTGTATGGTTTTATTATGTCTTCATATCTGTCTTCTCCAGTCGCATTATGTATAGCCTCATAGAATTTTTGATATTCTAGTGCAATGTGGCCTAAGTTTCTATCGTCTGGTAACTCACTTTCATTTACAATATTTCCGCTAAATTCTGGTATGCGCCATATTGCACCTTGTTTTTCTTTTACATCAAATTCTCCATCTTCTTTGTTTATTGGTTCTGGGTCTCTTGGCACATCATCTGCATTATCATATATTGGTCTTGCTGTAAGTATGTAACGCAAATGTTGATAATCCTTTTCTATAAGATCTCTGTTATAATACCATTCTATTGAATGAGCATTTTCCTTTGGATATGCACGTCCTGGTGCACCAGCTTCCAATGAGTCGATAATTGGTTGATCATCTTCGTCATATTCAGCAGTATATTTACCACAGTATGATGCATCTTTCAGTTCTTTTTCGTATTTGTTAAATTCCCAATCATGGTGATCAGTTACAAGTCCCATAGTTTCACTTCTTCTATACCATTTGAATGGGTTATTTTCATCATATGGCACTGTATGTGTTTCATATTGAGGATCTCCTTCTTTGCTCACATATGCCCAATAGTGTTCTTCTGTTACTAACTGGCTTTTGCCTCCTATCCATCCTCCTTTTTGTGCACACCAAAGAGATATATTCCATTCTGCAAATAACCATGTAGGAAGGTTATCCCAGTTATAGTTATTTGGGTCGTCCCAAAACTGCTTGAATATTTCTCCTTTTGTAGGTCCCCATACAATTGCTCCATCATGGTGATCACTCATTGGATATCGATGTACTACTGCTGATACTATTCCTGCTGATAGTACAACTATTGCAAATGTAAGTATTATAATCAGTTTTAGTTTGCTACTAATTTTTTTCTTTTTTTCCATTTCTTTTGTCCTCCTTTCTTTCTATACTCTCATTAGCACTTTTTTATTTATAATATATGCTCCTAGAGCGAATATTCCAAGTACTGCTAGTACTATTCCTCCATAGAATAGTATTCCTCCTGTTTGTACTGTTACGATTAAATCTGCTGTGCTGTAATCATCTTCTGATGTATTTTTATTTCCTGGTGTTGAATCTATATCTTTTAATCCTTGGTCGTTTGATGCTTCTGCTATTTCTGCTGAGTTGCTTGATAGTCCTGTATTTTCTGTAGTCATTGTTTTTGTAAGTATTAGGGATACTTCAACTGTCTCTCCTGGTTTTATTAGTCTACTACTTAGTGTACTATTATATAGGTTACCGTTTATGTCTTGATACCATTCTGGATTTAGTGTTGAGCTGAAACTTAAGTCTTTTGCTTTGTAGTCTACTATTTTGTTTGCATATCCTGCTACTGTTCCTTCGTTTGTTATTTTCATTGTGTATGTTACTGCAACTACTGAATTATTCATTTGCTTTTCTGGTATTTCTATTTTCGCTAGGTCTGTACTTTTGAAGTTATATGTTTTTGTTCCTTTTAGGTTGCTTACTTGTACTAGGTCTATTACTTTGTCTAGTTTCAAGTCAAATTTATTGCTTTCTACTAATCCTAGATTTATATTGTGTGTATTGTTTTCTAGTGTCATTACATTTGTTGCTGCATATGTGCCTTGTTTTCCATTTAATTTTAACTGCATTGCAACTATGTCAGTGTTTGGTGCAATTTCATATTTATTTGTGTCATATTCAAATACTATTATGTAGCTTCCTTTTGGTACATCTAGGAAAGTATATAATCCGTTTGTGTTTGTTGTTGCTGTTTTTACTATATTATTGTTTTTGCTGTTTAATAAGTATACTTTTATTTCTGATAATAGCTTTTCTCCATCTTCTTTTATTCCATTTTTATTTGTATCTGTCCATGCTGTTCCCGAAATTGTATATTTTTCTTTGTTTATATCTGGATTATCTGGATTTGTTGGTTTATCTGGGTTTGGTGGTGTGTCTTTTACTCCAAGTATTGTGTGTGTTAATTCATTGCCTGCCATTTCTTCATATTTATTTGTTACTACAAATACTTTGTTTGTTATTTGTGTATTTTGTGGATATTCCTTTGCTTTTGCTTGTATGTTTACTGTTAATGTTTCTCCTCCTTTTAATGTTACTGGTTCTAATATGGCTGAACTTGTTGCTTTAGTTCTTGTTATTGTTTGTCCATTTTGTGTATAGAAACATTTTTCAAATTTTAGTCCGTTTGGAAGAATATCTTTTATTGTTATATTACTTTGTGCATTTGTTTCATTTGTTACTGTTATTGAGTAAATTACTGTTTCTCCACTTGTAATGTATTCTCCTGATATGTTGCTAGTTTGTGATATATTATATACTTCTTTATATAATTTTATAGAGTATGGTTCACTTCTTTGTTCTGCTGATGATTCGTTGCATGTTGCTGTATATACTACTGGAATGTCTACTGGATATTTTGCTCCTGGAATTTCTTGTAATTCTGCCCAAAAGCTTAGTGCTTCATGATTTCCTAATGTTCCTACATTCCATGTTAATGTATTTGTTTTGCTATCATATTGGTAATTATTTGTTTCGTCGTCTAGTTTTGTTAGTTTTAGTCCTTCTGGTATTTTGCATTTTACAACTACATTATGTAGGTCTTCTGTTGTGTTTTTGCTTATTCCTGCTGAAATTAGCATTTCTACACCAGGTGTTCCTTTATTCCCTAGATATTCTACAAAATTCATTATTATTCTAGGATTTTCATTTGCTGATACTATTTTATTTATTCTCTCATTTGATTCAAATTCTGATATATATCCTTCTACTGTTGCTACTGCTTTTATATTTATTTTATTTGAATCTACCATCTCAATATCTGTATTTATTAGGTCCTGCTGATTGAATATTGAATCTTTGTTGTATTCTCCTACTTTTAAAGCAAATGTTACACTTTTTGTTTCTCCTGCTGGAATTTCTGCTATTTGCATATTGATTGTCTTATTTACTGTATCCACTTTTTCGCCATTTATATAGAATACATTTTTTGGTAATTCTACTTTTACATTTACATTTTTTGCTGTTAATTCTGCATTATTTTTTACATTTACTTTATATGTTATATTATCTCTTTCTATTACACCTGCATTGTTCTCTATATCTGCTTCAAGTTCTACTGCTAGATTTGGTCCTGCTCCTGTTGTTATTCCTACTGCTGTACCTTCTATACTTTCTTCATAGGCATCTACTCTTGCTATTCCTTCTTCTGCTACTTTTGTGAAATATGCTGTGAATGTTCCGTATGTTTCTTCGTTATAGTTTAGTTCTGCTGGAATTTCTACATCATAGCTGAAGCCTATCATGTCTCCTGTGTTTATTGTATGGGTATTTAGTACTATCATATATGATTTTACTTCTCCTAGGTCTGATGGACTTACAGTCCAACCATTTGCACTATTGCTTAAGTCCTTGCTAGCATTTTCATTAGTGCTATAATATACGGTTACTTTGTCTGCTTCTATTCCACTAGCTGTTATTTGGCTTTTCATTTTTGCTGTGAAGGTGCTTCCTAGGTCTTTGTTTGTTTTTATTGATTTGTTTCCTTTGAATGGTGTTCTTCCTAGGATTTTTATATTTTCGCATCCGCAGTTATAGTTGTTTATAATTGTCATGTTTACTTTAGCTGTCTTTGCTGATGCGTTGACTGCTATTTCTCCAATTTCTTGTTTTCCACTTATTGATGTTGCTCTTTCTCCTGCTTCATTGTATCCTACCATTTGGTTTACTGTAACTATTCCTACTGGTGCTATGAAATTCATTGTAGCTGCTTTTGTAACTATTTCGTTTGTTTTTGCATTTTTAACTGTTAATACTGCATCTGCTTTTCTTGTTGGTGTTAGTGGGTTTACTGTCATGTCTGCTTTGATTACTATTGTCGCTCCTTCTGTAATTGCTTCTTCGTTATATTTTGTTTGTTCTCCTGTAAAGGCTAATTTTATAACAGTATTTCCATTTTCATTTTTATATAGTTCTGCATTTGCTTTTCTTAGTTCGTTTTCATATACTAATTTTGCACTAGCTATTTTTAGGTTTGTTATGTAGTTTGGCATTACTATTTCTATTTCTGGGTTTTTATATAATGCTGAGTTTGCTTCTGTAGTGCATAGTGTTACTCTTAATTCTACATTTTTGTTTTCTATTACTGTTGATATATTTGGATTTGCTATTTCTATTTTTGCTCTTGTTTCTGGTGCTTTTAATTCTATATTTGTTATTTTTGGTACTCTTGTTTTTATTGTTTCGTCTTTAATTACATTTGCAACTACTGTTTCTTTTAGCATTGTAAATGCTTCTTCTTGTAATTTGCTATACTCTAATGGTTTTATTTCTCTACCATTTTCTAGGTTTAAAATTCCTTCTGCTATTGGTTTACTTGTTTCGAAGATTAGTCCTGATACTTCTTCTTCGTATTTATATTCTAAGTTTTCTTTATTAATAGTAGATATTAGTTTCTTGTCTTTGCTGTAAATATTGATAAATCCATCTTCTCCGAGGATTTCTAGTAAGTTATTTTTTTCTATTTTTGTGTATGTATATAAAATACTTGCTGGATATTCATTTCCATTATTGTCTACATATTTTGTTTCATCTTGTAGCATTATTTTGTCTACTAATTCTTTGTATCCTATATTTATACTTGTTTTGTTTATATATTGTGTATTTTTGCTATTTGCTGTTTGCATGTATCCTTTATATAGTATGTTTTCTGATGATTCTGTATCTACTGTTACAATATCTCCTATTTGTTCTTGTAGTTCTATTTCTTTGTTTAATGTTTTTTCTGCTATTTTTTGTTCTTTCGCATAATATGTTATTTGTGATTTTGCTTTTAGGTTTACTATATTTTGTTTCTCGATTGCTCCTTCTCCATATACACATGTTAGGATTATTTCATCACTTGCATTTTTCTCCCATGCAAGAATGTCTTCTCCATTTTTTATTGTTAGAATTATTTTTCCATTCTCTATTTTGTAATCTTCATCTTTCACAAATACTTTTCCTATTTGTCCTTTTGTTGACATTAGTGTTTTTGATGATAATGCTATTGTTTTTGGTTCTATATTATTTATTTTTGGAACTTCTATTTCTATTTTGGTTTGTTTTACTGGTAAATTGTTTTCTACTAGTTGTGATTTTATTAATGTTTGTAGAATTACTCCTTTTTGTCCATTTTGTTCGAAAGAAACATATTTTGTAACTTCTCCTTCTAAAATGCTCTCTGCTGTTCCATCTATTGTTGTTTCTAATTCTATTGATTTTTCTACTTCTACTTCTTTACCTTTATTGTTTGTGTATGTTCCTACTAGTTTTGCTGTTGATGTTTTGCTTAATTCAGATACAGCAAAATTAGAAACAGCTTTTATTTCAATTGGCACATTTAGTACTACTGTTTCGTCTGTACTTATTTGGTTAAGAAGTATTTCATTGCTTTCAGAGTTTATACTTTGTATAATGTTTGTTTTACTTGTAGGTGCTTTTAGTTTAAAGTTTGCATTTTCTATTTTTATTCTTGCATTACTTAAGTAACCTGCTCCTACTTTTATACTTAGATAAAGCTCGTCCTTTTCTTCTTCTACATTTAATGTTTTAGTATGTTTTTTTGCTCCGTTTTCTTTAAAGTACACATCAAATTCTATTTCTGCTTTTTTTACTGCTGTATCTTGTTGTTCTAAATTTTCGGCAGCATATGTAGTATTTACATAAGGTAAAAGTAATGCTACATTTGCGAATGATAGCATGAATGCTAGAATTGCTGATAGTACCTTTGTTGTTAATTTTCTGTTCATAGAATGTTCCTCCTATTTTTCCTTTTTACTCTACTTTACATTATACACGATTTTTATGCATTTTTCAATGCTTTTTTTAATATTTTTTATGTTAATTTTTGTGTTTTTTGCAGTTTATTGTCTAGTTTTGTCGTTTTTTATATTATTATAGTATATTATTATCTTATTTTATACGTTTTTATTTTTTTTGCAAGTAGCTATTTTGATAGTATTTGAGTATAATTATTATAGCTTTACGGATATTGGTTTTCATTTCAAGCTTTATTTTATTAAGTTTTTATTAAGTTTTTGTTTCATGTTTATTACAAACAATGGCTTTTCCTAAGGGAATTCAGGTTTATAGAATTAATTTATGATAATAAAAGTAATACAAGAGAAATGAATAAGAGATTGTCTTCTACTCCTTCTTCATATAAAAAGAATAATAATGCTATTATTAGTAAATCGTCAAAGTAGAGTTTTATTCCGAAGATTTCGAAGATTGGTTTGTTTTCTTTTTTGCTTGATTCGCTTGGCTTAATATGTCTTTGAGTAAACTCTTCGGAGTTTGGACGACTGGATGTCGCCCCTACATTTGCTGGAGGCTCTTTTGGTAGTATTGGTTGACGCTGTATGCCCCTACGATTAGGTGCATAGTAATTATTATAATAGGATTTTCTGTAAAATGGGCTGTATTCCATTATTTTTTTGTTTCACCTCCGAAGATTTCCGAATATTTCCATTGCTTTTCCCATGCTAAATAGTTTTATATATTGGTCTACTTTGTCTTTTCTGCTTTCTTTTAGATATGGTTTTAATGATAATAGAAGTGTTGCTCTTGGGTCTTTTTCTGTTCCTTTCATTTTTTCCATTATTTGTTTCATTTTCATTATTGTTTCGAAGTCGATAGAAGGGGAATCGTTTTCTTCCCCTTCTGTTTTTTCTTCTTTATTTCCGTTTTGCATGGAACTTAGTATGTTTTTCATTTCGTCTGGGATGTTTCCCTCGTTTATCATATTACTGAACTTACTGAAAAGTTCTGACATGTCATTTTCATTCACTTAATCAACATCTCCATTCTCTATGTATTTTTATTTTCCTTGGTTTTGTATGTTTTTTAGAATTTCATCTTTGTCTTTTGAGTTTAAGATTTTTGATGCTTGCGCTATTCCTTTTTCTATGTCTTTTTTGTCCATTTTTGATAGCATACTCATTAGTTTGTTCATGTCAAATTCGTTCATAAATAAAAACCTCTTTTCTTCATATATACTTTATATATATGCAAGAAAAAAGGTTTTTGTTACACTTTATTCTAATATAATTTCTCCATTACTTACATAAGCTTTTGTTTTGATGTAGTCATCTATATCTTCTTCTAATTCCTCTTCATCTTCTTTTTTGTTTTTCTTTTTTTCTTTTGGCTCTTCTTCGTCTTCTTGTTCTATTGGTTTTTCTATTTCTTTTACTATATCTGCAATTCTTATTTGCATAGCATCTATTTCTTCTGCTGCTATTATTGCTTTTCTATTGCCTTTTGCTCCTGCGTGCGCTAGCCCCCTAAGTGTTCCTAGGATTATTATGTGTTCTTCTGCAATTACTTCTGCTCCTGCGTTTACGTCTCCAAGGATTACTAATGTGCCTGCGAATTCTATTTTCTTCCCTGATCTTAATGAGCCTTCTACTACTTTTGTTATTGTTGTTTGTATTTCTTTTTCGTATCCATGGCTTATTGTGTGTAAGCCTAGTTCTGTGTTTTCTTTTTTTATTTCTTCTGTTTCCATGCTGTGTTTTCCTATTTCCATATTCTTTGTCCTTTCCTTTTATATTAATTTTTTCAAGTTTCTTTTACTATATAAAATTCTTCTTAATTCCATTATTTCATTTCCAACAACATAAAAAATTGTATATTTTTTTACATATATTCGATAAAATACTAAGTTTTGCCTACTAATATATTTCTCATACCCTTCTGGATTATATGACCTCAACTCTATTTCCTTTTCTATTTCATTGAGCAAATTTATCGCTGCTCTATTATTATTTAATTTAATTCTTATATACTCTATAATTTTGTCTAAATCTTTAAAAAATAGTGGTGAATATTCAACCTTATATTTCTTCTCCATTCAATTTCCTCCTTAGCTGTCCAAACACCTCTTCATGCGAGTAATTTCTTGTATTGGGATCTCTTGCTTCTCTTTCTGACTCTTCTAACGCATTCTCCACATATTCTTCATATTCTATATCTGTAATTAATTTAGAATATTTTTCTAAGCTCATAACTACCATTGATCCATACCCATTTTTAGTTAGATATACTGCTTCATCTTCTTTTAATACCAAATTTTCTATTTCTGGGTATTTATTCCTTAAATCTGAGACTGGTCTAATATTAATCATAGCTTATCCTTTCCATTCGTATATTATCACTATTTTATCATAATTTTGCTTTTTATGCAACTGTTTTTTGCCAAGAGGTATTTCTATGTGTGCGGACGCACAATGTGTGCCCCTACAATTGATTGGGTAGTTCTTCGAAGTACGACTTTGTTTTCCTAGTTTTGTCTTTCTGTGTTTGGGATAGCTGTTAGATTTTCTTGGATTGTTGCTTCTTGGGTGCCAAAGTATCTTGCTATTACATCCCTTGCTGGATAACATGCTATTGCTCCACTTCCTCCATCTTCTATTATACATGCTATTGCTATTTCTGGATTATCATATGGTGCAAATCCTACGAACCATGCATTTGTTGAACGTTCTGTTTGTGCCGAACCTGTTTTTCCACCTACTTCTATGCTAAAGTTTTTGAATACTCCATAAGCTGTTCCTGCACTTTCTGATGTAACTCCTCTCATTCCTTCTAGTACTACTTCTAAGTTTTTAGGGTCTATTTCTATATCTTCTTTTGCTTCTATGTTTCTTCCTATTCTTTCATTTACACTTGTTTCTATGTTGCTTCTTTCTTCTATACTTCCGTCTGGATTTACTACTGCTCTAATTAATGTAGGATTTATTTGTTTACCACCATTTACCAAGATGCTTATATATTTTGCCATTTGTATTGGGCTAAAGTTGTTATCTCCTTGACCTATGGCTGCTGATAGTGTGTAACCTACTGTCCATGTTTCTCCTTTTTGGGCCGTTGACTCTCTGCTAGCTATTTTTCCTGTTGTTTCTCCTGTAAGCTCTATTCCTGTTTTACTGCCTAATCCAAATAGGTTTACATATCTATTTAGAGTTTCTATTCCTATTCTATATCCCATTTCATAAAAGAAATAGTTGCATGATCTTTGTATTGCTTGGGTTATATTTAAGTATCCATGTCCTATGTGCCTTGATGTATATATCCAACATACTGGGTTATGCCCCCTTGGATATACTCCTGTGTCGTTTATTTTTTCTGTTGTTGTTACATTACCTGTCTGTAATGCTGAAATTGCAGTTATCATTTTAAAAGTTGAACCTGGTGCAAATGCACTTGATACTGCTCTATTTACTAGCGGGCTTCCATTTTCTTCTGAATTGTATTTGTCCCATACTGATTTTTCTATTCTTCCTCCATTCCATGAGCTTGGCTCAAAGTCTGGGTAGCTTGCCATTGCTAGTACTTCTCCTGTTCTCACATTCATTGCTACTATTGCTCCAGCACTTGGCTTTAGTTTTGTGTCTTTATCTGGTTCCCCATTTACTATTGCTTCTTCTAAGGCTTTTTCTGCTGCTGCTTGTAAGTTTGCATCTATTGTTAATACTACATCAGAACCTGCTATTGCTTCCTTTTCTATATATTCTCCGACTGTACTTCCGTCTACTGACATATCTATTTGTTTTATTCCGTTTTTTCCTTTTAAGTATTGTTCGAATACGTATTCTATTCCATTTTGTCCATATAGGTCATTCATTGTATAGCCTTTATCTTTGTTTTCTTCGTATTGTTTTGCTGATATTGAGCTATAATATCCGCAAAATGTGTGATGATAGGCTTCCATTTGGATATTGCCTTTTTGAACTTGTTGCTACATCTATTCCTGGATATTTATCGCTTTGTTCATCAAATATTAATGCACTTTTTCTACTTATACTATTTGATATTGTTAAAGATTTTGTTGCACTATATCCTTCTGATGTTATTCTATATCTTACTGATATTATTTTTCTAATTTCCTTTATATCTTCTTTTTCTATTTCATATTTGTCTTTAAAATAGTTTAACACGTCTTCTGGTGTTGCTTCTGGTTCAAAATTATATTTTTTTAGCCATGTATTTTTTCTTTCTTCTGAACTGAAGTCAAATCTCAATGGTTCTATTGCTACTGGGAATGTGTCTGTGTATGTGTCTCCATTTTGTTCTAATGTATTTATTACTCTTAGTATAGTTTCGTTTAGAGCTTCTGTTTCTAGTTTTGTTTTATATAATTCTAGCGAGAAAGTCATTTCGCTTGTTGCAAGGTAAGTTCCGTTTCTGTCTAGGATATTTCCCCTTGCTGCATATAAAGTGCTCTCTCTAGTAAGTCTAGTATTTGAGTTTTCTCTGTATGTAGAACCATTTACTATTTGCAAATTAGCCAGCCCAAGTAATAATACTACTCCTAGTCCATAAATTATTCCTGTTAATATGTTGAACCTTAATTTTATATTAGGTGCTTTCTTTTTCTTAAAATTGTCCACTTTATCTCCTTTTTTAAAAATATCTTGTAAGTATTTGTGGTTTTTTGAATATTGATTCTATTTTATATCCTAGTTTTTGCATTAATGGGTAAATTATTACTGTAATTAGTGTATTAAATAGAATTTCTATTAATAGAATTTTTATGAATATCCATATCTCTATATTGGCTGTTAGTGCTAAGCTTCTATATAGATATATGAATGTTTCATAGCTTGCTGTTGCTATGATGCACATTAGCATTACTGTGATTTTACTGTTTTTTGAAAAGTTTTTTTCGAATATTCCTCCGTAAAAATCCAATTGCTCCTAGTGCTACTGCTGATATACCGATTAGGCTATTTCCTAAGATGTCGATTAGTAATCCATAAAATATGCCTAAACCTAAGCCTGGTTTTGAACCTGCATACAATCCTACAAATAGTGTGAGTATTATGAATAAATTTGGCTTTATTCCTGCTATTGTAAACCAACTGAAAAAGTTTAGTTCTAGTAAATATATAATTATAAATACTATGCATAGTATTGCTATTGTTATGGCTTTTTTCATCTTTTCTCCTTGCTTTTCTATTCAGTTATTACTAATACAGTCTCTAATTTTTCGAAATCTACTAATGGCTTTATCCATGCGTATCTATCTAATACATTTAGTGTATTCTCTACGCTTTTTACTTCGCCTATGCTTATTCCTTTTGGGTATATTCCTCCCATTCCTGAGGTTTCTAGTTTGTCTCCTTCTGATATTTCTGCATTTGTTGGTATATATGTTCCTTTTAACATTTTATCATTTAGACTTCCTTTACAAATTATGCTTTCTTCTGAGTGTAGTAGATTTGCTGTTACTGCGCTTGCTGGATCTATTATTGTTTGAACTTTAGCTGTTTTGTCAGTTGTAGAGATTACATATCCTACTAGTCCTTGGTCTGCTATTACTGTCATGTTTTCTTTTATTCCATCTTTTTTTCCTACATTTATTACAAATGTGCTACTATAATTGCTTATGTCTCTGCTTATTACATAGCCTGGTATTGTTTTATAATTTGCATATTTTTCTGTTAGTCCTAGATATTCTTTTAGCGTTTCTCTTTCTGCTTTTATTATTTCTAGTTCTCTTAGGGATTGTGCTAATTCACTGTTTTCCTTTTTTAGGTTCTCATTTTCTTTTTTTAGTTCTTCCATATTTGCAAAGAAATTTGAATTTCCTGATATTTTATTTTTTAAATAGGTATATCCGTTTTGAAGTGGCATGACTATACTAGAAAATACATTTTCTATATATGATAAGCTTCCTGATTTTACGTTTGACAAGAATACTAGTATAACTAGTATGACTATCGTTATTGCTATTCCTATTATTCCTGCTCTTTTCTTATACACTTATTTTCATGCCCTTCCTTTCTTTTTATGATTTCATTCTTCTTGCATTTAATAATACTGTTTTAAGTTTTTCTAAATCTTCTAGTGTTTTGCCTGTTCCTTTTACTACACATTCTAATGGCGTTTCTGCTATAAACACTGGCATTCCTGTTTTCTCACTAACTAGTTTATCTAAGTTTTCTATTAGTGCTCCTCCTCCTGCTAGTATTATTCCTTTTTCCATTATATCTGAGGCAAGCTCTGGTGGTGTTTTTTCTAGGGTTGATTTTATTACATCTATTATATCTCCTATTGATTCTTCCATTGCTTCTTGTATTTCTGTTGAGGTTATGATTATATTTTTTGGTAGACCTGTTGATAAGTCTCTTCCTCTAATTTCTAAAGATTTTTCTGTCATTAGTGGTAATGCACAGCCTACTTCTTTTTTTATTTCTTCTGCTGTTGTTTCTCCTATTGCTGTGTTGTATTTTCTTTTTATATAGTTTACTATGTCTTCATCTAGTTCATCGCCTGCTATTCTAAGTGAGTTACTTATTACTATTCCCCCTAGTGATATTACTGCAACTTCTGTTGTTCCTCCTCCAATATCTACTATAATGTTACCACTAGGTTCTGCTACATCTAGCCCAGCTCCTATTGCTGCTGCCATTGGTTCTTCCATAAGATATACTTCTTTAGCTCCTGCATGCATTACTGATTCTTCTACTGCTCTTTCTTCTACTTCTGTGATACCTGATGGCACTCCTACTACTACTCTTGGTTTTCCTATATTATATCTTGCTGATATTTTCTCTACTAAATTTTTTAGCATTAGTCTAGTTGCTGTAAAGTCTGCTATTACTCCGTCTTTTAGTGGTCTTACTGCTTTTATTTGATCTGGTGTTCTTCCTAACATTTCTTTTGCTTCTTCGCCTGTTGCAACTATTGCTCCTGTTTTTCTGTCTATTGCAACTACTGATGGTTCTACTAGGACTACTCCTTTTCCTTTTAATGTTACTAGTATATTTGCTGTTCCTAAATCTATTCCTATGTCTTTTGAACCTAAATTAAATAATCCCATTTTCTTTTCTCCTTTTTTCGAACTTTATATATATTTCATTACACTGTCACATCCGCTTTTCTGCTATTATTATATGGTCTAATAATTCTATTCCCAATAGTCTTGAAGCTTCTAGTAATCTTTTTGTTACTATTATGTCATTTTTACTAGGATGCGGATTTCCACTAGGATGATTATGTACTACAATTATCTTAGGTACTCCTGCTTTTATTGCTTCATGCAATACTTCTTTTGGATCTAGCATTGTAAAGTTTGTCCCACCAAATGATAGGTCTATTATTTTTTGTATAGTCATTTTAGTATTTAATAAAATGACTTTTGCTATTTCTCTTTGTTCGTATTTTAGTTCGTTCATTAGTAAATCTACAATGTCATATGAGCTTTTTATTTGTATATCTTGCACGTCTAATGGCATCATTATTCTTTTGGCTATTTCTGCTGTTGCTATTATCTGTATCGCTTTTACTTTCCCTATGCCTTTTATTTTGCAAAGTTCTTCTATGCTGATGTTTTGTAGAAATCTTAAATCGTTTGTTTCTTTTCCTTTGTTTAGATTTAGTATTCTTTGTGCAACTGAGACTGCTGTTTCTTCTTTTGTACCAGTTTTTATTATTATTGCCAATAGTTCTGAATTTGATAACTTTTTTGCACCATATATTTCTAATTTTTCATATGGTCTTTCTGATGATGGGAGCTCCTTCATTTTTAAACTCATGTCTGTTTCTTGTCCTTTCTTTTTCTGGATTTCCCTTTTTCAATTTTAAGCCCCATTTTAATTAATTATTTTCTTATGTTTTTCTGTATATGAATAGTGCTATTGCAATTCCTATGATACTTGCTATGTTTATTTTGAATTGTATTCCGAATGATAATGATATTATGCTTAAATCTAGTACTACGGGTTCTGATAGTCCAAAGCTTTCTCCGTATCCTAGCCACCATAGGAAGTCTATTCCTGATGCTAATTCTCCAAGTAGCCCTCCTACTACTATTCCTGCAAATATGAACAATATTAATACCCATATATTTTTGTCTCTTGTGGCCATGTTTATTTTTCCTCCTATTACTTTTTGTCTTTTTTCGTTTTATTTTGTATATATTATATATTGCTAATAGATATTTTTCAAGTACTTAGAGTAAGCTTTTACAAATTTATTTATTTTTTCCACTAATTTCCTATTCCATTTTTCAGTTTCTTATAGTATAATATATTTATAGTTTAGATTTGAAAGGATGATTTTTTTAGATATGAAGATTGAAAAACTTAATGAGAATAAAGTTCGTATCACTTTGAATTTAGAGGATTTAAGAGATAGAAATATTGATTATCAGTCTTTTATGGCAAGACCTATTGAAACTCAGGATATTTTCTTTGATATGCTTGATATTGCTGAACAGGAAGTTGGGTTCCAAATTAATGATTCTCGTTTTGCTATAGAGGTTATTGCTCTTAAAGATGGTAGGTTTATATTTACTATTACTAAGTATGAAGAGAATGGCAAGGCTTTACCAAATAATGAAAAAACTGTGTCACTTCAATCCCGTACTAGAAAGGCTCCTGTACATATTAAAAGAAAATCCACTTCGATTAATGCTACTAAGACTATTTATTCTTTTGATTCTTCGGAGGATATGTGTAGTTTTTCGCTTTTACTTTGCAAAAGCAAGTCTGCACAAGATATCCGAAAATTTGTAAAGAAGTGTAGTGTGATACAATATAATTCTCGTTATTATTTAGTACTTACTGGTATTAATAAAGATTCTAGTGCTTTTTCATTTTTTACTAGTGTGATTTCTGAGTTTGCTTCTATGACAGAGCATCCTGAACTTTTTGAGGCTAAACTTACTGAATATGGAAATTGTATTATTTCTGGTACTAATGAAGTTTTTGAGTTTTTTGCTAGTTTAAATGTATAAAAAACGTAGGGGTGACGCCCCTACATTTTTTTATATTCTAGGAAAGTACACGCGCAGCGTGTAATTGACGTAGAAGATAATTATGGCGAATGTTACAATTTCTTAATGATTTTATCATTTAGAAATTGTTAAATCGCTTTTTTATACTCTTATCTCTTGTTTTTGTGTTTTATAATATTCTGATATTAATTCGTCTAGTTCTACACTTAGTTCATATATTCGTTCATATTTTCTATTTTCTTCTATGCTTTTATTTAATTCTTCTCTTTTCTTGCGTATTTTTTCATTTAACATTTGTTTTTCCTCCAATTTCTTCTTTTTTTATCTGTTAATGATAAAATACCACAAATATTTTCTTAAGTCAATTACATTTATATTTTTTTGCACTGCTTTCGTTAGTCAGATTTCTGCTTTTTCATTGTTTTTATGTTAGTGTTTTTTGATTTTCGACTTTTTTTGACAGCAGTTTTCTTGTTTGTAATTTAATTGTAAACTTTTTGTAACAGCTTATTAATATTTTTCTACATTATTCTACTATTGATGTTACACTTTTTTCTTCTACAAAAAGTTCTCTTAGAATTTCTTCTGTGTATTCTTTTGTTACTTCTTCATATTTTTCTAGGTATTCGAAGGTGTTAACTCCCTTAAAATAGTCCACCATAAAGTTTTTTGCTGTTTCTTCTACGTCATTGAATTCTGTAATATAGTCTCCATATAGCTTTTTCTTATTTCTTTCAAAGTCTTCTTTGTTTAATCCATTTTTCTTTGCATTTTCTAGTTCTTGTTTTATTTTTGCTATTACTTCATCTGGGTTTCTTGACATTCCTATTATTAGTGCAAAGGCGTAGTTGTTTGAATAGTCATATTCTGGGTCTAGTGTATTTAATATTAGATTTTTATCTGTTAGTTCTTGATTTAATTTTGAGCTTTTTCCAAACAGAGTTCCTAGTGCTATTTGTATTGCTATATGTCTTTTTACCATATCTCCTTTTGGTTTATCTTTATATCCTAGTACGAATATTGGGTTTGTTATATCCATTTTTATTCTTTTTTCTTTTTGCGCAACTTCTTCTGGTTCTTCTGGATATATTCTTTTTGGTATTTCTTTATATTCTTTATTTACCATTCTTTTTTTAATTTCTTCTAGCATTTTTTCTGGTTCAAAGTCTCCACATACTGCTATTGCCATATTTGCTGGTGCATAGAAATTATCATAGCATAAATATAAATCTTCTTTTGTTATTTTGTTTATTTCTTCTACTGTTCCTGCTATGTCTATATTTATTGCTAAATTTTTGTACATGCATTTAATTGCATTTAGGTATGCTTGCCAGTCTGGTTGATTGTCATACATTTTTATCTCTTGCGATATTATTCCTTTTTCTTTTTCTACATTTTCGTCTGTATAATATGGATTTTGTACATAATCCATGAATTCATCTAATGCTTCTTCGAAGTTGTCTGTTCCTGAGTACAGATATGCAGTGTGATCATTACAGGTGTATGCATTTGCATTTACTCCCATTGCTGTTAGGGCGTCTAAACTGTTTACTCCTGATTTTTGTTCGAACATTTTGTGTTCTAGAAAATGTGCTATTCCATCTGGCACTCTTTCTGCTTCGGTTTTTTCTGGTAGCATAAATGTATTGTCTATTGATCCGAAGTGTGTTCCATAAATTATATATTTTTTTCTAACGTTTTTTCTTGGGATTATCATTACTGTTAGACCATTTTCTAGCTTTTCAATATATAGTTTTTCTTTTACGTTTTTATTCTCTATTACTTTCATTCTTTCTCCTCCCTAGTTTCTTAAAAAGAATATTGTGTCTATATATACTTTTTGTGCGAAATTTTGTATATCTTCTTTTGTTACTTCTTCTATTCTATCTTCATATTCATTGTATGGCATTTTAACTTCTGCTAATTCTTGGCCTAGGAAATATGTTATTGTGACATCTTGTTCGTCTGGTATTGCTCTTACGACTGATATTATTCCTGTTTTTGCACTTTTTATATCTTCTTCTGTGAAGTTACCTTTTTTCATATCTTCTATCTGTTCTTTTATTAGGTCTAGGGTTTTTTGATAATTTTCTATTTCTATTCCGCATTTTATGAATATACTATTTTTGTGTCTTAGATAATTTGATGCTGCTGTGTATGCTAAACTGTGTTTTTCTCTTACTATTTGGAATAGTTTTGATGTTGCTGATCCTCCTAAGATTGAGTTGTATACTGATCCTGTGTATTTTTCTTTCTTTCCTAATCCTTCTACTACTAGTCCTATTGCTAGGTTTCCTTGGGTTACGTCTGTTTTTTCTATTATTTCTCTTTCTTCATGTCTTTGGAATTCTATATCCTTTTTATTATATATTGGTTCTCTTTCATTTAGCTTTTGGATATTTGGATTTTTTGAGATGTTTTCTACTATTTTTTGTTCGTCCACATCTCCTGATACAAATACATCTATTTTACATTCTGATATTAGTTTTTTGTAATGTTCATATAAATTTTGCTCATTTATTCCTTCTAAGTCTTCTATATATCCATATTTATATAATCCATATGGGGTATCTTTGTACATTTCTTCTTGGCATCTTAAATTTGCATATGCCATTTTGTTATCTTTTCTTCCTTCGATTAGAATTTTTAACTTTTCTTTCTGACTTGCTATATAATCTTTCTTAAACGCATTATTTTCGATTTTAGGGTCAAAAACCACTTCTAGTAATGTGTCGATACCTTCTTTTAGTAAGTCTTCTTCTTGTGGCAAATATTTGCCATCAATTGTTTCTAGATAAAATTTTAGTACTTGGTTGTCTCCTGTTTTATCTATTCCACAGTCAAAACCTGCTCCGTACATTTCTTCTAGTTTTTTGTTTAGTTCTTCTTGACTTTCTATTGTACTTGTTCCTTTTCTTAATATCATTGGTATTATTCCGTTTTTTGTTACGTCTTCTCTTGATAGTTTTGTTGTTAAAAATACTGCAATTAAGTCTGTTTTAAAGCTGTTCGTTTTGATTACATGTGCTGTTATTCCTTGTCTAATTTGTGTTTTGTTATCTTCCATTGATTTGCTCCTTTCTTCTTTTCGCTTTATTTCTTTTTATAGTATACTATATTAGGACTAAATTATACAAGTGATTGAGGTAAAATATTACTAATTCAAATTTTAGTTTTTTCTTTGTATTTGTTTAAGTCTCTTATCATTTGAAGTAAATATTCCCCATTTTTTCTATTTTGCTCATCTTTTTCTAATTATTAGTTTATTATGTCCTTTATTATAATTCTTACTAAGCTGTCATATTAATAGCAAGCTATATTATCTCCTTATACCAAAAGCCTTCTGAAATGAATTCAGAAGGCTTTTGGTATAGGGGTTGTTTAGCTTTTTCCCTATGTGAGGTTTTGAGTTTTGATTTGCTCAATTAATTGAGCTGTTTCTTGCAACTGTGCGGTCAATTGCTGAATACGCCTTGACATTTCTGACATATTTGCTTCCAACTGTTTCAGTAGGTCAGTTTGAACTGTTGTGGTATCTTCAGATTTTATTGCCATTTGCTCTTCGCTTTGTTCGGTTGGTAACCTTAAACTTAATGGTGTTCCATCAAGTTTTTCGATATCCACTTGGATATTAGATATCAGAGAAACTAGGGGGCGCACCGCACCACTGTAGGTATCGCTACGCATAGAGCCACTGAAGTAGTAGTACAAATAGTTGAAGTGCACGCCGCTCGAGTACACACGCTGCAGGCCGAAGGCGCAATAACCAGGCCACTGTATTTCTGTCCAATACCTTTCTTCTATTCTCCTTAGGAACTTAGGTAATATATCTAAGATTCCTATTGTTGCTTCGTTCCACGTTTCTCCTTTTGATGTAATTTTTTCGTTACCATAAATCTCAGCATGCTTTTGTAATGCCTTTGGTCCATTTTTATACCCTGTTTCTCCTCCAAGCGCGACATCATTTTTTGTTACAGAGTCTGATACAATGTATACTTTTCCCTCATAGATTACTGGGTAATACTTATGTCCATCTGTCTCGGTTTCAAGGTTTTGTACTTCGCTATGACCTGTCATTTCTTGCGTTAATGTGATACTTTTTCTGTCTGGGGTATATGCGATTTCGAGTTCTCTTGGGTCTTCTACTCCATATTTGCTTGGATTTTCCATTAGGTCTTTGAGTGATACCCACTTTGACATATGCCTTTGCTCCTTTCCTTACGTTGCTTTTGGCTTATATCCTTGCTCTTTTTACCTCACTTTCTTGTTTTTTGCAAATCTGCTTTTAACAATCTTTCTACTTGCTTTTGCTTTATTATTATATATTATTTTATGTTAATTGTCAATTGTTATGTCCTTGTTTTGCAATACTATATCTAGAATATAAAAGAGAACCCTTCGGTTCCCATTTATGTATTTGTATTAAAATTTTCTTTTTCTTGCTGCTTCTGACTTTTTCTTTCTTCTAACACTAGGTTTTTCATAATGTTCTCTTTTTCTTACTTCTTGCATGACACCATTTCTTGCGCATTGTCTTTTGAATCTTTTTAGTGCGTCTTCTATGTTTCCATTATTAACTTTTACCTCTGACATTATTACTCCCCCCTTCCAGTGTTTTGTAAACTGCTTTGTATATTATATATCTTATATTGAGACTTGTCAAGCTTTATTTTTCAAATAAGTCTCCCATTGGTTTGTGTTCATATAGTCTTTTGATTGCTTCTGCGAATAGTGGAGCTATTGATAGTACTTTTATTTGGTCTATTTGTTTTTCTGGTGGTAGTGGTATTGTGTTTGTTATTACTAGTTCTTTAAATGGTGAATTTTTTATTCTTTCTATTGCTGGACCTGATAATACTCCATGTGTGCAACCTGCATAGATTTCTTTTGCTCCAAATTCTTTTAGGACATTTGCTGTTTCTATCATTGAACCTGCTGTATCTACTTCATCGTCAAATACTACTGCTGTCTTATCTTTTACATCTCCTATTACTGTTGATGCTATTGCTCTATCATCATTGCCTTCTCTTCTTTTGTCTATCATTGCTATTGGGCAATTAAAGAATTTTGAGTATTTATATGCTTTTTTTGAACTTCCTGCATCTGTTGCAACTATTACCATATTATCAAAGTTTTTTTCTTTGAAATATGCTTCTAGTATGTACTGTGCTGATAGTCTATCACAATTTATATTGAAATATCCTTGTATTGCTGGGTTGTGTAAATCACAGCTTATTACTCTGTCTGCTCCTGCTGCTTCTATTAATTCTGCCATTAGCTTTGCTGTAATTGGCACTCTTGGTTGATCTTTTTTATCTGATCTTGAATACATGTAGTATGGTAGTACTGCTGTTATTCTTCTTGCTGATGCACGTTTTGCTGCATCTATTGCTATTAACAGTTCCATTATTCTTTCATTTACTGGTGGTGTTGTTACTTGTATGAAATATACGTCTTTGTCTCTAACGCTTTCTTTGAGTTGTAAAAAGTTATTGTCGTTTTTGAATTTCATTCTTTCTATTTGCCCTACTTCTATTCCTAAAGTACCGCAAACTTCTTTTGTAAAGTTATCTGCTTCGTTGCTACATGAAAAGATTTTTAGATCTTCCATTTTTATTTCCCCCTAAAAAAATTATTCTCTGGGTTTCCCCTAATGTCTATTTTAGCCTTTTTTTGGGGATTAGTCAACCTTTTTGGCGAAAATTGTTGAAGCTTATTCTATTTTATTATGTAATAGATGTGTTCATCAACATACCTCTAGAAAGGAGATTAGAGTGAAACGCATTATAAAGCTCATTGTCTTATTCATTATTGCACGCATCCTAGAGATGTTTGATTAGTACATAGCCCCACTTTATGTGGGGTTTATTTATAAAAAAATACTAGAGATTGCACTCCCTAGTACTTGTTCATTAAATATTGAAACGCTTCTAAAACTTTTCTATGATATTATTGTAACAAGTTTATTTTGAAAAAGCAATAGTTTTTACTAATTTTCAAATACTTTTGAAAATTCTTCTCCGTCGATTTTTTCTTTTTCTAGTAATATTCCCGCTACTACATGTAGTTTATCTATATGGTCTTTTAATATGTTTTCTGCTCTTTCATAAGCTTTGTCTATTATGTTTTTAGTTTCTTGGTCTATTACTGATGCTGTTTGTTCTGAGTAGTTCTTTGATTGTGCTAGGTCTCTTCCTAAGAATACTTCTTCTTGACCTGCTCCAAACATTATTGCTCCTACTACATCACTCATTCCATATTTTGATACCATGTCTCTTGCTATTTTTGATGCTCTTTCTATATCGTTTGATGCCCCTGTTGAGATATCGTTTAAAATGAGGCTTTCTGCTACTCTTCCTCCTAATAGCGATACTATTGTTTCTTCCATTTCTGATTTTGACATGAAGGATTTATCTTCGCTAGGTCTATACATTGTGTAGCCTCCTGCCATTCCTCTAGGTACTATTGAGATTTGGTGTACATCGTCTTGTGTTGGTAGGAATTTGCTTACTACTGCATGACCTGCTTCGTGGTATGCTACTAGTTTCTTTTCTTTTTCACTTCTTACTCTTGTTTTCTTTTCTGGTCCCATGGTTACTTTTACCATTGCGTCTTCTATTTCTGCCATTCCTATTTCTTTTAGGTTCCTTCTAGCTGCAAGTAGTGCCGCTTCATTTAGTACATTTTCTAAGTCTGCTCCTGAAAATCCTGAGGTGTTTTTTGCTATTGTGTTTAGTTCTACTTCGTCTGAAATTTTTTTCTTTCTAGCATGCACTTCTAGTATTTTTTCTCTAGCTCCTACGTCTGGCGCTGATACTACTATTTGTCTGTCAAATCTTCCTGGTCTTAATAATGCTTTGTCTAGTATATCTGGTCTGTTTGTTGCTGCTAATACTATTACTCCTTCGTTTGCTGCAAATCCATCCATTTCTACTAGCAATTGGTTAAGTGTTTGTTCTCTTTCATCGTGTCCTCCTCCTAGTCCTGCTCCACGTTGTCTTCCTACTGCATCTATTTCATCTATAAATACTATACATGGTGAGTTTCTCTTTGCTTGTTCAAATAAATCTCTAACTCTTGATGCACCTACACCTACAAACATTTCTACAAAGTCTGAACCACTTATTATGAAGAATGGTACTCCTGCTTCTCCTGCTACTGCTTTTGCAAGTAATGTTTTACCTGTTCCTGGGCTTCCTACTAGTAATACTCCTTTTGGTATTCTTGCTCCCATATCTGTAAATTTTCTAGGATTTTTTAAGAATTCTACTATTTCTTCTAGTTCTTCTTTCTCTTCATCAACTCCTGCAACGTCTTTAAATGTTATTTTATTTTTGTCTGCCGCTGTCATCATTCTTGCTTTGCTTTTTCCAAAACTTAGTGTTTTGTTGTTACCTTGTGCTGATGTATTCATTGTTAGGAACCAGAATATTAATGCTATTATTACTAATCCAAATGGTGATAGTATTTCTAATATTGTGATTAGTATTGATTGTGATTTTTCTTTTAAGTCTATTGTTCCTGATTTTAAATAGTCTGTAATATAATCCATGAAGCTTTCTGTGCTTGGGATATTTACTTCTTTTTCTACTACATCATTTTTTAGTTTGACATTTGCTGATTTTCCATCATATGCAAGTTCTATTGCTGTTACTTCTGATGTTTCTATTTTGTTTACTAACTCTGCATATGTCATTTTTGTATCACTATTGTCTAAAATGGATGTCAGTAGGACTATAAATATTATTCCTATTATTAGCCACATTGCTAATGTTTTTATGCTATTCTTCATCAATGGATTTCCTCCTTTGGCTTAAAAGCTTTATTTTCGGCTTTTAAACACATCTATCATTTATTACATGGAATATTATCATATTTAAGTTTTGTTTTCAATAGTTTTTTGAAAACTTTTTTGCTTGAGAGTTGGCATGGGCGTAGGTTTCTCTACGGATTTGTGGGTTTAGGTGAATTATGTTTTTTTGATTACAAAAAAATACATTTTTCCCCTATTTACAGCTATTTTGATGTTTTTGTTTGGTGTTAAGTACTTATTCCCTATGTTTTTTTCACATAGCTTTATAATGTCTTGTATGTGTATATTGCTTATTCCATCAGCTGTCCCTAAGAGTTTTTTGATTGTTTGTCGTATTATTCTTGTTCTTATTGCTTCGTGTTTTTTATTAAATTCTTTTAGATTTAATATTATTTCTTCTTTTTCTTGCTTTATTAGTATTTTTTCTATTTCTTGCTCTGTTTCTTTGTCTAGGTAATCGTTTTCTATTGTTATTATGTTTGATAGTCTGGTTAATGTTTCTATTATATTAGGGTTATAGTCTTTTTTTAGTAATGGTATTAAGATGTTTCTTATTTTGTTTCTGGTGTATATGTTTTCATCATTTGTTTTGTCATGTCTTGGGTTTAGGTTATTTTGTTTGCAGTATTCTTCTATTTTTTCTCTTTCTATTTCTATTAGTGGTTTTATATATATATTATCTCTTTTAGGCTTTATGCCTTTTAATCCGCTACTACCTGTCCCTCTTATTAGGTTCATTAGGATTGTTTCTGCATTATCTCCCTTGGTATGGGCTGTTGCTATTTTGTTTGCTTGATATTTTTGTAGTGTTTCTACGAAAAATTTATATCTTTCTTCTCTGCCTGCTTCTTCTGTGCCATTTTTCCTTTTGTTTGCTACTTCTTTTATATTTATTTTTTTTGCTTCGAATGGAATTTCTTTTCTTTTACAATAGTCTTTAACAAATTTTTCATCTTCTTCCGCTTCTTCTCTTATCATATGGTTTACATGGCATACTACTAAACTTATTCCTAATTCTTCTTTTAGGTCATTTAGAATGTTTATAAGGCAAATAGAGTCGGGGCCTCCTGAAACTCCGACAACTATTTTATCTCCTTTTTCTATTAGCTTATGTTTTTTTATTGTTTCTAATACTTCTTTTTTTAACATTTTTGTTTTTAGTATTCCTCTCTATACTGCTCTATACTTGCAAATTTTGTAAAACTTCCAAGCCATAGTAGTTTGACTGTTCCTGTTGAACCACTTCTTTGTTTTGCGATTATTACTTCTGCTATGTTTCTGTCTTCGCTTTCTGGGTTATAGTAGTCATCTCTATATAGGAATATTACGATATCTGCGTCTTGCTCTATTGAACCTGATTCACGTAGGTCTGATAGCATTGGTCTGTGGTCATCTTTTCTTTGGTCTGGTCCTCTTGATAGCTGTGATAGGGCTATGACTGGTACGTCTAGTTCTTTTGCAAGTATTTTTAGTGATCTACTTATTTCTGCTATTTCTTGCTCTCTGCTTCCATTTTTTCTACTGTTTGAACCTGTGATTAGCTGTAGGTAGTCTATTACAATTAGTCCTATGTTTTTTTCTAGTTTTAGTTTTCTACATTTTGCTCTTATTTCTGTTATTGATATTCCGTGGTGTATCGTCTATGTACATTTCTGATTCTGAAAGTGGTCCGTAAACCTTCTGATAGTTTTATTAAGTCTTCTTCTTCCATTTTTCCTGTTCTTAGTTTATTACTATCTATCATTGTTTCACTTGCTAATATTCTGCTAACTAACTGTTCTTTAGACATTTCTAGGCTAAAAATTGCTACTGGTACATTCGCTCTTGTTGCTGCATTTGTTGCTATATTTAATGCAAATGCTGTTTTTCCCATTGCAGGACGTGCTGCGACTAGGATAAGCTCTGAGCCGTGAAGTCCTGCTGTTTTTCCGTCTAAATCTATAAATCCTGTTGGAATACCTGTTATTGCTTCTTTTTGGTTATATAGCCTTTCGATTTGGGCAAATGTTTCTATTAGTACTTCTTTTATTGGTGTGTAGCCTTTTTGGTTTCTATTTTTGATAAGGTTAAAGACATTCTTTTCTGCTTTTTCCATTATTTCGTCAACTTCAAGAGTTTGTTCATATCCTAGGTCTATCAGTTCATTTGATGTTTTTATAAGACTTCTAAGCATTGATTTTTCTTCTACTATTTTTATATAATTTTCGGCGTTTGCTGTTGTAGGTACTTTGTCTGAAAGGTCTGCAATATATTCTAAACCTCCACATACATCTAGTTTCCCAAGTGAGACTAGTTCATCTTTTACTGTAATCATATCTACTGGCTCTGCTCTACCATATAGGGCTATCATTGCTGAAAAGATAAGCTTGTTTTCTTCTCTATAAAAGTCTTCTGGTTTCAAGATTTCTATTGCATTTATAACTGCATCTTTGTCTAAGAGCATTGAGCCTAATACTGCTTGCTCTGCTTCTACGTCATTTGGTGGAATTTTTCCTACTTCCATTTTTCGTTCCTTTCGCTATATTTGATTTTATTACTGTAGGGACGACGCCTCTACAATTATTCTGCGTTCACATTTATTTTTAATTTTGCTGTTACTCCTTCAAATAGCTTTAATTCTACTGTGTACATTCCTAAGGTTTTTATTTGGTCTTTTATTAGTATTTTCTTTTTATCTATTTTGTATTTGAATTCTTTTTCTATACTTTCTGATATTTCTTTTGATGTTATGCTTCCAAATGTTTTTCCGTTTTCTCCTGCTTTTGTTTTTATTGTGAGAGTTTCTTTTTCTATATTTTCTTTTATTTTTATTGCTTCCTGTTTTTCTAGTTCTTTTTTATGATTTTCTGATGCTTTTTTTGCGTTCCATTCGTTCATGTTTTGTTTGTCCGCTGGAATTGCTAATTTTCTTGGGAATAGATAGTTTCTTGCGTATCCGTCGCTAGTATTTACTATTTCTCCTCTTTTCCCCATTCCTTTTACATCTGTTTGTAATATAACTTTCATTTATTCTCTTCCTCTCTATTCTAGATTTTCTTCAAAGTATTCGTTAATTTTTTCTATTAGTTGTTTTTTAGCTTCTGACATTGTTATTCCTACAATCTGTGCTCCTGCAACTGTGTGATGTCCTCCGCCTCCGCATTTTTTCTAGGATTAATTGTACATTTATATCTCCTATTGACCTTCCACTTATGAATACTGTGTCTTTTGTTTTTCCTATTACGAATGATGCTGTTATATCGCTTATTGTAAGTAATTCATCTGCTGCTTTTGCACATATTAGGTTAGCTCCGTCGTCGTTTTCTTCATAGATTGATATTCCTATTGTTTCTTTCACTACTTCTGTGTTTTTAACTACATCTGCTATTACATTGTAACTTTCTAGGTCGCTTTGGAACCATTTTTTTATTTTTATAATATCTATGTCATTTTTTCTAAGGTATGCTGCTGCTTCAAAGGTTCTTACTCCTGTTTTGAATGTGAAATTCTTTGTGTCTACCATTATTCCTGCATATAGGCTTTCTGCTTCGAATTTTGTAAGTTCTGCATTGTTTTTTGTGTATTGCAACAATTCTGCTACTAGCTCTGATGCCGAAGAGGCATATACTTCGTGGAACATTAAGATACTATTGTCTATATAGTCTGGTCCTCTTCTATGGTGGTCTATTACTACTATTTTATTTGTTTTTGTAAGTAGTTCTGGTACTTCTACATATGATTTTTTGTGTGTATCTACTATTATTAGTAGTGTGTTTTGGTTAACTAAATTTAGTGCCTCTGCTTTATCTATTATTACGTTTTTATATTCTTCTTCTTGTTCTACTGCTTCTATAAAGTCTTTTAATGTCATTCCGTAGGTGTTATTTACTATTTTAGCTGTTTTTCCTAGGGATTTGACTATTCTATATACTCCTAGACTTGAGCCCATTGAGTCTATGTCCCCATTTGAGTGTCCCATTATTAATATGTTTTCTGCTTCTTCTATAAGTTCTTCTAATGCTGTTGCTACTGTTCTTGCTTTTACTTTTGTTCTTTTTTCTACTTCTTGTTTTTGTCCGCCATAGAATTCATATTTTCCTTTTCTTCTAACTACTGCTTGGTCTCCTCCTCTTCCTAGTACTAAGTCCATTGCTTCTATTGTAGATTTGAATTTTTCACTGTTTGTGTTTCCTTCTGCACATATTGCTATGCTTAGTGTAGTTGGGATTACTCCTTCTGTTTCTGTATTTTTTGTTTCTTTTAAAATTTCGAATTTGTTTTCTATTATTTTGTCTAGATATTTTTGTTCAAATATGAAAGCTATTCTGTTGGTATCTGTTTTTAGGGCTATTCCTCGTATTTTTGATACCCAGTCATAGATTTTCTTTTCTATTCCTGTTACTACTTGTGTTTTTTCTTCTGGTCCCATGTTTTGGACTAGTTCTTCATAACTATCTATCATTATTATTCCTGTACAAATTTGTTCTTCTTCGTACTTTTTACTTATTTCTAGGAAGGATGTATTATCTACAAAGTACATTGCTAGTTTTATTCCTAGATTTCTTTTTCTATTTTTAGTTTTTGCTTCTATTGCTTCTATAATTACTTGATAGTCCTTTTTTCCTATTTTAACTTGTTTATATATCACTAGTTTATCGTTTTTCTTTTCTGTGTTTTCTACTTCTAGTACTGTTTCTTTTACCATTTCTGTGATTATGCTTTTTATGTCTATGTTTCCAAATTCTGTTACAAAGCTTGCACTTTTCCATGTGATTTCTCCATCTGATTCTGCTATTACTAGTGGAAATGGTGAGTTTATTAATGCATTTTTTGCGATTGTGTCTACATTGAAGGTCAATTCTTGGATATGCTTGTCTAGTTCGGTTTTGTTTTTGCTATTTGTCCAAAATGTGTATCCAAGTAACAATCCATATAGAATTATTGATGGTGCTATGAAGAGTATGTTTTGCAAGCATAGGATTATTAGAACTATTCCTATGATTACTAAGTATACTCTTGTTTTTGTGAATATTGATTCAAATGTTTTTTTGTTATTATCAGGCATAAATCCTCCTTTTATATCACATGTATTATATACTAGGAAGGTGCTTTTGTCAAGATTGCAACGGAAAAAGAGCCATTTTCAGGCTCTTTTTGAGTTTTATTTTTTACTATCTTGTTTCTTCGTCTATTTCTGCTTGTAGTCTTGCTATCTCTGCTTGCTTTCTTGCTATTCTTTCTGCTTTCCATTTTGCTCTTTGGTCTCTTGCTGCTTGTCTTTCTTGTTTCATATGCTCAGTGTTGTGTTCTGCTTTTCCTACTCTTGGTCCAAATACCTTTCTGTATGTTCCGTCCGGTTTTTGTTCTATTTCTCCTATATATCTTCCACATGCTAATTCATTTGGTCCTAGTTCGCTTTCTTCTTTCATTCCTCTTTCTAGGTATTTATTTACTCTTTTTTGTTCTAATAAGTCTGTCATTATCATTTGTAAATATCGTCCATCTGCTTGCATTTTTTCTGGGTCTATGCCTGCTACTATATGTTCGTATGTATCTCTTCTTCCACCCATTTCTTCTGCTCCGTCCATTATGTATACTGCATCATCTCTTCCATACCATGATACTAAGCAGTCATATAGTATTCTCCCTTCTACTATTCTTGGCTCTCTATTTACTACTACTCTTGTAGTATCATAAAATTGGCCAAAGTTTCTTTTGGCTTGGTAATATTCAAATCTTTTCCTTCCATCTTCTATAATACTCATTACTGCACTGTCTCTTGAGTCATCTTGTATACTTGGTGTTTCTCTTTTTTCTTCTTTTTTATTAAATAATCTATCAAATAAACCCATACTAATTCCTCCTTTTGAATCAATATAGGTTTATTATATCATATTTTACATAAATTTGCAAATTTTATCGAATTATTTCTAGTCCTGCGAATTTTGCCATTAGGCGTTTGTGGCCTACTTTGTCAAAACTAATGTCTACTTTGTAGTCTTCTCCTTCTGGTTCTACATAGTTTATTGTTCCTTCTCCGAATTTTTTGTGGTATACTCTTGTTCCTTGTTTATATTCTGTTATGTCTATTTCTTGATTTTGTTTTTTGTTATTTAGTCCGTTTAGGAAACTTTCTGGTGTTTTGAATGCAAAACTTGGTGCTGGAGTTTTTCCAAAGGTTTGAGAGCCTATTCCTATGTTATATGATTTTACTTTTGAACTTCCATATGACCATTCGTAGTTATTACTATTGTCAAATGTGCCTTTGATGTCTCCTACTCCTGCTGTTAGGTCGCTTTCTTCACTTAGATAGTCTTCTGGAATTTCTTTTAAAAATCTTGAAATTGCGTTATATGAGGTTGAACCGAAGATTGTTCTTGATTTTGCACAAGTCATATATAGGTGCTCTTTTGCTCTTGTTATCCCTACATAACATAGTCTTCTTTCTTCTTCTATTCCGTTTGGGTCGTCTATTGATTTGTTTCCTGGGAATATTCCTTCTTCCATGCCTGCCATGAATACTACTGGAAATTCTAGTCCTTTTGCACTATGTAATGTCATTAGAGTTACTTGTTCTGCTGGTTCTTCTAGTTCATCTACATCGCTTGATAGTGTAATGCTTTCTAAGAAACTTCCTAGGTCATTTTCTGCTTCTTCTTCGAATTCTATTGTTACTGTTAGGAATTCTTCTAAGTTTTCTATTCTGTTTTCTGCTTCTTTTGTGTCTTCTAATTCTAGTGCTTTTGTATATCCTGTTTCTTTTAATATTCTTTGTACTAGTGCTGATACTGTTAGGTCTTTTGCTGTTTGATTGAGTTCATCTATTATTTGTACAAATTCTCTAGTGTTTTGATATACTCTGTTTAATCCATATTCTGCTGATTTTTTTATTACTTCGTACATTGATATTCCTTGCTGTGTTGCAATTTCTTCTACTTTGTCAAGGCTTGTTTTTCCTACTCCTCTTTTTGGCTCGTTTATTACTCTTTTTAGGCTTAAGTTGTCTTTTGGATTGTATACTAGTCTTAAGTATGCAATAATGTCTTTTATTTCTTTTCTTTCGTAGAATTTTAGTCCTCCAATTATTTTGTATGGTATGTCTTCTCTTCTTAGTATATCTTCTATACTACGTGACTGTGTATTCATTCTGTATAGAACTGCAAAGTCTGAAAATTTGTAGTATTCTGTTGATTTTAATGCTTCTATTCTTCCTACTATGTAACTTGCTTCTTCGTATTCATTATTTGATAAATTAGCTGTTACTTTTGTTCCTTCGTCATTTTCTGTCCATAGCTTTTTTTCGTATTTTACTTCATTATTTTTTATTACTTCGTTTGCTACTTTTAATATGTTTTTTGAGCAACGATAATTTTGTTCTAGTTTTATTATTTTTGTGCCTGGGAAGTCCCTTTCAAAGTTTAGTATATTTGATATGTCTGCTCCTCTAAATGAGTATATTCCTTGGTCGTTGTCTCCTACTACTGTGATGTTTCCATTTCTAGCTGATAGGATTGTTATTAGCGTGAATTGTGCTTTGTTTGTGTCTTGGTATTCATCAACTAGTACATATTTGAATTTTTCTGAGTAGTATTCTAGTGCTTCTGGGTCTGTGATTAGGATTTTTATTGTGTCGTTTATTATGTCGTCAAAGTCTAGTGCATTGTTATCTTTAAGTTTTTTTTGATATAGTGTGTAAACGCTTGATATTACTTCTTTTCTGATTTCTCCATTTGTTCTTTTTGCGTATTCTTCTGGTTCTATCATATCGTTTTTGGCATTTGATATTTCTGACATGAAGCTTCTTTCGTTGAACATTTTATCATCTACTTTTAATTCTTTCATGCATTCTTTTATAAGGCTTTTTTGGTCTGATGTGTCGAAAATTACGAATGATGATGTGAATCCTATTCTATCTATAAATCTTCTTAGTATTCTTACACATATTGCATGGAATGTGCCTATCCACATGTCTTTTGCTATATCTCCTATTAGGTTTGAGACTCTTTCTTTCATTTCATTTGCCGCTTTGTTTGTAAAGGTTATTGCTAATATGTTCCATGGGGCTATGTGTTTTTCTTGTATTAGATATGCTATTTTATGGGTTAATACTTTGGTTTTTCCGTGAGCCTGCTCCTGCTATTACTAGGCATGGTCCATCTACTGCAAGTACTGCTTCTTTTTGCTTGTCATTTAGTTCTTCTATGATATTCATTACTTTCCTCCAATATTTCTATATTATATTTAATATGTGTTTATATTCTGTTGGTTTTTGTTTGCTTATTTTATATGCTTCTTGTATTTTTTCTTTTGCTTCTTCTATCTTTTCTGCTACATTTGCATGTATATAGGCTAATATTTCTCCTTTATCTATTTTGTCTCCTATCTTTTTTTCTAGAACCAATCCTGTTAAATGGTCAATTTCATCTTCCTTTTTTAGTCTTCCTGCTCCTAGTGCTAATGAAACTTTTCCGCAAATTTCTGCATCTAGATTTTCTATATACCCTTCTTCTTTGGCATAAACTGCTTCTATATATTTTGCTTTGGGCATATTCTCTAGTTCTTCTATTTTTCCTCCTTGATTTTCTATTAGTTCTAGAAATTTTGCATATGCTTTTCCGATTTTGGATATTGTCTAGTACTCTTTTCTTATTTTCTTCTATATCATTTCCCTGTCCTGCTAGTTTAATTATTTGTGCTGATATTTCTAAGGTTAATTCTTTTATGTCTTCTTGCATTTTTCCATTTAGTGCGTCTCTTGCTTCTTGTACTTCTAAGGCATTTCCGTACTGTTTTTCCTATTGGTTCATTCATATTTGTTATTACGCATACTGTTTCTATTTCTGCTAGTTTTCCTAAGTTTTTCATGACTTTTGCAAGGTTTTCTGCTTCTTGCTGTGTCTTCATGAATGCTCCTTTGCCACATGTTACTTCTAAGACTAATTTGTTGGCACCTGATGCTATTTTTTTGCTCATTATGCTTGATGCTATTAGTGGTAGGCTTTCTACTGTACCTGTTACATCTCTTAAGGCGTATAGTTTTTTGTCTGCTGGTGCTAGGTTTCCTGTTTGCCCTATTAGACTTATTCCTATTTTTTGGATTGCTTGTTTAAATTCTTGCAAATTTAGATTTGTTCTATATCCTGTGATGGATTCTAGCTTATCTATTGTGCCTCCTGTGATGCCTAAACCTCTCCCTGACATTTTGGCTACTTTTACTCCTAGGGATGCTACTATTGGCATTACAATTAGGGTTACTTTATCTCCTACTCCTCCACTTGAGTGCTTGTCTACTATTATATCTGATATATCACTTAAATCTAGTATTTCTCCTGATTTTGCCATTGCTAAGCATAAATGTTTTGTTTCTTCTTCATTCATTCCATTTAGGCAAATTGCCATTGTTAGAGCTGAGGCTTGGTAGTCAGCTATGGTGCCAGTTGTGTAGTTTTTGACGAAGTAGTCTATTTCGTCTTTTGTTAATGGCTGATTATTGCGTTTTTTGGTTATTATATCTATTATATTCATTTTTTGCTCCTATTTTTTCTTTTTATTATATCATATGTTTTTAAAAATTCTAGCGAACATTTGCAAGTTTTTTATTTCTACTAATAAAAACTTGGATGATGTGGGATATTTGCATTTTTATAGGATATATAGTATAATTATGTTATATTGTTTGAAAGGAATTTATTTTTATGGATAGAGATTTGTATAAAATTATGACTGAGCTTAAGGAGAATAAGGGAAATAATAATTCTGAAATTAAGTATGTTGGAACTTTTTTGATTGATGAGGAAACTTCTACTCGGAAATGTTCAGATTGCTAAGGATATTATTGTTATGATTGATACTGCTCCTAATGGTGATGTTCTTCTTAAGTTTTATGATGAAAATCAAAGTTTAATTGCTGCTCGTGGTGCTGATGGAGAAATTTATCCTAGTGAAGCTTTTATTAATGAAGATTTGAGTTTTTTAAATGAAATTGATGATTTTAGTATTGATGAAAGTCTTTCTTTGGAGGAACTTGATCAAGAACTTGAAGAAGTTGCTAGAGTTCTTGGAGTTAGCAAAAGTGATGTTTTGTCTATGTCTCAAGTAGAACTTGATGCTGTAATTGGAGAGAAAGATGTAGATAGTCTTTCTTTAGAGGATAACAAAAAGTTGTCTAAGGAAGAACAAAGTAATAGGAATGATAGAAATGCAGAGGCACTTCAAAATATGAATACTAGACAGGAAATTAATTTGGATAAAAAAATTGATAATAAGCTTACTTTAGCTGAAGTTTTAGGTGTTCCTGCTGGTTCTGTACTTTGTGTTGTTGATACTGACAAAATTCAAGATAGTGAGAATACTACTCGCTATTCTTGTGTGATTAAAGCTCCAGATGGTTCTGTACAAATGGCTGATATGCTTAAGCAGGTTGGTGGTAAACATTCTAGTAAGGATGTTTATGAGACTAACAGAGATGGTTCTAAGGTTGAGAAACAAGTTATTCAGTCTTCTTTTGAGATTGATTCTCCCCTTGTTAAAAATGGTATTATTAATATTAGAAAAGGTCAAATGGGTGTTACTGAAGTTAGTTACGGACAAATGGATAGAACTTCTCATAATGATGTTTTTGCTCAAAAGCTTGAAACTCGCGAGACTTATCCTGTAACTCGTGAAGTACGTAATGAGTTTAGTGGGTACAAGGGGATTGATAATGTTTCTAATAAAATGGATGAGATTAAGGAACATGAGAATCATGGTTGTAAAAATATGAGCCTAAGAGAGGCTGATGGTAATCCTGATACTGGGCATATTCACGGGCTTAGCGAAAATGCTGCTGAGATTATTCTAGCTGACGAACATGTAGGAGAGAAAATTGATAGTATTTATACTTCAAATGAGGTAGCCGAGCGTTTTGAGCGTATGTGTGAAAAATACCCTGATAAAAATTTTGATGAAGTTATTGAGCTTACTAAGAATGAACTTTCTGAGGAAGCTGACCATATGCATGGTATGGAGAGAAGTCATTAGTTTTATATATATAAGAGATACCTATTTGTGGTATCTCTTTTTAAATTCTTACTGCTATTATTCCTATTAGGAAACCTAAAATATTACCTAGGGCTGACATTCTGCCTTTGTATAGATTATTTGCTTCTGGCGTTAGTTCTCCTGTTACTATGTACAGCATTGCTCCTGCTGCAAAACTTAGGCAAATTGCTATTATGGTTTGTGATACTCTTCCTACTATGCTTCCAAAAAAGGCTCCGCACTCCTGTTGTTATTCCTGATAGAATTACTAGGAAGATTACTTTTAGCGAATTCATTCCGCCGTTTTTCATTGGCACTGCCATTGATATTCCTTCTGGGATGTCATGTATTGCTATTGTTATTGCTAGTGAGTAGCCGTAGTTTTAGTGAGGCTTCGAAGCCTGAGCCTATGGCTAGGCCTTCTGGGAGGTTATGTAGGGCTAAGCCTATTCCTACTGCTAAGCCTGTTTTTAGTAGGCTATTCTTTTTTTTGGTTAATTTGCTTTGGACTAGGATGTCACAGATTATCATGACTATTATTCCTATGGTTATTCCTGTTATTACTATGCTAAATTCTGATATTTTTAGTGCTTCTGGAATTAAGTCAAAGCATACTATGGACATCATTAATCCTGATGCAAATGAGAGGATAAAGCTTAGGAATTTTTTTGATGTGTTTTTGAATTTTATCCCTATTATTCCTCCGTAAGGTTGTTCCAAATGTGCCGAAGAACAGTCCTAGGAGTGTATTTTTCAATATATTCATGTGCACCTCTTTTCAATTGATTTTATGCTTTTTTGATAGTTTTTAGAAGTGCAGAAAACTGATATTTTATCTTCCGCCCATTCCGGCCTCCGCCTCCGCCGGCCTCCGTCCGCCACCTGAGAAGCCTCCTCCATAGCCTCCGCCACTTGAGTAGTTTCTTGCGGCTCTTGCTGACATTCCTGCTGAGTAGGCTCTTTGCATTCCTCCTGATATGCTTCTTTCTATGTTTATACTGTTTGCCATATAGATGTATGTGTATCCGTTGTTTATCATGTAGGTTTCGTCTAGGATTTGTGGATATTTTACTTTTAACTGGCTTATTACTTTGTCTGCTACTCCAAATGCTGTCCCATATACTAGGTATTTTTCCCATAATACTAACTCTGGCACTTCTCTTTCGTTTAGGAGTGAAAATTCCTCCATGTATCTTTTTAATGCCTGCCATTTTTCTTTCTCGTTTTCTCCTACTTGGGTTAGAGTTCTTGATTTATTTGCTATTTTCCCACACAGTAAGCCACATATGATACATGGGATTATTAGTATTAATGGGATTATTAGTGTTGCCATAAACAAGCATACTGCTGCTGTCGCATAATATCCTACACTTGTGCTTTTCCATTTATTTGCTTCTTTTTCTATATTTTTATCGTAGTTTCCTTTTTCTTCTTCTGAAGTTTTTACTATTTTTTCTATACTTTCTATTTTGCCTAGGAATGTTTTGTCATTTTTTCTTGCATAGGTTTCTACGTCTTTCATTGTTATTGTATTTAAGTCTGTTTCTGATTTGTTCTTTTTATTTCTGTATTCTTTTGTTTCTAAAAGTATTTCTAAAACTTTTTCTTCGTCTTCTGGGAGCTTTGTTACTAGATGTTTGTTTATTTCCATATAAACTTCTTCTTTTTTGGCTGGGTTTTCTTTAAATGTTATTACTTTTTTTAGTGCTAAGTCTAAAATTATTCCTGATACTACTTTTGAGATGTTTGTTGTGAAGGCTCCTTTTTTATCAAAATAGTATAGAAATCCTGCTTCTCCTGGTGTTGCGTTTTCGTCTGGAAAGTCTCTGAAATAGTCTAACTTTTGTTCTGGTTTTATTGCTGTTTGTTTTATTTTTGATAGTGCTTTTATGTATTTTATTATTTTGCATATAAAGAATAGTGCTATTATTGCTGTTATTACTATTATTGCTATTGCTATGCTTGTCCACATTTTTCTTTGTCTATTTGCTTGTTCTGCCCAATTTTCTTCTTCGGTTAGGACATCTGATAAGTGATTTATTGGTACACCTTTTAGGTTTAGTGGAAATATTTTTTCTGTTGGTACTATTCTTACTTCTACCATTGTTTCTGCTTTAAGGTCTTCTACTTCGAATCTTACGGTTTGTTTATCTGTTATTTCTATGTTTCCGCTTAGTGGTCCATGTGCCCATGCTCTTAGGTTTTCTTTGTTTGTTACTTCACTTGGAAGTTTGATTGTTCCAGTTACTTTTTTTGCTGGTATTGAATTTGTTGCTCCTATGAATTGCCAATAAAATTCTGAGCAGTCATTATAGTTTTTTACTACGTCTATTACTTTATAGCTTATTTTATATGTTTTGTTTTCTGTGCTATCTATTGATACTCCCCATGCTATCTCGAATTGTCTTGAGTTATTGTTTAGTGCATAAAATCCACCTTTTTCTACATGATATGCATATTTACCAGTGTCTCTAAAGTTTATTTCTCGTCCTGAGGCTGTTATTTCTGAGACTTTTACGTTTGATATTCCTGTATATTTTGTTCTATCTATGTCAAATGTTTTGAAGAGTGTATTTGTGTTTTCTACCTTTATATTCCATATTTCTGTTATGTCTGCGGTTCCGTCTGGGTTTAGCTTTGCTTCATAGTCTATGCTGTTTAATTTTTGTGAACCTGCGTAGACTTTTGTGTTTAATAAGAATATTGCAAATATGAAAGTTAGAATTGCTACTAAATAGTAGAGTTTTTTGTTTTTCATTTGCTTGCTCCTTTTATTTTTATTTTTTTAAGGGAGAAACTTTATAGTCCTCCCTTTTTGTTTTATTCTCCTTTTAATTTCTCTGCTCTATCTGCTGTGATTAATGCGTCTATCATTTCATCTAAATCTCCATTAAGGAAATTTTCCATTTGAAATATGCTTAGGTTTATTCTATGGTCTGTTATTCTTCCTTGTGGATAGTTGTATGTTCTTATTTTTTCACTTCTGTCTCCTGTTCCTACTTGACTTTTTCTAGCGTTTGCTAGTTCAGCATCTTGTTTTGATTTTTCTATTTCATATAGTCTTGATTTTAGTAGTCTCATTGCATATTCTCTATTTTGTACTTGCGATCTTTCTGTTTGACATTCTGCTACTATTCCTGTTGGTTCATGAATTAGTCTTACTGCTGATGATGTTTTGTTAACATGTTGCCCTCCTGCTCCTGAGGCTCTATATACTTCCATTTTTATGTCTGATGGATTTATTTCTATTTCTACATCTTCTACTACTGGTAATATTGCTACTGTTGCTGCTGATGTGTGTATTCTTCCACTACTTTCTGTGTCTGGTACTCTTTGTACTCTGTGCGCTCCGCTTTCGAATTTTAGTCTACTGTATACACCTTTTCCTGTTACCATGAAGGTTATTTCTTTATATCCACCTAGTTCTGTTTCATTTTCATTTAAAATGTCTATTGACCAATGTCTTTTTTCTGCATACATTGAGTACATTCTGAACAGAGTGCCTGCAAATAGTGCCGCTTCTTCTCCTCCTGCTCCTGCTCTTATTTCACATATGATATTTTTGTCGTCGTCTGGATCTTTTGGAATTAGCAGGATTTTTATTTCTTCTTCTATTTTGGGTAATTTTTCTCTTGCGTCTTGTATTTCTGCTTCTGCTAATTCTTTTAGTTCTGGGTCTTTTAGTAGTTCTTGATTTTCTTCTATTGTGTTTTTATACTTTTTATATTTTCTATATTTTTCTACTATTGGTGTGATTTCTGCGTGTTCTTTCATTAGCTTTTGCCAGTTACTTGTGTTTGCTATTTCATTTGGGTCACTGATTTTTATTGTTAGTTCGTCATATCTTTTTTCTACGTCTTCTAATCTTTGAAACATGTTTACCTCCTGATAAATGATTGGTTTTATTATACAATTTTTTTTGTCAATTGTCAATGATTTACTCTAGGTAAGCTCTGTTTTGGTATATTTGATATCACTTGTTTCTAGTGCTTCTTCTTCTCTTTTTGTGCAAGTTAGGATTATGATTTGTTTTTTGCTGTAGTTATTAGTTAGGTATGTTAGGATATTTTGTAGTCTAGTTTGGTCAAAATAAGCGAAGGTTTCATCTAGGATTAGGGGCATATTTTCTTCTGTTAGTTCATTTATGCTTGATATTCTTAATGATAGATATAGTTGGTCTATTGTGCCTTGACTTAAGACTGTGGCTGGAATATAGTTTCCTGTTTCTGTTTCTAAGGTTAGTCCATTTTCTTCGTTTACTTTTACTGTCTTGTATTTTCCATTTGTTATGCTTTTTATTGAGTTTGATAGATTTTCTGTAAATTTTGGGGTTATGCTTTCTTTCATTTCTTGGTATGCACTTGCTAATGCTTCTTTTGCTATGTTTATCTCTTCGTCATGGGTTATAAGTTCTTCTAATAGTTCTTGGTTTGCTTGAAGTTTTTCTTCTATTTTTGTTTTTTCTTCTAGCTTTTTTTCTATTTCTTTTTTAAATAGTTCTTTTTGACTTATAGTTAGTTTTAGACTGTTTATGTAATTTTGTTCTTCATAAGTGTTTGCTTTTTCTTCTATTTCATCTAGATTTAGTTTTGTGTTTGGATATGCCAACTTGATTTGTAGTTTTTGAGTTTGTTTTTTTTGGTTTAGCATATCTTTTGTTTTATTTATTAGATTTTGTTTTGTTTTTATTTCGTTTTCTATTAGTTCGATTTTTGTTTCTGCATTTCTTTTTTCTTTTCTATGTTCTTCTTGTTCTTTTTGATAGGCTTTGTTTTCTTTTTGGTTTTTTATTATTATTGTTATTAGAGTAATGATGGTTATGCTTAATCCTACTAATGCTACTGTTTTATTGACTAATATAAATGTTGCTAGTGTTATTAGTGTGAGTATTATTGGAAATATATATAATAGGTTTTTGGATTTGCTCTTTTCATTTATTGGTTTTATATTTGTTAATTCTGTTTTTGCTTCTTGTCTGCTTTTTTCTAAATCTTCTTTTGCTTTTTCTAATATATTAATTTTCTCTTCTTCTAGTTTTGTTTCCTTATGAATTTGTTCCATTGCTTGTAATATTTTTAATATTTCTTCTTCTTCGTTTATTTCTTTTTGCTTTTCTTGGATTTCTTTTGCTATTTCTTCTTTTATTGGGATTAATTTTTCTAGCTCCGTCTTTCTTTCTTGTAGTTCTCTTGCTTTTTGAGTTGCTATGTATAGTGGTTTTGTTGGTGCTTTTAGTGTTCCTATTTCTTCTGTTTGTCTTTTGTTTAGATTTCCGTAAAACTTTTTGATATGAAATACTGTCTTCTCCTGTTAGCATTATGTTTGAGGCTTTTTGTATTAGTATGTTTTTTGATTTGGCATCTAGTACTACTTCTTGTTGTGGGATTACCATGCACATGGCAAATAAGCTCTCATCTACTTTTGTTTGCTCTACCATGAATTTATTGCCTTCTGATTTGTCTATTTCAAATTCTTTGCTTATATCGTTTGCATTTTTATCAAATATTTTTGGATTTTTTTTGTTGAAATTCCTATATACTTCGTATTCTTCTCCATTATCTAATTCATAACTAATTTTTCCTGAGAATTCTCCTTCTTCCCAGGGTGTGTATTTGTCATAGTTTGAAATTTCTTTGCCTTTTTTGTTTTTATTTATGTTGTAAAATATACTTGTTATAAAGTCTAAAAGTGTTGATTTTCCACTTTCATTTTCTCCATAGATTACATTTATTCCGCGGTTTTAGTTCTATTTCTTTATTTTTTAGTTTTCCGAAATTGTTTATTTGTATTTTTTTGATTTGCATTTAGTTTTTCTCCTTTTAGTTAAATGCTGTTAATCCTATTTCTATTGCTTTTTCTATTTTTTCTTTATTTTCTGGTTCTTGTTCGATTTTTTCTAGTAATTTTTTTATGAATAGTCCTTTTAGGTTTGCTTCTTTTGATAGTTCTATCAAGTTTATTTCTAAGGTTGTTTTGTCTTTTATTTTTATTATGTTTTGATTTGTTATGTGTTTTATTAGTTCTAATGGTTCTATTTCTGTTTTTCTATTTCCTATTAAGTTTATTTTTGTGTATGTGTTTTCTGGAATTTCTAGTTCGTTTATTTTTTCTATTATTTCTTCTTTTGTTGTTAATTCTGTGATGTCGAGGTTTCTTTCTATAAATTCTTTTTCGTCTATTTTTATGAATTGTAATGTGAGTTTTCTGCTTTGTTCGTCTATTTCTCCGTAGTAGCATTCCGTGTTCTCCTAGTTCGTCAAAGCCTAGTGAGATTAGTGAACCTGAATATGTTATTTCGTCCTCTATTTGTTTTTTATGAACATGTCCTAGAGCGACGTAATCAAATCCTAATGGTTTTAATTCGCTTTTTGATATTGGATTATATTTTATTTCTCCTCTTTCCGCTCCGTCTAAATCTGCGTGTGTGAGAAGTATGTTTATTTTCGTTCTGTCTTCTATTTTTAATTTTTCTGTACTTGTGTTTTTCATGTAGTATTCTTCAAATCCATACCCATATATGTTTAAGTTTGGTTCTTCTATTTTTTCTATTTCTGAAGTGAAGATTTTTACGTTTTTTGCAAATTTGTATGTGTTATAGTATGAGTTTTTTGTGTTCGGGTCGTGATTTCCTGGTGTTATATAGATTTTTGTGTTTGGAATTTCTTCGAATTTTTTGTTTATGTATTCTATTGTGCTTTGTTTTACATATTCTGCCTCAAACAAATCTCCGCATATGAATAGATATGGGATTTGGTTTTGTTTTATATATTCTATTACTTTTTTGAATGCACTTCTTTGTTCTAGGCGTCTTGTTTCTGACAGTCCTCTTGTTTCTAGTCTTGTGAATGGTTTATCGAAGTGTATGTCGGCTATATGGATAAATTTCATTTTTTTCTCCTTTTATTCCTTCAATTTCAAAATTTATTTAATTTCTTTAGCTTTTACATCCTATCCAAAATTTATATACATAATCCTTTTGAATAGCTAAGTCTAATTCATTTAGTATTTTGCCATGTATGCCTTTTTCCTTTAACTGCTATATTAATTTTTTATTTCTATTTTTCAACTTTTTAATATCTTCTTCTATTCTCTCAAATTTATTTGTTTTTTTGTCTCTATAAAGGAATAATAGTCGTTTATTAGTTTTTTTATGTACTGTAATATTAATAGCGTTTCTTTTAAATTACTTCCTTGGATTAAGTCAAAAAATATAGTTTGATTCCAATAGTATTTTATAAATTTGTTTGCTATGGTTTTTAATTCTATTTTTATTGTATTCTTCTTCAAGGGAAATCTCTACAAGTGCTTTTGCCCATGTCATTTTATATGTATTTGTATAATTACATTCTCTTATTATTCTTTTAAAAAGATTATAAAAATCATTCGCCATATTTTAATACCTTTTTTATATCTTTTTTTAATGCTCCTTTTGGGGTTGTTATAATATTTGATAGTATTTTATCATACTTGTTTTTTTTTTGCAATAAAATGGGCTTATTAGATTGTATGGTTAGAATGCGAAAACTTGTGGCGGGTATTGGATTAGTGTGCTAACTTATAACCTTGGGGAATGAGTGTATAAGTGTTGATATTGCTGAGTTTAGTGTAATTGTGTCATCTGTTATTAGACTAAGTTAATCGGTGATTTTTGCTTTTGTTTCGAGGTGTTAATTTTGGTTAAAAAGTGGCTTTTTTTGTGGTGAGTGTTACCAAAGTGTAACAAATAAACTCTAATATCTTAATTACAAAACTTTTCCCCATTGACGTTGGTCCCGAATAACTATAATTTTTTTCCTTTTGAAGAGTATTATATATGTTTTTTGTTCTCTTACAAAATAGTTTTCTTCATCATTTGACTCTATCTTATATAATTCTTTTTCTATATACTGACTAATAAATTCACGAATATCTTAACTAACATAACTATTTTCTCTTATCCCTCTATAGTTTTTTATGCTACTTAAAACCGATATATAGATTTTTTTAATTTCCTCATTTTCTGGATATAATTCCTTTAATAACACCACAATATTTTGCGCAATATTATTATGTTTTTGTTTTTTTAGTCATTTCTAGATTTTGATAATATATTCGCAAATCTTAATAAATTCCTTATATTTATAGAAATTTCATTTTCTATATCTGTGATATTAAAAATATTTATTGCATATTTATTTATTTACTGTTACCATTTTCCCACCGACTACATGTTATACCATCGTTTGATAGAAAGTATAGTGGTTCAAAATATACAAATGTGTTTTCTGTTACATATTCCATACTTTTACTATAATCTTCATATTGAAATTGAACATTTTCTAACATATCTACTACTTGTGTAAATACTGAATGTCTTGATAAATTAAAGCTTATTACTTCTCCATTAAATAAATCTACTATTGGCGATAAGTAAAGTTTTTCATTATGTACTTTAAATTCTGTAACCCATTTTTCATTTGGTTTTTCTGCTTCAAATTCTCTATTTAAAAGGTTATCACAAATTTTTCCTACTGCACCTTTATATGATTTATATTTTTGTGCTCTTACAAAGCATTGTAATCCTAATTCTTTCATAAGTTTTGAAACTGTTTTGTAATTGATATTGAATCCTCCATTATGAAGTTCCATAGTCATTCTTCTATATCTATGTCTTCCTTTATGTTCTTCAAATATATCTTTTATCATTTCGTAAAGTGCTTCATTTTCAATTGCTCTATTACTTTTTCTTCTATGTAAATACTCATAAAATCCTAAACGAGAAACCTTTAATATCTTGCAAACCTTCTTGACATCATATTGATTTTGGTTCTCTTTTATGAATTGGAATCTTACACATTCTTTTGCTTCAAGAAGTCCTGGAATTTTTTTAATATTTCATTCTCCAGTTTTAATTCTTCATTTTTCTTTTGGAGCTTTTTTATTTCATAAGTAGCATTTAAGAGTGCATTTCCATTTCCAGGAAACGCACTCTCTCCATATTTTTCATATTCATTTATCCAACGACGTAATACATTACCATTAACACCAAGTTCATTTGCTACTTGGCTAACAGTGTTTTCTTTTTCTAGTGCTACTTTTATAGCTGCAATTTTAAATTGTTTGTCATATACTTTTCTTTTCATAAACTTTCCACCTTTCATTAATTCACTTAACTTGGTGTCTAGTTTATTATACCATATCCACTCTTTATTAAACTTTTTTGTCTAATAATTTGGGTTCACTTCAAACCTAGCAAGTGCTTCATATTTCTTTGGTTTCAGTGGTAAGACTCGAACTTACGACCTTCGGGTTATGAGCGACATTTGACGGCTTTTTGTGAGTTTGTGAAAATTAGAGTTTTTGTTGGTATTTAGGTATTTACAAGAGTTTTGTTTTATGGAACATTTGTGCATTTTCATGGCATTTTTGGAAAGAATATTACCCAATTTTTACCCAACTCGTGTAGTACGTTTGTTCTTAGAATTTTAGCTCTTGTAGGTACTTTTTGAAAATGAATAATTTTAATTTTTGGAGGTAGATTTTTATGCGTAATTTAAGAGAGGTTAATGATGATATTTTAAAGGATTGGTTAGATTTTAGAGAAGATGCTATTTCTTCTATTGCTAGTGCAGAGGATAAAAAGCATTTTATTTGTTTTGAGGAGATTTCTGAAAGGATTTTGAGGAATGTCCCTGAACAGAATAAGAAGTATGTTGAGAGGCAATTAAAACAGCTTGATGATAATTTTTTTGATTATATTTGCTATTGGAATGAGAAGTATTATAGGAATGGTTTTTGTGATGGAGTGCTGTTGATTACGGGTTGTTTTTAGAAATAATAGTTAAAAGTGAGCAAAATTGCTCACTTTTACTTATATTAATTCTATGAATTTTTTTACCATACCACTTTTCCCATCATTTATAATTTCTAATTCTAATTTATATTTGTATTCGTTATCGTAAATATCTTTAATAAATAGAATTAGTTCATTAATAGTATCTACATTTTCTTCAAAAAAAGCATCTAAATAAAATATCATATTTTTATCAACTACATCTCCATTTATAGGGTAATATTTTTTATCATTCACTAATAAATAATCTATTATCATTAGTGCTTTTTCTGTATTCTTAAAGATTCCTTGCATTTTAAACCTATATTTTTTAGGAGTTCCTATAATATACTCAATTGCAGATTTATAATCATAATCTTGTCTACTATCTAATCTATAAAATAATGGTTTGATTCTTTCTTTTAATTCCTTTTTCTCTTTATTCTTTTCATATCTAATTGTTAAATATACTCCTATAACTGTAGATATTCCTCCTATAATAGAACATAAAATTGGACCTATTATATCTTTATATATTTCATAAATCTTCATATTCATTCCTTTCCTAAAAATCTACTATTTAAATTAATTTTTTAAGTAATATTCTACTAAACTCTTATATTGATCCTGTGCATTTAAACAAGTATCAATTAAATATCCTTTTTCCTTATTAGTTTGATATTGGTTTAGTCCCCTATAATAAAATAGTTTTTCTTTATCTAAAATGATAAATGGTACAATATTATTTTTTAAACATTCTTTAAATGCAATTATTCT
>JAAVZW010000063.1 GCA_022791835.1 Clostridia bacterium | reverse complement strand
GAAAAAATAATAATTATATTTATTTAGAATACTTTCTTTTTATTTCTTTCTATTTTTTATTATTTTTTTATAATATTTTTTATAAATTTTCTTTTTTATATTATTTTATTTGTTATTTTGCTATTAAGTTATCCACATTTATGTTTTAGACATTTTTATTAAATTTTCCAATGCTATTTTTCTTTTTCTTTCGTATGTTTAGATTCTTTAAATTTCAGATGTAATCCCAAAAAAATTCACGTTTTTGTTGTTAGTTTTTTTAGTTTTTTTACTATTTTTATTCTTCTTTTCTTTAGCTGATTTTATCTCAAATTTATCTGTATTTTTGTTTTTATTTATACAACCCACTATTTATGCACCTTACAGAGTTTATTATTAATAATTTTATGCATTTCTTATTTGTTTTTTATCACAAAATTCAATTTTCAATTCCATTTTTTCCCTTTTTATTTAAGTCATTTTCTGCTTTTCTCTAGCATTACGCCTTATTACTTGTTTTTACTAAAATCATGTTAATAATCTTTTTGGCAAGTTTGTATTGAGGTTTATTTTTTCCTTTTTTTCCCGCTCCATTTCTCCGTTTCTCTTTTCTAAAAAGTTTTTTCTTTCTCTATACTGATTTTCCGTAAGCAATTTTGGATTTTTTTACATAATGTTTCAGAAATTGCTCTCTTCTCTTATATATTTCTCCCTATTCTGTAACTCTTCTCCCTTCTGCTTTGTATCTATTTGCGTTATATTTCGTTTCTAAGGATCTAAAATGTTCTAGACTACATATAATATATCTAATATTTTTAATGCTATTTTAGCCGATGTATCTTCTTCTTTATATAAAAAGAAAAAGTACTTCTTTTGGATAGTACTTTTTCCTTTATTTTTGGCGTAGGTGAGAGGATTCGAACCTCCGCGGCCCTTACAGAACCCTACAAGTTTAGCAAACTCGCCCCTTCAGCCTCTTGGGTACACCTACAAATTCCTTTCTATTATAATACACTTTTTTTTCTAAGTCAATACTTTCTTAAGCACTTTCACAATTTTTTTGTTAATAGTATATTATTATGATTATAACTTTTTAAAACATTGGCGGAGAGTGTGGGATTCGAACCCACGGTAGGTATTAAACTACACTAGTTTTCGAGACTAGCACCTTAAACCAGCTCAGACAACTCTCCAAAAAGTTTAAAACTATTATAATACAATACTTAATCATAAGTCAATCTAAAAACTTCAAAATTTCTATTGACATCTTATAATAAATATGTTAATATATTACTGTTATATGCATTTTAATAATTGCAGAGGTGGTCGAGTTGGTTTATGGCACCAGTCTTGAAAATTGGCGTAGGCTAATACCTACCGTGGGTTCGAATCCCACCCTCTGCGCCAAAAAAATACTCACTTTGCAGTGAGTATTTTTTTATGTATTAATACATATTAGATAATTGGCTAAGAATATTAGCAGCATTGTAAATACTATAAATTCCCCAAAGGATACTTATAATACCAATTATAAGACCTGCAATAGCCATTCCTTTACCTTTGCCTGTGGTCTTAACTTTAGCTAATCCTACTCCTGATAGTACTGTTCCTACTAGTCCTACTAGTCCTGCAAAGTTGATTAGTAGTGAACATAGAGATACTACAAAACCAGCTATTGCTAAACCATTTTGGCCACCATTTGTGCCTTTTACTTCGTTGTTTTCTTCCATTTCTTCTTCTCCTTTTATTTGATTTTATGCGTATATGATATCAAAAAATTCGAAAAAAGTCAAACTTTTTTCGAATTTTTTGATTGCTCTAGTTACTAGAATTTAGTGCTCTCTTTATAGCTTCACTTTCTTCTTCTGTAATTTTATACTCTGACTTCCCTTTCACAAGAGGTTTAGCATAAATATTAGACATTTCTCTGGAATAGATTCCGTTTAAAACAACTCCATCATTATTCTCATCCATTAATGCTAAAGTAAAGCTTAAATCACTACCTGTATCTTTATATGCATTATATCTATAAATACCTATCTTTTGGATACAATGCTTTATATCTGTATCAAGATTATTGCAAAACTTTTCAAGTTCTTCATTTTTGCTAACAGCTTTATTAATTTTTTCTACATGCTTACTTAGAATTTCCTCAAGATTAGTACCATTACCTATCTTCTTCATAAATTCCTTATACTCTTTTCTAAGTTTTCCAAGTCTCGCTATATTAATTAAATATAATATAAATATTAATAGACAAAACCCTGTAATTCCAATTAAGAATATATCACTTTTCATAAATTCTAAAATATTCTCCAAATTCTACACTTCCTTATCTCTAGTCTTTTATAAGTTCTAATAGTCTTTCTAAATCGTCATTAGACTTGTATTCTATAACAATTTTACCCTTCTTTTGGCCAGCTTGCAATTTAACTTTTGTACCGAAGAAACTTTGAAAAGAATCTTCTATGTCCCTGTAAATAGCTTCATATCTAACATCTTTCTTTTTCATTTTCTTTTTATGTTGCGCCTTTTCTTCTGCTTCTCTTACATTAGCTCCTCTCTCAATAAGCCTTAATGCCATTTCAAGCTGTTTATCTCCATCTTCAATTGCAAGTAATGCTCTGCAATGTCCTTCTGTGAGTTTACCCTCTTTTGCAAGCTCTAATACTCTTTTATCTAAATTTAAAATTCTTACAGTATTTGCAATTGCACTTCTGCTTTTTCCTAGTATTTCTGAAACTTGTTGTTGTGTTAATTCATATTCGTCCATTAAAACTTTAATTCCCATTGCTTTCTCAACTGCATTTAAGTCTTCTCTTTGTATGTTTTCAATTAATGAGATTTCTTTATTTCTTCTTTCGTCATCTTCACGAACAATAACAGGTATTTCCTTTAACCCTGCCTTTTTACTGGCTCTCCATCTTCTTTCTCCTGCGATAATCTCATAGTAATTATCTTTTTTAACTACAACAATGGGTTGAATTATTCCATATCTTTTTATAGATTCCGCAAGTTCTTCTAAAGCTTCTTCTTCAAAGTGTTTTCTAGGTTGCAGACGATTTGGTTCAACTTCATTAATAGAAACTTTTAATATTTTCTCGCCTTCTTCTACTACTACTTCTTCTTTTATTGTATCTTTGAATAAAGCATCTAATCCTTTACCTAATCCTGTATTTTTTGCCATAAATCTCAATCCTTTCTTTCATTTTATTACAATTATTTCATATGCTTAGCTTTTGCCTTATCTTCTCCTTTATCATTTTTGTCTAAGAACTCTTTAGCAAGCTTCTCATATGATTTTGCTCCTTTTGACTTAGCATCATATACTGAAATAGGCATGCCATAACTTGGAGCTTCACTTAATTTTACATTTCTCGGAATAACATTTTTATATACTCTATCCTGGAAATATCCTGAAACTTCCTTTACAACTTGATTAGAAAGAGTTGTCCTAGAATCGTACATTGTAAGAACTGCTCCTTCTATTTCAATTGATCTATTTAAATGCTTCCTTACTAAATTAATAGTATTTATAAGTTGTCCTAATCCTTCTAATGCATAATATTCACATTGTACAGGTATTAAAACACTATCAGAAGCTGTAAAAGCATTTAATGTAATAAGTCCTAAAGATGGTGGACAATCTATAAGGATGTAATCATATCTATCTCTTACTTCATCAATTCTCTCTTTAAGTCTGTGCTCTCTCGACATAAGTGATACAAGCTCTACTTCTGCTCCTGCTAAGTTTATATTAGAAGGACATACTTTAAGTTTTTTAATGTTACTGTCTTTCACTGCTTCATCTAAACTTACTTCATTTATAATAACATCATAAATAGATTTATCTATTTCTTTATCTATTCCAAGTCCACTTGTTGCATTTCCCTGTGGATCTGCATCTATAAGCAATACCTTCTTTCCTTTTTTTGCAAGTGCTGCACTTAAATTTACAGCTGTGGTAGTCTTACCTACTCCACCCTTTTGGTTAGCTATTGATACAACTTTTGCCAAAACATTTCCTCCTTTACTTTGCTATATTATTTGTATGTTTTTGTTGAATTTAGTATATTAATTTTATAAAAAATATGTAAATATGTCAATGATTTTTGCATATTTTTTTGTATTCATTTATGCTAGTATTATCTACTACGTCTATTTTGTTCTAGCCAAATCAAAATAACAGAAATATCCGCAGGAGAAACTCCTGAAATTCTTGAGGCTTGCCCTACAGAAGAAGGCTTAAATTTATCAAGTTTCTGCCTAGCTTCCAAACTAAGCCCTTTCATATCTGCATATATAATATTCTCACTAAGCATTTTATCTTCAAGTTTCTTAAACCTCTCCACTTGAGCTTCTTGCATTTTTATATATCCTTCATACTTAAGTTCTATCTCTACTTCTTTAATAACATTCTTAGGAAGTTCTACTCTATCCTTATCAAATGCCTTCAAATCTTCATAAGAAATTTCCGTTCTTTTAATTAATTCTGCAAGCTTTATTCCTGTTTCAATCGGAGATGTTTCACGTTTAACAAGCATCTCATTAATAGCGTCAGAAGGCTTTATAACAGTGCTTTTCATTCTGCTTATTTCATTGCTAATTTGTTCTTTTTTCTCTAAGAATTTATTATATCTTTCTTGAGAAATAAGTCCAACTTCATAACCTTTTTCAGTTAATCTTAAATCTGCATTATCTTGTCTCAAAAGTAATCTATATTCTGCTCTAGAAGTCATCATCCTATAAGGTTCATTTGTACCTTTTGTAACAATATCATCAATAAGAACACCAATATAAGCTTCAGATCTATCCATAATTAGTGGTTTCTTATTTTGTAATTTTAGTCCAGCATTTATTCCAGCAATAATTCCTTGTGCAGCAGCTTCTTCATATCCAGAAGTTCCATTAATTTGTCCAGCGAAAAACATACCTGAAATACTTTTTAATTCTAATGATAACTTCAATTGTGATGGATCTATGCAGTCATATTCTATTGCATAAGCAGGTCTAGTAAATTCCACATGTTCGAGTCCTTCTATACTCCTATACATTTCAATTTGTACATCTTCTGGAAGAGAAGAACTCATCCCCTGCACATACATTTCCTCTGTATTATTACCCATAGGCTCAATAAAAATTTGATGTCTTTCCTTATCACTAAATCTTACAACCTTATCCTCAATTGAGGGACAATATCTAGGTCCAGTTCCCTCTATCTCCCCTCCATAAAGTGGCGATCTATGCAAGTTTTTCCTTATAATATCATGAGTTTTTTGATTAGTATACGTCAAGTAGCAAGGAACTTGTTCAATATCTTTTGCATCAGCATCATTTTCAAAAGAAAACATCTCAATTTCTTCATCACCATTTTGAATTTCCATCTTAGAAAAATCAATAGAATTTTTATTTACTCTAGCAGGTGTTCCTGTTTTAAATCTTACAATATCTATGTCAAGTTTTTTTAAGCATTCAGAAAGTTTTTTAGCTGGAAAAACTCCATCTGGTCCGCTTTCATATGAAACTTCCCCAATAAAAATTTTTCCCTTTAAATATGTTCCTGTTGCTAATATAACACATTTTACTCCATAAATTGCTCCTATATTAGTTTCTACACTTTTCACCTTGCTATCTTCTACTTCAATATTGATAATCTCTGCCTGTTTAATATATAAGTTTTCTTGATTTTCTAAAGTATGTTTCATTTCTATATGATATTTTTTTCTATCTGCTTGTGCTCTTAAAGAATGCACTGCTGGTCCTTTAGAAGTATTTAACATCCTTGATTGTATAAAAGCTTTATCAATATTTCTTCCCATTTCTCCACCGAAGTGCATCAATTTCTCTAACTAAATGTCCTTTAGATGTTCCTCCTATATTAGGATTACATGGCATATTGGCAATTGCCTCTAAACTTATTGAAAATAATAATGTTTTAAATCCCATTCTTGCAGTGGCAAGTGCTGCTTCACATCCTGCATGTCCGCCTCCAATTACTGCCACATCATAATCTCCTGCATAATAGCTCATATCTAATATTTCCTCCATTTTTTTCATCAATGTTTCACGTCAAACAAAAATCAATACCAAAACTATGTTCGTTACTTTCCAAGGCAAAATTTCTTGAATATTTCATTAATTATATCCTCTGAAACTCCCTCTCCTGTTATCTTTCCTATTTCTTCTAATATGTTTGTTATATTTATAGTTACAACATCTATTGGCATTTTTTCATATATTGCAATTTTTGATTGTTTCAAATGTTCTTTCATACATATAATTGCTTGCTTATGTCTTTCATTTGTAATTGTTAAAGTGTCATCAATTTCAATTTCTCCTAAATTATAGATATTTGATATTTCTTTATACAATTCTTCTATTCCTATTTTATTTAAAGCAGATATTTCAATTATAGGCTTATCCCCTACTTTATCTTTTATTTCATCCTTTGTAATTACTATACTTCTGTCAATTTTATTAAGTAGTATTATACTTTTTTTCTGTTTAGCAAGCTCTAGAATTTGTCTGTCTTCTTCTTCTAACTCCTTACTGGCATCTATTATAGCAATTATTAAATCTGCACTTTCAGTAGTTTTTATTGACTTATTTATTCCTATCTGTTCTACTTTATTATTGGTGTTTCTTATTCCAGCTGTATCTATAATTTTTACTGGAATTCCATCTATCTGTATAAACTCTTCAATTGTATCTCTTGTGGTTCCTTCTATATCTGTAACTATTGCTCTTTCTTCTTTTAGTATTGAATTCAGTAATGACGATTTTCCTGCATTTGGTCTTCCTATTATTGCAATTTTGATTCCATCTCTTATAATCTTGCCATTATCAAAAGTTTTTTCTAATTCCCCTATTTCCTTTTCTAGTTCTTCTAATGTTTCTAATGCTTTACTATTTGTAACTTCTTCTATATCATATTCTGGATAATCAATTGATGCTTCTATATCAACTAAAATTTCCATAACCTTTTTTCTTATTTCTGATAGTCTTTTTGAAATTTCACCATTTAGTTGTTTTATAGAAGTTTTAGCCTCTTTTTCTGTTTTTGAATTTATTATATCTATAATTGCTTCCGCTTGAGATAAATCAATTCTTCCATTTAGGAATGCTCTTTTTGTAAATTCTCCGAGGTTCAGCAAGTCTTGCTCCATTTTTTATGCACAATTCTAATATTCTTTTCATTACAATAGTTCCACCATGTGAATTAATTTCGCACATATTTTCCCTTGTAAATGATTTTGGTGCTTTAAAAAAGGAAACTAGTACTTCATCAATTATCTCGTCTCTATCTCGAATATGGCCGTATTTAATCGTGTTCGGTTTTATGTCCACTTCTTTAATGTTGAAAATTCGCTTTATAACTTCAAAGCAATCTTCTCCGCTTAGTCTTATAATGCCTACGCCCGCATTTCCACTAGCCGTAGATATTGCTACTATTGTGTTCATATCATTTACTCCTTCTATTTTTATATTATAAAAGGCCATTGCAAAGATATATATTCAAAAGTAATTTTGAATATACAAATCCTCACTTTGACCTTAGATTTTATATTTAAATATTTAATTATTTAAGAGAAATTACTACTTTTCTATGAATTCCCTCTCCAATACTTGATGTCTTTACTTTATGATTATCTTGCAATTTTGAATGGATGATTTTTCTTTCATATGGTGTCATAGGTTCTAATGTAATTGATTTTCTAGTTCTTATAACACTTTTTGCAATCTTTTCTGCCAATTCTTCTAAAGCTTTTTTTCTCTTTTCTCTGTATCCCAAAACATCTAATTCTACTCTTATTCTTTCACTATTTTCCTTTACGGCAATAGTAGTTAGAAGTGTTTGCATTGCATTTAATGTTTCTCCTCTATATCCAATAAGAAAATCTGCCTTTTTATCATTAATTACTATTTCAATCACATTTTCTTTTATATTGCATTCGTAATTTACTTTCTCTTTTGCGGTTTGTTCTAAGAATTTGTCTAAAAACTCTAAAATTCTAGATTTTGCCTTTTCCATTACAGTTTTATCTATTTTTATTTCTTCAACTTCTCTTTCTCTTACTTGTGCTAGCTGTTTATTTTCTATCTTTTTCTCTTTTATAATAATTTCTACCTTAACAACTCTTGGTGCTAAAATATCAAAGAAACTTCTTTTTTCTTCATCTTTTATAACTTTAATCTCTACATCATTTTTAGATACTTTTTTAGATACTTTTAATTCTTTTAAACCTTTTTCTATTGCCTCATTTGTAGTCTTTCCTTCAAATATTCTGCTTTCAGGCATTTACAATCTCCTCCTTATTATCATTATCTTTTACAAATTTATTTAATAATAATCTTTCAACTATCATAAGTATATTATTTGTAAGCCAATATAAAGCAAGCCCAAGTGGTGCTACTAGTGAAATAGAAACTGCAAGTATTGGCATCATGAAAGTCATATTTCTATTTGTTTGTGTCATTAAATCCATTCCATCATCTTGTTCTTCTCCTTCAACTGTCATTTCTTTTCTTTGTTTTTTCTGCATTGCAGATGTTATTTTTAATGAAGCAAATGTAGATATTACATATAACACTGGTATTACATAAGTCTTCCAATCTGCTATATCCCTAGATGGAATGCTACTTAAATCTAATCCTAAAAATTCCATATTTATATATACTTTTTCATCGTTTTGTGCTTTTTCTCTTATAATTGAAATTTCAGGGTAAGCATCTTTTCTATCCTCTTCCCCACTTATTTCATTTGTATATTTTTCTATTATTTCTGGTTCAACTTTTTTCATATAAGTCAATGGACATCTTACTAAATAAAAAACTGAAAATAGTAATATTATTTGTACTATCGCACTAAAACATCCTCCAAAAGGATTCATTTTTTCTCTTTTATATAGTTCCATTGTTTCTCTTTGAAGAGCCTCTGGATTGTTTTTATTTTTTATTTGTAGTTTTTTTATTTCTGATTGTATTTTTGTTGTTTTCTTCATTGTCTTTTGTTGATTAATAGAAATTGGTAGCAACAAAATCTTTACAATTATTGAAAACAGTATAATTGCCAATCCATAATTTTGAATTAAGTTATATAAAAAATTTAATAAATATCCAAATAAATTTGCAAAAAAACCTATCATTTGCTTTCTCCTCTACCCTATTTTAGTGGATCATACCCACCTTTAGAAAATGGATTACACTTCATCACTCTTTTTATTCCATAAAAAGTTCCTTTAAATATTCCATATTTTTTAATAGCTTGCTTTGTATATTCTGAACATGTTGGATAATATCTACAATGTTTTCCTAAAATTGGTGATATATACTTTTGATATACATTAATTATTCCAATAAAGATTCTTTTCACTTAAAACTACCTTATCTTTTTTAATATTTCTATCATATCTTCTCTAATATCTTTATACTGAATTTCAGAAATATTTATATTCTTTTTCGCTAAAAATACTATACTCTTCCCTGCTACTTCACTTTCTTCATTTAGTCTATAAATTTCTTTTATTAGTCTTTTTACTCTATTTCTTTTTACAGCTTTTCCGAAGTTTAGTTTTAATAGCTATTCCGAATTCTATTATATTCTAATTTATTCTCTATTACAAAAGCTTCTATGTATTTTGCTGAATAATATTTCCCTTTATTTAAAACAAGTCTATATTCATAATTTTTTTTTAACATCTTTGTATGTTTCATATTTCTTTATAAAAAAACCTTATGCAAAATGGACCTAATTTTTCTAATAATTTAGGTCCATCATAAATTTAAGCACTTAGTTTCTTTCTTCCTTTTCCTCTTCTTGCCTTTAATATATTTCTACCAGCTCTTGTCTTCATTCTCTTTAAGAATCCATGTTCCTTTTGTCTTTGTATCTTTTTTGGTTGATATGTTCTTTTCATTTTGCACCTCCTAAGTTAATATAACATTAAGATTATACATTATTTAAACTATACTTGTCAAGTTTTTTGTAAATTTTTCTTACGGAAATAAGGAATTTTATTTTTTGTCCACATTTTTTTGAAAATTTTCCACATTTTTATTGACTTTGTTTTTCATTTTTTGATATTATAATTAAAGATATCTTATTTTTCGATAGGAGGTTATCATGCAAAATGAACTTTTTTATACAGTAGAAGCCGTTAAAAGTAAGGCAAAAGAAGCTGTTTCGACAATTGCATACACTACTTGGATAGAACCACTTAATATTTGTTCAATTGATAATAATATAGCTACAATTGTTGTATCATCTAGCTTCTATGAAAGCCAATTAAAACTCTATGAACCATTATTAATAAATGCTTTTTTAGAAGTAACAAATAAAAAATATGAAATACATTATGTACTAAGTGAAGATCTTGAAAAGTCCCAAAATGTTTCTGCCGTAAGTGTAGAACAAGTAAAATCTAATCTAGATCCAAGATTTACATTTAATAATTTTGTAATTGGAGAAAACAATAGGTTTGCACAAGCTGCTGCACTGGCAGTTTCAGAATCTCCTGGAAATGCTTATAATCCATTATTTATCTATGGTGGAGTAGGTCTTGGAAAAACTCACTTAATGTATGCAATAGGAAATGAAGTACTTAGAAGATCACCAACAAAAAAAGTTTTATATGTATCTTCTGAAAAATTTACAAATGATTTTATAAATGGAATAAAAGATAAATCTAATGAAAGTTTTAGACAAAAATATAGAAACATTGATGTTTTAATGATTGATGATATTCAATTTATAGCTGGAAAAGAAGGTATACAAGAAGAATTTTTTCATACTTTTAATACTCTTCGAGAGAATAATAGTCAAATAATCCTAACATCAGATAAACCACCAAAAGATATAAACCCATTATCAGAACGTCTAAAATCAAGATTTCTAGATGGACTTTTAGTTGACATTTCAGCTGCAAACTATGAAACTAGACTTGCAATTCTAAGACAACAAGTACAATCTGAAGGTATTATTATAGATGATATTGTTCTTTCAAACATAGCAACTAAAATTGATACAAACATTAGAGAATTAGTTGGGACTTTGAAGAAAATTGTTGCACAAGCTTCATTTATGCATAGTCCAATAACTTTTGAACTTGCAGAAAGGGCAATCTCTGATGTTATAGCTAATAAAGAAAAAGTTATATCATCTGACTATATAAAAGAAACTGTTGCTAAATATTTCAATATTGATGTAAAAGACATAGACAGTTCAAAACGTTCTAATGAAGTTGCATATCCAAGACAAATAGCAATGTACTTATGTCGTGAATTAGCAAAAATGCAATATAAAAACATAGGAAACTCATTTGGGGGAAGAGACCATTCTACAGTTATGCATGCCTGCAATAAAATTGAACAAGAGATAAAAAAGGATAAAAATACATTTACACATGTGGATAGTGTGAAAAACATCATCCTTAAACCAAGAGAAGTATAGTATAAAGGTTTATAAAAACTTTATAGAAAATCTTGTTTGTAAATACAGTTACGAAAAAAAGTAATTCAAAATCTTCTTACGGAAGCAATGCATTGGTTATTCACATTGATATGTTTATAAGGTGTTCATAACTTGTTGAAAACTAAGTTGTCCACTAATTAGATTTTCAAATGTGGATTTCATATAAAGTTATACACAAGTTATAAACACAAAAATTGCTTACGGAGAGTATATTCAAACTTAGTTTTCCACACAATCAACACACCTACTACTACTACTACTAAAAATATTATATATTTATAAAGGAGGAAAGAGCGATGAAATTTGTATGTGAAAAAACAAATTTGCTTAAAGCCATTAATTCCGTAGTAAAAGGAGTATCTTCTAAAACAACTATGCCAATATTAGAAGGAATACTCATTCAAACAAATGAAAAACAAGTCAAACTAACTACATATGATTTAGAGTTAGGTATTGAATATGTAATAGACTGTGAAGTAATAGAACAAGGAAATACAGTAGTAACAGCGACAGTATTTAGTGAGATAATAAGAAGACTACCAGATACAGACATATCTATTACTTTAGACGACAAAGATTTATTAGTAATAGAATGTGAAGGATCACTATATAAGCTTGCAACTATGAATCCAGTGGAATTTCCAGAATTACCAGTAATAGACGAAGAAAATTCAATATCAATAGAACAAAATACCCTAAAAGACATGATAAGAAAAACAATATTTGCAGTAAGTACAGAAGCACATAGACCTATATTTACAGGATGTCTATTTGAAATAAAAGAAAATAAATTAAATGTTGTTGCAGTAGATGGATATAGACTAGGATGGAAAAGTAAATATTTAGAAGAACAAGTAAATGATTTTAAAGTTGTAATACCTGGAAAAACACTTAATGAAGTAAATAAAATAATATCAGATTCTTTTGATAAAGTAAAAATGAGTATTAGTAAAAATCAAGCATTATTTGAAATGGAAAACTGCAAAATAGTTACAAGACTTCTAGAAGGAGAGTTTTTAGAATATGAAAAAGTAATACCAAAAGCTTGGGAGACAAGAATAAGAGCAAACAAAAAAGAATTACAAGAATGTTTTGAAAGAGTTAGCTTAATATCAATGTCAAGCATAGAGAAAGAAAGAAAATATCCAGTAAAAGTATGGGTAGAAATAGGAAAAATAGTAATTTCATGTAAAAACCAAGCAGGAGATGCAAAAGAAGAAATCATTTTATCAACAGAAGGAAAAAACTTAGAAGTAGGATTTAATCCAAAGTATTTCTTAGATGCATTAAAAGCAATAGAAGATGAGGAAGTATTTGTTGATTTTGGAAGTAGTTTATCTCCATCAATAATAAAATCAGTAGACGATAACGGAGATTATGTATACATGATTTTACCTATAAGAATACAAGAATAAAAGAGGAATAGGCATGTACATAGAAAAAATAAGTCTAACTAATTTTAGAAATTACAAAGAACAAAATATAGAATTAAATAACAACATAAATATGTTTTATGGAAACAATGCACAAGGAAAAACAAATATACTTGAAGCGATTTACCTATGTGCAATAGGTAAATCGTATAGAGCTAAAAAAGATAAAGAATTAGTAAATACAGAAGAACAATACTCAAAAGCACAAGTAAATTATGTAAAAAAAGATAGACAAGGAAAAATAGAAGTAGATATATCTGACAAAAAAATTATATCTATGAATGGAATAAAACTAAAAAAAATGAGTGAAGTACTAGGAAATGTTAATGTGGTTTTATTTAGTCCTGACGATATAAATTTATTTAGAGAAGGTCCATCAAAAAGAAGAAAAATGTTAGATGTAATGATAAGTCAGCTAAGACCTAAATATGTATATAATTTGAACATGTATCAAAAGACTTTAGAGCAAAGAAATAACTATTTAAAACAAATAAAATATGAAAATAAAGATCAGTCAATACTAGAGATATGGGAACAAAAACTCGCAGAATATGCAGAAGTAATAAATCGATATAGAATAGAATTCATTGAAAAAATTATGAAAGAAATAGTTAGCATACATGGAAAAATAACAAAAGATAAAGAAATAATAAAAATAGATTATATTTCAGACTTTACAAATAGAGAAGAATTTTTAGAAAAACTAAAACGAAATAGAAAAGTAGATATAATAAAAGGTTTTTCAGGAATAGGAATACATAGAGACGATTTCAAAACATATATAAATAATAAAGAACTTGGAATTTATGGTTCACAAGGACAAAATAGAAGTGCAGTTCTTTCAATAAAATTAAGTGAATTAGAAATTGTAAAAGAAGAAGTAGAAGAAAATCCAATATTATTATTAGACGATTTTATGTCAGAACTAGATAAAGAAAGAAGAAAAAATTTTTTAGAAGATGTAAAAGACACACAAGTAATTATAACTTGTACAGATAAATTAGAGCTTAAAAACGAAAATAAGAAGACATTTTTTGTAGAGAATGGAAATGTAAAAGAACAAATTTAGAAAAAAGACTTGATTTTTTTGTTTCAACAATAATATAATAAAAATTGTTAGAACAATGAGGAGGAAAACAATGGATAAAGTAAAACATGAATATGGAGCAGAGCAAATACAGGTACTTGAAGGACTAGAAGCAGTTAGGAAAAGACCACGGAATGTATATAGGAAGTGTATCAGTAAGAGGTTTGCATCATTTAGTATATGAGATAGTAGACAATAGTGTTGATGAAGCATTAGCAGGATATTGTAAAAATATACATGTAACAATAGAAGAAGGAAATATAATTTGTGTAGAAGACGATGGAAGAGGAATTCCAGTAGAAAAACATGCTAAAACAGGTATTTCCGCAGCAGAAACTGTATATACAATATTACATGCTGGAGGAAAATTTGGAGGAGATAGTGGATATAAAGTATCAGGAGGATTGCATGGAGTTGGTTCTTCCGTAGTAAATGCACTATCTGAATGGACAGAAGTTACAATACAAAGAGATGGTCGGAATATATCAAATGTCATTTGAAAGAGGAAAAACAGTAAAATCATTAGAAAGAGTTGGAGATTCTGATAAAACAGGAACAACAGTAAGATTTTTAGCAGATGATACAATATTTGAAACAACAGATTATGAATATGATGTCCTAGAGAAAAGATTAAGAGAGATGGCTTTTTTAACAAAAGGTCTAAGAATAACAATAGAAGATAAAAGAGTGAAAAAAACAGTAGAACAAGATGAAGAAGGAAATGAAATAGAAGTAGAAAACAAAACAAAAAAAGCAGATTTTTGTTTTGAAGGTGGACTAAATTCATTTGTAGAATACTTAAATAAAAATAAAGAAAAAATACATCAATTACCAATTTATATAGAAAAAGATGGAGAAGTACCTATAGAAGTTGCAATACAATATACAACTGCATATTCAGAAAATATATATACATTTGTAAATAATATAAACACATTAGAAGGTGGAACACACTTAGAAGGATTTAAAAGAGCAGTTACAAAAGTTTTTAATGATTATGCAAGAGCACATGGAATAATAAAAGAAAAAGATCCAAATCTTCTAGGAGAAGATATAAGAGAAGGACTGACAGCTGTAATATCAGTAAAAGTAAAAGAACCACAATTTGAAGGACAAACTAAAACAAAATTAGGAAATAGTAATGTAACAGGAATAGTATTAAATGCAGTAAGTGAAGCATTGGGAGCATTTTTAGAAGAAAATCCAAGTGTAGCAAAAGCAATACTTGAAAAATGTATAAGTGCATCAAGGGCAAGAGAAGCAGCAAGAAAAGCAAGAGAATTAGTTAGAAAGAAAAATTCAATGGAAGGTTCAACACTTCCAGGAAAACTTGCAGATTGTAGTAGTAAAAATGCAGACGAATGCGAAGTTTATATAGTAGAGGGAGATTCAGCAGGAGGAAGTGCAAAGCAAGGAAGAGATAGAAAGTTCCAAGCGATTCTTCCACTATGGGGAAAAATGCTTAATGTAGAAAAATCAAGAGCAGATAAAATATATGGAAATGAAAAATTACAACCAGTAATTCTTGCAATAGGAGCAGGAATAGGAGCAGACTTTGATATCACAAAAATAAGATATGGAAAAGTAATTATAATGGCAGATGCAGATGTTGACGGAGCACACATAAGAACATTATTGTTAACCTTTTTCTTTAGATATATGAGACCATTAGTTGAAAATGGAAATGTATATTTAGCACAACCACCTTTATACAAATTTTCTAAAAAAGGTATGGAAGACTTATATTGGTATGAAGATGATATGACAGGAGCATTTAAAATTTTAGAGGAAAGAGGAGTAGAAAGAGATCAAGTAAATATTCAAAGATACAAAGGACTTGGAGAAATGAACCCAGACCAACTTTGGGAAACTACAATGGATCCAGAAAGAAGAATACTAATAAAAGTAAAATTAGAAGATGCAATGAAAGCAGATGAAACTTTTACATTATTAATGGGAGATGAAATAGAACCAAGAAGAAAATTCATAGAAGAGAATGCAAAATATGTTAAAAATCTCGATGTATAGTGAACGATAATATAGTTATGTAAAATATGCGCTAATAGGCAAGAAGAGAGCTTAAGCCTACTAGCGCATATAAAACTAATATTAATCTTCAGCTAGAACTAATATACCTAACTTTTTCATTTGATATATATTGCTATATAAACAAACAATCAGCCAAATATATTAATCTTTCGCTCGACTGTAAGTACACCAATAATTTACATATTCATCCACATGGGACTATTAACAAAAACTATTTAATATAAATACAATCTTAACTTTGAATATATTGCACATAATGTAACCACATAGAATAAAAGAAAAAATGCAGCTTGCATACAAGCAATATACTCGCATCTCCGGCAAAATATAACCTAAAATCAAAGCTATATTACACCTTTGCACGAACAACAAAAAGCTAAAATCTAACCTCGTGTTGCTCTTAGTTCAACTAATATTAACTTTATGTTAGTTATTATAAACAAACATAAAAAAAATATCCAGTAAAAATTTTACAAAAAAACTTGACAAAATGAAAAAACGTGTTAAAATAGTAATATCAAAATTTCAAATTTATATTTTCAAAAATGATTAATTCAAATTTAGTAAATCTATTTTATTTAAAATCTAAATTAAAATCATTAGAAAACAAAGTTGAATAAGAAAAATCTTTTAGAAAGGAGGCAAGTTAGTTTAAAACTGACATATATTTATGCAAAAAGACAAAACAATGTCTTTGCAAGAATGGTTGCCATTTAATGCAATCTTAGAAAAAGGTATTATAAAGCTTAAAAGTGAAGAATATATTAAGTTAATGAAAATAATTCCAATCAATTACAATTTAAAATCAGACATGGAGAAAGAAGGAATATTAAACTCATATAAAACTTTTTTAAAAACTTGCAATTTTGACATTCAAATATTAATTCAAAGTAACAAAGAAGACTTATCAAAACACATTTCAAAAATCAAAGAATCAGTAAAACAAGAAAATAGGCTAAATCTGTTAAAAATTTCAGAAAAATATATAGAATTTATAAACAAACTAAATAACGAAAAGAAGTCTTCGTCTAAGAACTTTTATATAATAATAAAAGGAGCTAAAAGCACAGAAGAATTATCGATAGGAGAATTAAACGAAAAATTTTTTAAAATAAAAGAATGCTTATCAAGATGCGGAAACACAGTAGTAGAAATATCAGATAAAGAGGAACTAAAGAAGATATTATTTACATTTTTCAATTCAAGAAAAAACTTTTTGGCATAAAGAAAGGAGAAATTCTATGAAACAAAGTATAATAAAAAAAGAGAACATGCAAGAAGAAATGAAATTTAAAGATGGAACGTTTAAAGATAAAGATGAGATAACACCATCATATATAAATTTAAATAATCCAAAGTACATGGAAATAGATGAGATGTTCTACTCAACCCTTATTTCCGTAAACTATTATCGAGAACAAGAAGAATTGATACTGAAAAACTTAATAGATACAAATATAAATATGAATATATCAATATTTTATGAAAAGCAAGATAGTTATAAAACTATAAGAGAACTAACATATCATATTGGAAATGTAGGAGTAGAACTAAAAGAAAACAACCAAAATAAACAAGACATAGATATTGCTGCTTTTAGCTATAATGATGCCAAATATATAAGAAAAGAAATGCAAGTCAATGGAGAAGAAATGTACTATATGTATATTTACCTAACAGTATTTTCAAAAGACAAAAAAGAATTGGAATATTTGTTAAACAAAGTAGAAGGAATAGCACAAAGCAGAGGAATACAAACAAGAAGAGCATATTTTCGAGAGGAACAAGGATACATTGCAACACTTCCACTTATGCAAAATAATAATGAAGTAAAAAATGTAGCAAAAAGAAATATACTAACCTCAGGAATTATATCTACATATCCATTTATATCATCATCAATATTTGACGAAGATGGAATATTTGTAGGAACAAATATATATAACAATTCATTAGTATTTGTAGACAGATATGATACAGTAAAATATAAAAATGCAAATATATGTATATTTGGGACAAGCGGAGCTCGGAAAATCATTTTATACAAAACTATTAATTCTAAGAAATAGACTATTAGGAATAGAACAGTACATTATAGATCCAGAAAGAGAATATATAAATATATGTGAAAACTTAGGAGGAACTCTACTAAAAATAGGACCAACTTCAAATACATACATAAATGTATTTGATATAAGAAAAGAAAGTGTAGAAGAAGCAAATCAAGGATATCTAGCAACAAAAATAGGAAAACTAATAGGATTTTTTAATCTAATATTTGGAGAAATGAACGAAGAAGAAAAAGCCATACTAGAAGAAAAACTAATAGAATGTTATAAAGAAAAAGGAATCACATTTGACGATAAAAGTCTATTTAAAGAAAAAATTATAAATGGGCAAAGAGAGGCTATTTTCAAAGAAAGCAAAGATATGCCAATTTTAGAGGATTTATATAATGTATTAGGAAGAACAGAAGAAACTAGATTATTTAAAATCAAGCTCATTCCATTTATTAAAGGTTCACTAAAATTTTTGAATAACTATACAAGTGTTGAGATAAATAATAAACTAATTGTAGCAGACATATATGAGTTAGGAGAAGAAAATATTAAATATGGAATGTTTATCTTCATAGAATGTTTTTGGGACCTTATAAAGGCAAATAGGAAGAGTAAAAAGGCAATTTACTTGGATGAAATATGGAGATTAATAGGAGTAACGTCAAATAAATATGTAGCTAGTTTCATATATAAAATTTTTAAAACAATTAGAAAATATGGAGGAAGTGCAGTAGCAATAACTCAAGACGTATCAGACCTATTTAGTTTAGAACATCGGTATCTATGGTAAAAGTATATTAAATAATTCAAGTATAAAAACATTTTTCTCACTTGAAGAAGAAAACATAAAAATATTATGTGAATATTCAAATCTATCAGATAAAGAAAAAATAGAGATAAAAACATTGAAGAGAGGAGAATGTTTAATGTTTGTAGGAGATGATCATATACTAACAAAAATAGAAGCAGATGAATTTGAGAAAGAGATGATAAATTAAAGTGAAAAATATAATTACAGCAATAGGAAACCCAAAATTAAATAACCTTATCAAAGCACAAAAAACGATTATAGTAAAAGGAAAAGATATACAATATCAAGAAGGAATTTTTGAGGCTTTAGATAAACATAAAGATATAGATGGAATAATTATAAGAGAAGATATAATAGGCGAATTAGAATTAGAAGATTTGATAAGAGGCATCATAATGTTAAAAAATGATATTGAGATGATACTCATAACAAACCAAGAAAAACAAAAATTACAAAATGAAAATGTTATTAAGATAATAGACAATAATTCAAATTATGTAAATGAAATCACAAAGTATCTTTTTGGAGAAATATACATAAAACAAAAAAACGAAACTGAATTAATAGAAGACAATGCAGAAGATGAACTAACACAAAAAGAGGATATAGTAGAAAACAATATAAGATTAAAGAAAAGAAATACTATAAGAGCTTTATTAGAAAATGTAACAAAACAAATGATAAAACTTGTAAAAAAGCAAAAGACAACATCAAAAATTATAACAATTTTAGGAAGTGCAGGAGTTCGGCAAGACAACATTTATATCAATTATATCAAAAATAATCAAGAACAAAAAAGTTTTAATCATAGATTTTGATTTAATAAATAACAATATTCATTCTATTTTCGGAGTTCATAAGTATCCAAAAGAACTAAAACAAAAACTTGAAGACAAAAATTTTTTAAGAGAGTTTAGATTAAGCGAAAACAATCTACAAAAACTTATAATCAAAGTGGACAAAAATATAGATGTAATTGCAAGTAGTAATATTATATTTGATAAGAATTATGTATGCAAAAAGGAAAAAATAGAAAAGGTACTTAGTATTTTAAAAAATAGATACAACTTAATATTAATAGACACAACATCAGATACAAAATACGAAGAACTTATGAGAATATTAGAAAATTGTAGTGATAATATAATTTGTCTTACAGAAGGAAATTTAATACAGATAAAGAAAACGATAAATTTATTAGAAGAAATCAGAGCAGATAAAATTGAAATAGTTTATAACAAGAAAAACAAATATACAATGAATAAGCAAGTACTAGAAATGTTATTCTTTAAATTTAAAATAAGTGGAGTACTAAACTATGATATAAGATATAATCAAATAATAAACAAAAATGTAAATCGATTGTATATAAGCAAAAATGTAAAGAAAGAATATGAAAGATTAATACAAAAGTTGCAAATAAAATAAATATGTAAAGTTTGGGAGGTAACATAAATGACGCTAGAACAATCAATACAAAAAGAAGAAGAAACGAAAAATATTGAAACTAAAGAGTTAGATAAACAAACTGAATTAGGATTAGAAAAAAATATAGGAGAAGAGCAGAATAAATTTCTTGAGAGCACATTTGGAAAAGTAATAAATACAGGAATAGATGTAGCAATAAGAGCTTTGCTCCCCAATTTTTTGGAGGATGAAGTAATAGGTATAAAGAATGTAATTATAAATGATGGGTTTAAAGAAGGAATAAAAACTGCAATAAACGCAGCAAGTAATATTGGAAAAAGTGTTACTGGAATATTTACAGGAAAATTTGATTCAGTATCACAAGCATATTCCGCAGTCAAATCTGGTCGGAATCATAGATACAGCTTCAAAGATGGTAGATACAGCAGTAAAAGCAGCGCAAGATAATAATTTAATAAACAACTCAACAGCTAAGGTAATAAAAAAGGGAAAAAATGTTGTTAAGGATTGTATCTCTAGTAAAATAGAGGAAGACTTTATGGAGCAAGTCGATGGAGTTGAAAAAATGGGCAAATATATAAATAACTGGAATAGTTATTTAGAGCAAAAAGATGTTGTTGGAATGAAGAGAGAGTATGGAAAAATCGTAAAGAAATTAAACAACTTAATGCCATTAGAAAGCACACTTAAAGAAGCTAGAATTATAGAAAATATACAAACTCTTATAAAAAACAAAGGAGGAACTTTAGATAATATAACAGAAGAAGAACTAAAACTAGCACAGACAATATAAAAACAAAAAGCTAAATTGTAATAATTTTCCTAAATTATGTAAATAAAACACTTGCAAAAAAAATGTCGGTTTAGTATAATATCCGTAAGGATATAAGACAAAAATCTTTAGGAAGGAATGGTAAATAAATGGACAGACCAGATGAAACTATAATTGAAAGAGACATTGAGAAAGAGATGAAAACAGCATATATTGATTATGCCATGAGTGTTATTGTTGCTCGTGCTTTGCCAGATGTTAGAGATGGATTAAAACCTGTACATAGAAGAATTCTATATTCAATGCATGAAGACGGAATTACATCAGATAAGCCTTATAGAAAATGTGCTAATACAGTAGGTTCTGTTTTGGGTAGATATCACCCTCATGGAGATGCTGCAGTTTATGATGCAATGGTTAGAATGGCGCAAACTTTTACTTTAAGATATCCATTAATTGATGGACACGGAAACTTTGGTTCTATTGATGGAGATCCACCAGCAGCAATGAGATATACAGAAGCAAGAATGGCTAAGTTTGCAAACTATATGCTAAGCGATATTGAAAAGAATACTGTAGACTTTGTACCTAACTATGACGATAGATTACAAGAACCAAGTGTATTACCAGCTAGATTACCAGCTTTATTACTAAATGGTTCTTCAGGAATAGCAGTAGGAATGGCTACAAATATTCCACCACATAACTTAAACGAACTAGTAGATGGTATAGTTAAAATAATTGAAGATGATGAAGTTACAAATGAAGACCTAATGAAAATTATAAAAGGACCAGATTTCCCAACAGGAGCAACAATAGTTGGTAGAGAAGGAATTAAAGATGCTTATACAACAGGAAGAGGAAAAATTATAATGAGAGCAGAGGCAGAGATAGAAGAAATGTCTGGAAACAGACAAAGAATAGTAATTACATCTTTGCCATATCAAGTAAATAAAGCAAAACTTCATAAGTACATAGATGATTTAGCTAGAGATAAAAAGATAGAAGGAATTTCAGCAACAAGAGACGAATCAGATAGAAATGCAAATGTAAGACTTGTAGTAGAGTTAAAAAGAGATGCAAATGCTCAAGTAATTCTCAATAGACTTTATAAATATACACAAATGCAAGAAACCTTCGGTATTATAACACTTGCATTAGTAAAAGGTGTACCTAGAATATTAACATTAAAACAATGCCTAGAGTGCTTTATAGATCATAGAAAAGAAGTTGTAGTTCGTAGAACAAAATTCGAGCTAGATAAAGCAGAAGCAAGAGCACATATATTAGAAGGATTAAAAATAGCAATAGATAACATTGACGAAGTAATTAGGATAATAAGAGGTTCATATGATGATCCAAAAGAAAGATTAATGGAAAGATTTGGATTATCAGATGTACAAGCTCAAGCAATATTAGACATGAGATTAAAAACATTATCAGGTTTGCAAAGAGAAAAGATAGAAGAAGAATATAATGAGATAATGAAATTAATCGAACACTTAAAAGCAATACTTGCAAGTGAAAAACTAGTATATGATATAATAAAAGAAGAATTGCTAGAGATAAAAGAAAAATATGGAGACGAAAGAAAAACAAAAATAATTGCAAGTGCAGGAGAACTAGAAGAGGAAGACCTAGTAAAAGAAGAAGAAACAGTTATCACATTATCACATTTTGGTTATATTAAAAGACTACCAATAGATACATATAAGAGCCAAAAAAGAGGAGGAAAAGGCATTACAGGAATGACAACAAGGGAAGAAGACTTTGTAAAAGAAATATTTACAGCTTCAACTCATGACATAATAATGTTCTTTAGCAATAAGGGAAAACTATATAAATTAAGAGGATATGAAATACCAGAGGCAGGAAGAACAGCAAAAGGCACAGCAATAGTCAACTTGCTTAGCCTAGACCCTGGAGAAAAGGTTTCAGCAATTATACCAATACAAAATATAGCAGAGGGCAAATACCTATTAATGGCAACTAAAAATGGTATAATCAAGAAAACACCATTATCAGAATATGATTCTTCAAGAAGAACTGGACTTCAAGGAATTGCACTAAAAGAAGACGATGAACTAATTTCAGTAAAACTTACAGATGGAGAAGACAATGTTGTAATGGTAACAGAAGGTGGACAATGTATAACATTTGATGAAAAAGATGTAAGACCAATGGGAAGAGTTTCACAAGGTGTAATAGGAATAAAACTAGAAAAAGATGATAGTGTAATAGGAATGGAATCAATAGTTGCAGGAAGTAAACAAACACTGCTTACAATTACAGAAAATGGTTTTGGAAAGAGAACAGAATTAGATGAATACAGAGTACAAGTAAGAGCTGGAAAAGGTGTTATAACATACAAAATTACTCCAAAAACAGGAAAAGTAATAGGAGTAAAATTAGTAGATGAAGATGACGATATAATGCTAGTTACAGATACTGGAACAATAATAAGAATAAAAGTATCTGAGATAAGTATACTAGGACGTCCAACACAAGGTGTAACACTAATGAGAACAAATGAAGGAAAAGTAGTAAGCATAGAAAAAATATCAGAAGATAAAGAGATAGAAACAGAAGAATAACATAAAAGGTGCAGGAGGCTATCCTGCACCTTTTAACCTATTTCATAGCTTCTTTTGCAAAATCATTGTTTATAACTTTATCATAAGGAGCTTTTTGTTTTAATTCACCAGCATCTTGAATAATAGTTTGAAGTAGGTCAAAGCCTTCTTCCTCAAGGTATGGAGTACTGCTCCACACATCAATATTTTTATATCTATTCAAAACAGTAACAATTAAACTATGCTCAGTGTTAGGAAAATACTGCTCTATCGCCGAAGCTACTTCTTCCGTAGTATGTTCAGCTACCCATTTTTGACCTTTATAAATAGCATTTGTAAATTTTTGTATAATTTCAGGATTATCTTCTATATAGCTTTTCTTCGCAAAATAAGCAGTATAAGGAAGTTCGTCAGTTTCCTTACCAATAGAAGCAACAATATAACCTTTGCCAGAAAGTTCTGTACTAGAAGCAGTAGGCTCAAATAATGCAACATAATCCGCATTACCAGCAGAGAAAGCACCTGCCATTAAATCAAAGCTTATACTGTCATCAAGTTCAGCATCAGTATCTGGGTTAATACCATATTTGTTTAGAACGTATCTAAGTGTCATATAAGGAACTCCGCCTTTTCTACCAGGAATAACTGTAGAGCCTTTGACATCAGACCATTTAAAATTTGGATTTTCATTTCTGCTTACCAAAAAAGAGCCATCTCTTTTTGTAAGTTGAGCAAAAACTTGTGTATGATCTTCTTTACCTTCATTATAAACATAAACAGAAGCTTCAGGACCTGCAAAACCAATATCACTTTGATTTGATAATACAGAAGTCATAACACTATCTGCACCTTGAGCAGTAGTAAGCTCTATTTTTAGCCCTTCTTCTTCAAAGAAGCCTTGGCTAAGCGCAACATATTGAGGTGCATAGAATATAGAACGAGTTACCTCGCTTAATTTCACTGTTTGTAAACCGTTATCACTTATACTTTGATTTCTTAAGCAAGAAACACCTATTACAGCACCAATAAGTATCAAAATGATAACAAGAGAAATAATAAGTTTTTTCAAATTGATAACCTCCTAACTAATTTTTTTCTTTTCTTTTAAAATAAATTTTTCTAAAAGTACAACAATTTTGTACATAAAAGCAGCCATAATGCCTAGAAGTATAACGCTAGTCATAACTAAATCTAATTGAAAAACCTGACCTCCATATACAATTAAATATCCGAAGTCCTGCTTTTGAAACTAAGAACTCCCCAGAAATTACACCAACTAAAGATAAACCAATATTAATCTTTAAAGAGTTAATAAAAGTAGAAATATTTGCTGGTATTACAATTTTGGTAAGTATCTGTAACTTATTTGCCTTAAAAGTTCTAGCCATTTTAATTTTATCTTTATCTGTATTCATAAATCCATGTAAAATATCTAAAATAGTTACAATTAAAGAAATAGCAAGAGCCATAACAATAATTGCAGAGGTACCAGAACCAACCCAAATAATTATAATAGGTCCCAATGCAACCTTAGGAAGGCTGTTTAGTACAACTAGAAAAGGTTCAAATACTTTAGACAAGAATTTAGAAAGCCACAGTATAATTGCTATACATATACCAAATATAGTGCCTGCTATAAATCCTACTAAAGTTTCGTACAGAGTAACACCTAGATGTTTTATCAAATCATTGGAAAATAAATTTATGAATGTATCTAAAATTCTACTAGGTTGGCTAGCTATAAAACTGTCTATTACTTTAATATTTGCAAGGAATTCCCATACTAGAATAAATGCAAGTAATATACCGTACTTGAGTTCCAAAAACTAAGACTTTATTTATTCTAATTTTTCTTAAGTATTTTTTTCTATCTGTTGATATGAATTTATCATGCATGTACATCAAGCTCCTTCCATAGTAGGTCAAAATATTCGCTAAATTTTGGGCTTTTTCTGCAGTTGATTGGTGTTCGATTAGTTATACCAAAATCAATATCATGAATCTGTTTTACTTTTGCAGGTCTACTAGTCAAAACAACAACCTTATCTGACATACTGATACTCTCTGATATATCATGTGTAACAATTATAGCTGTAATACCTTCTTCTCTAAGGATATGATAGATATCATTTGTTACCATCATTCTAGTTTGATAGTCTAAAGCAGAGAAAGCTTCGTCTAGAAGTAAGATTTTAGGTTTGATAGCAAGTGTACGAATTAAAGCAACTCTTTGCCTCATACCACCTGATAGCTGATTTGGATATTTATCTTTGAATTCATATAGCCCATATTTTTTTAAAAGTTCAATGACATAATCTTCGTTGTGTTTGTTTTTTTGGTGTCTAATTTCTAATCCAAGCATTACATTGTTATAGATAGTTCGCCATTCTAGTAAACTGTCTTTTTGAAGCATGTAGCCAATTTTAGAAGAAATACCATCTTGCAATTCACCGGTCTATATAGATTTCTCCGAGAATTTTTATCTTCTAATCCTGCAATAATAGAAAGCAAACTAGACTTTCCACAACCGACTAGGCCCAATGATACTGATAAATTCTCCTTCTTTAGCAGAAAAGCTTATGCCATTTATAGCAGTTATTTCGCCATTTTTGGATTGATAAGTTTTTGTAATATTATTGATTTGTAAGATTTTTTTCATAAAAAATGCCCTCCTATCAATATGCCTACTATAGTATATTAGACATAATGTAGAAGGGTGCAACCTATTTTTGTTTAAGATTAATTAATCGTATATCATCTCCGAAAAAATCTGCAAATATTATAATAAGATGCTAGTCTTGAGAAGATTCTTTCTTGATATGTATCCATTATATTTTGCATACTCAAATTAGTAGAAATTATAGTCTTAGTTATACGACCATTAGGAGTTAAAAGTCTTGCATTTATAATATTAAAAAGTTCTGCAATTTTATATTGATTCGATACTTCTGCACCTAAATCATCTATTATTAATAAATCCACATTTATTATATTTTTATATACAGCTGTATAATCTGATTTACCAAATCTATCATCAATAATATTGTCTAGCATAATTGGTGCAGTTTGATATAGTACAGTTTTTCCTTTAGATAACATCTCTTTTGCAATACAGTTAGAGAAAAAAGTTTTTCCCAAACCAGTATTACCTGTAAAGAGCAAGTTTTTCTCTTCAGGATTATCAAAGTTTTCCACAAACTTAACTGCAATATTTTTTATATTAGCAATATTCTGTTTAGGAGAAATTTTTGCACGATATTTTTGCTCATTTATTTCATCAGAATATAAGTCAAAATTAAAGTTTTCAAAGTTTTCTTTCTCAAGATTTCCTATATTAGATTTATTAAAATCTATATCAAACATCTTTTGCCTAATACAATTACAAAGACTATTCTTACCTGTTATATCTATAATAAAACCAGTATCTTTGCATATAGAACATTCATAATTAGGCTCTTTTACATTTTGAGGTACATCGCTTGATTTTAATATATCTTCTTTTTTCTTCTTTAGTTTATAGAATTCCTTCTTTAGATTATCTGCAAGTTCACTATCCATTTTCAAAACAGCCTTAGAAATATCCAAAGCAAGTTTACCAAGTTTATCATTTATTTCAGATAATTCTGGATGAGAAGTATAGAAAGCTGACTTATCTTTTTCATAATTAAGCTCAGCAGTGTATTTTTTCTTCTCATAGTCTTTTAATAAATTATTTAATGTAGAGTTACTCAAATTAATATACATTCCTTTCAGGGTGCTTTTTAAAGCTTATCCTTGATTATTAGCATATAAACTATCAAAATCAGAATATGTGCGTTGTTCAAAAGCACCAGATTTTACTTTCTTTTCTAATTCCTTATTATTTTTAGCTTGGGTTTTGAATGCAACTATATAATTTTGTACATCTTCGACAGTCTTTAAATCTCTATCATGCCAATTGGTAATTACAGAATTTAAGTAATCAAAAGTAATATTAACTTTAGAAGTAGACTTTTTTAGTGCAATTTCAATTATGTCCATACCATAACTGAAATCCACTGCCCACTTTTGAATATAACCTTTCTCAAATTCAGTAAGAGGCCTAAGTATTCCAAGCTTCTTTTGTATAGCTTTTTCAATCTTTTGTAGAGATTCTTGTTTTTCGTAATAAATTTCCAAATCGCTAAAGGTTTTAACACCACTTTTAGACCAAGCTTCTGCGACTACTTGTACATAATTTCTATGGAGTGCAGAGCGTTGATAGCAGTAGTTAAATAAAGCCATCATAACTTGTTCATCAAAGTTATAATTTTTAAACCACAAATCAATATCTGCATACCAAGATGAAGACATTAATCCTTGGAAAAATGTAGTGTTAATAGCTTCAATAAGCTGAGCTCTAGTTCTATTTTTTTCATTTCTTTCAATATCTTCAGTAGAAAGAGACATATTGGGTTTGTATGTCTTGTGAAGTTCTAGTTCTTGTAAGTTATTTATAATAAAGCCAGTTCCTTTTTTGGTAATAACTCCAAGCTCTTCCCAAAATTTTAGAGCATCTTGTATCACAGGAAATGGAAGAGAGAGTTTTTTAGATAGGTCATTTATTTTAATATCTTTTCCATACTTAGATAAAAACAATATATATAAATATACCTTGATAAAATCTCCAGATGCCTGTGATATATATTCAGAAAAGAAAATATCAGGTATTTTTGTAACCGAGAATAATAGTGGTTCATCGTTTTGTTCTAGTTTCATAAAAAAGTCCCCTTTTGCCTAATTGCATATAAATTTTTAATCATTTGTATATGACAAATTATAACATTTTATATGCAAAAAAACAAGAATAAAAATCTATTTGTATAAATAAACTTTTTGTCGACAAGCAAATTTTAATATATAAAACAAAACATACAAAATTTTTTCATGGTTAAAACCAATAAAGCTAAAAATAAGTACTGGAAAACACAAAATAATAACTATAAAAAACTTTATATACAAATTACTGACTAAAATACTTGTTATGCAAAAAACAAGTATTGCCCAAAAAGCATTAAAAAGCACAGTAGAATAATCTATAAAACCAAATAGTTTACTGGAAAAATCGTAATTTTGTGGAATAATAAATTTCATAAAACACCTCCTAATAAATTATTTCATTTTTATCATACCTCGCATACCATGCATAGAAGAGTAGGTATCAATACTAATTCCTCCTATAAAATCTCTTACATAATTATTAACTTTCATTAAAGCAAAAATTGCTCCAATAAACATAAGCTTAGATATAAGATTGCCGTGAACTGTATTCAATGGAGAACATAACAGCTAGAATCAATGAGGCAAATAATTCCATAAATAGTAGAGATATAAAGCATTTGAGCCAAGACTTAAATATAAAAGAAGTAGACCTAAGTGAAAGTGTGAGGAATGCAAAGGGAGCAATTAATATAAAAACTTTAAGTAAAATGTATCTTATTGCATAGAGAAATACTATATTAAAAAAACCTAAAGAGACCACAGTTTTAATAATTCCATCTATGGAGAATACATTACTATTACTTTCTTCAAGATGTATTATGGAATTTGAAATATCTATAACTTTAGAAAAACAAATATTAGTATGTAAAAGTTCGCCGCATCCTTCTCTAATGGCAGATGATAAAAGAGAACCTAAATTAATAATTTGTTCACATAAGAAGAAACTAGAATTTACACAAATACCTATCAAAATAAGTTTTAATATAAATCTATATGGGTTTTGCGCTTCTACAATGGCAAGGCTAGAAAGCAGATGATTAATAGCAAAGTAGAGGACAAATCCAACTAATAGAGCATTAGCAATGACCAAAATTCCAGTAGTAGAAGATGTACCTATAAGTTTTTCAAGATAGGTCGAATGTAGTATACTAGGATTAATAAAAGCAATCTCGTCTAAAGCACTGTATATAGAATTATCAATAGAAGCAAAGAGCGAACTAAAAAGTTCATTTATGGTATTTAAAATTGTATTAGTTGAAGAATTCAAAAATTGCACCTCCAACCTTAACCGATTAATGTCTTTATAAGGCTGACAATTAGGTCAAGAACCAATATAAACGCATAAGACACAATAGATGTCCTTATCAATTTTTTGCCAGTTCTAATACGTTCTTCGTCCCCAAAGCTAAACTTCTGCATTAGAAAACCTGAACCAATTGCAACAGCAGCAATTGGTGTGGCAATAGCGATTAAATAGCTTTTAATATCCTCAAATGCATCAATTATCTTATTTACAAGCTTTGGATAACCTGCAAAAGAGAAGGAATTAAATGTAAGAAATATCACACTAGCAATAAAAAGTATAAATAAAATATAATAAAAAATTTTTTTCATATGAAACAACTCCTTTAAAATTCTAGAAATCACATATCTTCATCAATTAGAAAATATGGAATTAAATTAATTTTTTGTGGTGGTATAATACTAGACCCAGTAGATAAAAACGTCAAACATGAGAAAGTATCTAGCCTTTGTGTAAAAAAGTTTGTATCAAATACAAAATCGAATTGTGTATAAGAGTTTAAACTTTCAGAGAAATTAGGCTTTTCATAACTAAATAAGCTAGATAAAGAAGAGAATTTAGGGTCTTTGGAACTTTCAGAAAAGCTTTTTGAATATTTTTGCTTTTCTTCTTTACCAAGTTGCTTTTGTGCATCTTCAATTGTAAAAGTATCATCAGTTCGAAACCAAAATTTGTTTATTAAATTTTGAATAATAACTTTAACAGTATACTGATTATTAATTGAATTGAGCAAAGACGTATAACTTTGTGTAGCAACAATATTTATGCACTTTGCTTCCCTTGACTGTGCAAAAAAATCTGCATCTGTATCAGTTACATATTCATGATATTCATCGCTGATAAAACAAACACTTCTCATATTAGAGTTAGTTTTTGCAAGTCTAGACATAACTTCAGTTTGAAAGTCAAGTTTAAGATAAGCAGCAACTATTTTTGATAAATTCCTATATTCTGAGATATTCATATTTAAAACAATAATCCTTCCGTTATTTATCATTTCTTCGAATCCAAAGAAGTTTAGCTTATCTTTAGATGGAGAAAAAGTATTTAGAATATCATAATCTGAAACAAAAGAGCCAGTTATTCTTGTTATTTCAGATTTGAGAATACTAGAAGTTCTGGTATCTAAAGTATTAAATTCTTTTTCAAAGAACTCAATTGAAGATAGCAAATTGTGTACATCAGATGTGGAAAGTTTTCCTGATAGAAATTTAGAACGCATAAATTCAATCTTACTAGAGTAATAGTCAGGTATAGTAATGAGCCTATGCAGTTCATAAAAAGTAACGTATCCATCATTATATAATCTACAAAATTTAATACATTCAGTCATCACCTGCTCAGCCTTGTCAAGCCAGTAACTTTCACTATTATTTTTAGAGAATAATGTAAGAATAGTTTTAAGTCTATTAGCCAAAATTGCAGGTTTTAAATTGGGCTTATCTAGTGGATTATATTTAATATTACCACCGTAGTTCTATTACTACTAAGTCGTCATCTCTTCTGTAATGAGAAGCGTATTTTTTAACTTGGGAATAGTAGTTTCCTTTAACATCAAGAATTAGCATACCGAGTTTTTCAGAAGGAACTTCATATCTATACTTGATTAATTGTCTAGTGAACGGATACATTGCAGAGCTTGTCTTTCCAGAACCTATTGTGCCAGTTATTAGAATATTTTGATAAAGACTTGCTTCAGGTAAAATAATAGGATTTCCTAAATTATCATTTGCAATAAATAGAGATAATTTATCAGAAACTACTGCTGTTTTTTTATTTTTAAACTGATATTTAGTGAAAATAGATGAATATATCATATTAATACAGATTAAAGCTGAAAGGAAAGATATTATAAAGTGGAAAAGTTTAATATTTTCCCAAGTATCTGGATATTTTTCGCAAATATTGAAAGGGTGAGTTGCAAATTCTATTATAATTGTATTTGAAATATATACTTCGTGGAATAGTACAATATATATTGCTAAATATACAAAAATAAGTACAAAGTTAAATAACACCCTTCGAGAGAATGTGTTTATAAACATCTAAAGCCTCCTTTTAAATTAGTTTGGATTAATTTGGAATATCAAATTTTGACTTATGTGAGTTTTTGAAAAATATTATATCTGTTATTGTATAAATCGAATAAAATACGATGAAAGTATTAATAATAAGAGATATAAAAAATAAGTTTATAGTAAAATTGATAATATCACCACCTTAAGTACTGGCAACATAAATATGATACAACAAATTTTATCATTTGTCTATACATTTTTGAAAATTTGTGATAAAATATTTTTACATGATAATTTTTTTAGAAAGGAGGAAGGTTTTTATGGAAATAAATAAAGATATGACAATTGGAGAACTTTTAGAGAAAGCACCTGAGAAGGCTGATATATTGTTAGAGGCTGGTATGCATTGTTTGGGTTGTCCTGCATCACAAGGAGAGACAATTGAAGAAGCTTGCATGGTACATGGTATTGATGTAGATGAGATTATAGCAAAATTAAATGCTTAATTACAATATTTTTGTAAAGCAAAGTGAAAAAATTTAATAAAATTTAAAAAAATAGTTGACATTTTGCTAAATTTGTAGTAATATATATAAGCGGTTGCATAGTAGCAGCCTCTTATATAAATTGGTGACATGGGCTATTAGCTCAGGTGGTAGAGCACTTGACTTTTAATCAAGTTGTCCCGCGTTCGAGTCGCGGATAGCTCACCAATGGCCCGTTGGTCAAGCGGTTAAGACACCGCCCTTTCACGGCGGAGACATGG
>JAAVZW010000062.1 GCA_022791835.1 Clostridia bacterium | reverse complement strand
GAAAAAAGCCAAGCTAGTATCTATACAACAGCAGAAGATAAAAAACATGGAATAGCAAAGATAGAATTGATATATAAAGACGAAGTAAAGCAAACAAAAGATAAACCAACTGGAGAGCAAAAGTTTGATGTGTCAGAAATAGGGACAGGGTGGTATAAAGTAAAAGCTATATCAAATAGCGGAGCAGTAAAGTATGAATGGGTAAAGGTAACAAATGTATCAGATAAACTGACGACACCTGAAATAACAATAGAAACAGAAAGTATACAAAAAAATGGTTGGTATGGGGCTGATAAAAAAGAAGTATGGATAAAAATAAGTACAAATAGTCCAAGTGCAAAGACAATGCACTATACTTTGAGTGGAGCTCAAACTCAAGCAGAAAAAATAGAAAGTTTATCAGAAACATCAGAAGGAGCTGAAAAAAGTATAAGATTTCAAATAACAGAAATAGGAATAACAAATGTCGTCGCATGGACACAAGATGAAACAGATAAATACCAATCAGAGGAGGCAAGAGATAGTATAAAATATGATAATAAAGCTCCAGAGATAACAACAATAGAGGAAAATGGAACAGTAGGAGAGAATGGTTGGTATACATCAGATATAGAATTAAAAATAAATGCAGAAGATTTAAATGGAAAACCAAAGACAGAGGAGAACACAGGATTAGAAACATTAAATGGATATAACTATACATTACTAAACGGAGAAGGAACAGAACTAAAATCAAAAACGCATATAACAAAAATAGATACTCCAATAAGAACATCAGAAATAGCAAAAGAAGATGGGATATATCAACTGCATATAACAGCAGAAGATAAAGCAGGAAATGAAAGTACAACAAAAGTAGTAACATTACAGAAAGACACTAAAGTACCAACAATAGGAATACCTCAAATAACAGAAATAACAGAAACAGGATTTCAGCTCACAATATCAGCAGGAGACGAAACTTCAGGAATAGCTTATTATGAATATTATATAAATAATACAAAAATAGAAACGCTAACAGAAGGAATATGGACACCAAATAACTTACAACCAAACAGTATAAATAATATAAAAGTAATAGTATATGATAATGCAGGAAACAAACAAGAAAGTATAACCACTCCAGTGACAACAAAAGGAGAACTAAGAGCACCAAATATACAAATAAGTGGAGATACAAGAAATGGATATTACATAGGAGATGTAACAATACAAGTTACAGATACATCAGAAGCAAACAAAACAAGAGTAAACAGAATAAAAGTAACAGGAGCAGGAAGTGAAAGAACAATCACAGGAACCAGTGGAAGTTTTACAATAACAGCAGATGGGACTTATACAATAAGTGCATGGAGTGAGGATGCTAGCGGAAACAAATCAGACACAATAAGTAAGCCAAGTTTCACAAGAGATGCAACAGCACCGAACCCAACACTAGGTACTCCAACAACAAATTCAAATGGAACAATAAGAGTAACAGCCACAGCAAATGAAACAGGAGGAAGTGGTGTGGCAAGCTATGAATTTCAATATAAAACATCAACAAGTGGAAGTTGGACAAGAAAAGAATTAGTAACATCAACAGAACCAAGCTACACATATACTTATACAGGAATGGGAAATGGAAAGACAGTATATATTAGAGTGTTAGTAACAGATGGAGCAGGAAATATAGGCAAAAGTGCAGAAAACAGCTCAAATGGAACTAGTGCAGTAATACCAAGTGCAAACACAGCCCCAACAGTAACAGCAAGTTTTGCGAGAAAAACAATAAATTCAATAGTAATAAACGCAACAGGAAGAGACAAAGAGGAAGGAAAACTAACATATACATTATATGTAAAAACTGCAAGTGGGAGTTGGCAATCAAAAGCAACAACGACAGGTTCTCCAAATTCACAAGTAATACTAACAGCAAATGACTTATCAGTGTACACAGACTATTACTATAAAGTAGATGTAAAAGATAGTGGAGGACTCACTGGGACAACGGGTCAGATAGGAACTATAAAAACTTATTGCCCAGGAAAGACTATATGCTCAAAATGCTATGCACATGGGTACAACATGATAGATTCTAACGGGGCTGTTTACATTCTTGCACGGCTGTAATCCTAGCTACAGTAACAGTAGCCTTACTAAGTGTAGGGGGTGTGAGGCTACCACTTATAACTATGTCAGGAGAGTAACTATTTATGCCAACGACCTTATGCATGATTTTGAGCCATCAGGAGCTTGGTGTATAGATTGTTGCAAAGTAATTGATGGACTATACCCCAAATACTTAGAAACAATAGATGGACAGAAATGTAAGTTGTCATGTGAGTATCGCTTTCAAAAATGTTCAAGTTGTTTGGGCAATGGGCGGATTTGTATGTAGTCATGGTTACTTTAACTTACATGATTAGTGGGATATGTCGCAAAGAAAATGTACTCCAAATACTAAATCTAAAACAAACACACATTATTTTAATTTATCTATTGACAAAACAAATAAATTAAAATAAAATAAGGAGGTAAACTATGAAAAGTGAATTTACACTAACACCACTAATGAAAATGAAGAAATTTTTGAGAAGGAGGAGATTTCCAATGGCAATAAAAACAAATGCAGAATTAATAGGAGATATAGACGAGTTAAAGCAAAAAGATAAAGATTCAAACAAAAGATTAAATCATTTGTCAGAAAGAGTAGATAGACTAGAAGTGAAAACAGATAGAGTAGACAAAAGTGTAATAGAACTAAGAGGTTCTGTAATGGATTTGTCAAAACAAATGAACGAAAAATTTGAAGATATACAAGAGCAAATGGATAAAAGGTTCGAAAGCATGCAAAATCAAATGGACTATAGATTTAAAGAAACAAATGATAAACTAGACAATTTCATGCAAGAATTAAGACAATGGAACAGAAATATAGAAAAAAGACTAAACAATGTGGAAAAATTAACTCATATAAAATATGACGAAATTTTGAGTTAAATGTAGAATATTACAAAAGTACGAAAAAACTTACGGAAATTCAAAAAAAGCTTGACAAATATTGAAAAAGAGTATAAAATAATAATACAAAAATGAGACTAGAAGAGTGGAAGCAAATTCCACTCTTTATGTATGTTTAGAGGAGAATTGAATGGCAAACATAGAAGAAAAAGTAGAAAATCTAGTAAGGGAAAAAATACAAAACTTACGGATATACACTTTACGATGTAGAATATGCAAAAGAAGGAAAAGACTATTTCCTAAGAATATATATAGAAAGCGAAAAGGGCATAAGCTTAGAAGATTGCGAAAAAGTAACATATGAAATAAATGATATGCTAGACCAAGCAGACTACATTAAAGAAGGCTATTTCTTAGAGGTCTCATCAACTGGAGTAGAAAAAGTTTTAAGAAAAGATAGACACCTAGAAACAAATATAGGTAGTAATATAGAAATAAAGCTATTTAAGCCAATAGACAAACAAAAAACTTTAGAAGGAGAACTACTAAACTTTGACAAAGAAAATATATACATTAAAATAGACCAAGGCAAAAAAAGCATAGAAAGAAAGCAAATAGCACAAATAAAAACAAAATATAATTGGTAAGAAAGGATGATTGAAAGATGAAAGCAATAGACAATAAAGAATTAGAGGTAGCATTAGAAGCATTAGAAAAAGAAAGAGGTATAAAAAAAGAATACCTAATGGAACAAATAGAAATAGCACTAATCACAGCTTACAAAAATAACTATAAAGACAGTGAAAATGTTAAAGTAGTAATAGACAGACAAACAGGAGAAACACATATATTTGCGGTAAAAGAGATAGTAGAAAAAATAGAAAATCCAGTATTACAAATAACAAAATCAGAAGCAGCAAAAATCAATAAACAGCTAGAAATAGGAGATACAGTAGACATAGAAATAAATCCTAGAAACTTTGGAAGAATTGCAGCACAAACAGCTAAACAAGTTATAATTCAAAAACTTAGAGAAGCAGAAAGAGATATAGTGTTTGGCGAGTTTAATGAAAGAAAAGGTGAAATAGTATCAGGAATAGTACAAAAAGCAGATACAGGAATTATAATACTAGATTTAGGAAAACTAGAAGGAATAATGCCAGCAAAGGAGCAAATCCCAATAGAAAAATACAAAGTTAATGACAAAGTAAAAGCATATGTAATAGACGTAGTAAGAGGCACAAAAGGAACACCACAAGTAATTGTTTCAAGAACAGCAGGGGACTTTGTAAAAAAACTATTTGAATTCGAAATCCCAGAAATATATGAAGGACTAATAGAAGTAAAAAGTGTATCAAGAGACCCAGGAAACAGATGCAAAGTAGCAGTACATGCACAAAATGAAAATATAGACCCAGTTGGATCATGTGTAGGACAAAAAGGAGTTAGAATTCAAAATATAATAAACGAACTAAGCGGAGAAAAAATAGATGTAATAGAATGGAATGAAGACCCAAGTATATTCATATCATCAGCATTATTGCCAGCAAAAGTTATGGCAGTAGATATAAATGAAGAAGAAACATCTGCAAGAGTTATAGTACCAGATGACCAACTTTCTCTTGCAATAGGAAAAGCAGGACAAAATGCAAGATTAGCAGCAAGACTTACAGGTTGGAAAATAGATATAAAATCAGAAACACAATTTAGAGAGATGCTCATGAAAATGCAAGAAGAACAAGAAGCAACTGATGAAAATATCAAAGAGGAAAACAATGAAGAATAAAAAGTTAACACGTACATGTATTGCTTGCCGAGCAAAGAAACAAAAAAATGAACTAATTAGAATGGTTGCAAGAAATAGTGAAATTATAAAAGATGAAAAACAAAAGTTAGAAGGCAGAGGAGCATACATTTGTAGTAATTCTAAATGTCTTGAAATTGCTACAAAAAGCAATAAATTAAAAAGAGCATTAAAAATATAAGAAATAAGAGGTGTGATATTTGGCAGAAACTAGAGAAATCTTAGGCATGCTTCGGCTTAGCAGCAAAATCTCGGTAAGATTATAGCTGGGATGGACGCTGTATGCGATGGAGTCCAAAGACACAAAATAAAACTTGTGATATTGGCAGAAGATACATCTGAAAAATCTAAGAAAAACATAAGATATGTTTGTACTAATAATCAAACAAGTGTAATAGAATTAAGTACAATAGAAGAAATAAGCCATATTATAGGCAAAAAAAATAAAGCAATAATAGGCGTAACAGACAAAAACTTTTCAGATGGGATACTAAAAAAATGTAATCGGGGGTGATTTGCTATGGAAAAAATAAAAATACACGAATTAGCAAAAAAATTAAATAAATCTAGCAAAGAAATAATGGAGATGGCAACTAAATTTGGAGCAGAAATAAAAAGCCATTTAAGCACAGTAGAGGCAGATGTTGCAAGTAAAATTGAAAAAGAAATGAACAATAAAGGGCAATCAGGAAAAGAAAAATCCAATAGTGCACCTGTAATAATAAGACGAGAAGTTATTATATCAGATGAAGAACTAGCAAAAAAAGAAGAAGAAAAAAAAGCAAAACAAGAAGCAGAGAAGAGAAAAGATGTAGGCTTTGTAGAAAGAAACAAAAATAAAGAATATAATATCGTATATAGAGATAAGCCATCAAAGCCAATGACAGCAAGCGAACTATTTGGATTAAAGCCAAAAAAAGAAGAAGTAAAAGTAGTAGAAGAAGAAAAAACTAAAGAAGAAGTTAAACAAGAAATAAAGGAAGAAGTAAAACAAGAGGAAAAAGTAATAGAAACAAAACCAGAAGTGAAATCAGAAATAAAACAAGAAAAAATTGAGAAACCATATACAAAACCTTTGCAAAACACCTCAAACACACATAAAAATCATGAAAATCGTAGCTATGGAAATAAACCAAAATATGATAATAATAGAAGAAATTTTGGAGACAATAGATTTGGTGGAAATAATTATAACAGAAATGAAGGAAGAAATGATTCAAATTCAAGAGGACCAAGAAACGAGAGAAGAGATGACAGACAAAACGGAAATAATGGAAACTTCAGAAACAACCAAAATAGAAGACAAGGTGGCTATGGAAATAATAATAGTTATGGAAACAATGGTGGCTTTAGAAACAACAACAGAATGCTAGACGAAAGAGGAATAGAAAAGAATATTAAAAATATTATGTCGCAAGATATAGTAGAAAAAGATAACACTAGAGACTACAACAGAACAATGACAAAACAAAAGAATAATAGTAGAAATTCAGCAGATGAAAGTAGACAAAGAAAGTCACAAAGAACAGGAAGAAGTGAAGACTTCGATTCAGGAAAGCTAAGAAATCTAAAACAAGAAAACAAACTATCAAACATGTTCTCAGACCCAGAAGGAGGCATGTATGATTATTATGATTTAACAACAGTTAGAGGAAAAAGAGGAAAGAAGAAGAACAATCCAGATGAAGAAAGAACAAAACAAAAAATCTTCAAACTTACAGAAATAACAATACCAGATGCAATTACTGTAAAAGACTTAGCACAAGAAATGAAAAAAACAACAGCAGAAATAATAAAAAAATTATTAGATTATGGAATAATGGCAACACTAAATAACGAAATAGACTTTGACACAGCCTTCCTAATTGCACAAGATTTTGGAATTACAGCTAAAAAGAAAGAAATAGTAACAGAAGAAGACATATTATTTGATGATACAGATGACAGAGAAGAAGATTTACAACCAAGACCACCAGTAGTGGTAGTAATGGGACACGTAGACCATGGAAAAACATCATTACTAGATGCAGTTAGGTCTACAAATGTAATAGAAGGTGAAGCAGGAGGAATTACACAACATATAGGAGCTTATAAAGTAGAAGTAAATGGTAGAGAAATTACATTCTTAGATACACCAGGACATGAAGCATTTACAAGTATGCGTGCTAGAGGAGCACAAGTTACAGATATAGCTATACTAGTAGTAGCAGCAAATGATGGAGTTATGCCACAAACAGTAGAAGCAATAAACCATGCAAAAAATGCAGGAATACCAATAATTGTAGCAATAAACAAAATAGATGTAGAAGGAGCCAACCCAGAAAAAGTAAAACAAGAACTAATGAAATATGAATTAGTTCCAGAAGAATGGGGTGGAGATACAGTATTTGTTGAAATCTCAGCTAAAAAGAGAATAAACATAGATGGATTACTTGAAATGGTATTATTAGTTGCAGATGTAGCAGAACTAAAAGCAAACCCAGACAAACAATCAAAAGGTGTAGTAATTGAGGCAAGATTAGACAAAACTAGAGGCCCAATAGCAACAATGCTAGTACAACGTGGAACACTTGATGTAGGAGATACAGTAGTAGTAGGTTCAGTAATAGGAAGAATTAGAGCCATGATGAATGACAAAGGTAAAAAAGTTAAAAAAGCAGGACCATCTACACCAGTTGAAATAATAGGTTTGACAGAAGTGCCAGAAGCAGGAGAAACATTCTATGAAGTAGACGATGAGAAAACAGCAAAACATCTAATAGAGAGAAGAAAACGACAAGAAAGAGAAAAATCAATAAATGCAAGCTCGAAGGTAAGCTTAAATGATTTATTCTCACAAATAGAAAAAAATAAATTAAAACAATTAAACCTAATTGTAAAAGCAGATGTACAAGGATCAGTAGAAGCAGTTACAAACAGCCTAGAGAAAATTTCAAATGACGAAGTAAAGGTAAAAGTAATACACTCAAATGTAGGAGGAGTTACAGAATCAGATGTAACCCTTGCAAAAGTTGCAAATGCAATAATAATAGCATTTAATGTAAGACCAGAGCCAATTGCAAAAGAAGTAGCTAAAAAAGAAGAAATAGAGATAAAACAATATTCAGTAATATATAAAGCAATTGAAGATGTAGAATCAGCAATGAAAGGAATGTTAGATCCAACATTTGAAGAGAAAGTCATTGGAAATGCAGAAATAAGACAGACATTTAAGGTAAGCAATATAGGAACTATAGCAGGATGTTATGTATTAGACGGAAAAGTAACTAGAAATGCAGGAGTAAGAGTAATAAGAGATAATGTAGTTATTCATGAAGGTAAACTAGCATCACTAAAGAGATTTAAAGATGATGTAAAAGAAGTAGTATCAGGATACGAATGTGGTTTACAAATAGAAAATTACAACGACCTAATAGAGGGAGACACACTAGAAGTCTTCGTAATGGAAGAAGTAAAGAAATAATTTTAAAAAGGTAGGATTTCGAAGATACGTAAAGAAAGGAATTTAAAATGCCAGCAAAAAATAATAATCGTCTAGGTAGAATAGACGAAGAACTTAAAAAGGAGATAAGCCAAATTATAAATTATGAATTGCAGAATCCTAAAATAACAGGATTAATTAGTGTAACTAAAGTAAAGATTACACCAGATTTGAAATATGCAAAAATATATGTGAGTATATTGAATTCAAAAAATATAAAAGATACACTAGCAAATTTGAAAAAGTCTTCAGGATACATTAGAACAGAAATTGCAAAAAGAATAAATTTGAGAGTTACGCCAGAATTAATTTTTGAATTAGATGACTCAATGGAATATGGAGCGAAGATTGATCAGATTCTTAAAGAAATTATGCCTAAAAATGAAAACTAAAATAAAGTGGAGGTTTTTATGACATTAGATCATATTAAAGAAGAAATAGAGAAGGCTAATAAAGTAGTGATACTAACGCATGAGTCACCAGATGGAGATGCAGTGCGGATGTTCACTTGCAATGTACCATGCATTAGTGAATATGGGTAAGAATGTTGATGTGATAATTCCAAGAATGCCCAAAACTTTTAGCTTTTTACCAAAAGCAAATGAAGTAAAGGAAGAGTCAGATAAAAATGTAATATACGACTTAGGGATAGCAGTAGATTGTACTGATACAAAGAGATTAAAGGGATACGAAGAATATTACGAAAATGCAAAAGTGAAAATTTCAATAGACCATCATAGCACGAACTCAATGTTTGCAGATTATAACTGCATAGACCCAACCTCTCCTGCATGTGCACAAATTTTACTAATGGTACTTCATAGCATAGGAGTAGAGATAACAAAGGATATAGGAACATGTATTTTGACAGGAATAGCAACAGACACAGGAGGATTTAGATACGAAGGTGTAACAACAGAAACTTTTGAATCAGTTGCAAGACTTTTAACTTTAGGAGTTAACTTGACGGAAGTATGCAAAAAGACATTACAAGCAAAGACAAAAGCAAATTTTGAATTAACAAAATTAATAATGAACAGAATGGAATTCTTCGAAGATGGCAAGATTGCACTTACATATGTAACCAGAGAAGACGAAGAAAAAGCCAATGTATTACCAGGAGACCATGAAGGACTAGTAGAAATAGGAAGAGATATAGAAAATGTAGAAGTTTCAATATTTATAAGAGAGATAGAAGACGGAGTTAAAATATCGCTACGTTCAAATGAATATGTAAATGTAGCAGAAGTATGCTCAATCTTTAGTGGAGGAGGGCATTTAAGAGCAGCAGGTTGTACAATTCGCTTCCCACTAGAGACAGCAAAAGAAAAAATACTAGAAAGAGTAAAAACTTTCATAAAATAAGGAGTAAACTGTGGATGGAATTTTAATAATAAACAAACCAGCAGGCTGTACTTCGCACGATGTAGTGCATGCAACTAAAAAGATACTAAATGAAAAAGTAGGACACACTGGTACGCTAGATCCGCTAGCAACAGGTGTCCTCCCTTTACTTATTCGGAAAAGGTACAAAAGTTTCGAAATATTTAATAGACCACGACAAAATTTATGAAACAACAATAAAGCTAGGAATAAAAACAGATACAGACGACATAGAAGGTAAAATTTTAGAAGAAAAAAAAGTAGACCTAAACAATTTAAAAGAAGAAAAAATAAAGTCTATTTTGCAAACATTTATTGGAAAGCAAGAACAAATACCACCAATTTATTCTGCAATAAAAGTAAAAGGAAAAAAACTATATGAATATGCAAGAGAAGGCAAAGAAAGCGAAGTAGAAATAAAGCCAAGGCAAATAGAAGTATATAATATAGAACTACAAAATATAGACAAAGATAATAAAGAAATAACAATAAAAATCAATGTTTCAAAAGGAACATATATAAGGTCTATTTGTAGAGACATTTCAGAAGCACTTCGGAGAAATAGGCATAATGAAAACATTAAATAGACTAAAAGTACGGAACTTTTGACATAGCAAAAACAATAACACTAGAAGAACTAACACAAAACAAAGAAAATAAAGAATACATAAAAGCAAATATAATAAAAATAGAAGATATATTTGAAAAAAACAAAACAATCAAACTAAAAGAGCAAGAATTACAACAATTCCTAAATGGCGTAAAACTTAGCATAAAAACTGAAAATGGCATATATAAAATACAAAACGAAAAAGGAGAATTCATAGGAATAGGAGAAGTAAAAGAAAGCAGACTAAAAAGAGATATAATAATAAAATAAGAAATATACAAAGCAAAAAAATCTCATTCCTCAAATATCTACTTTTTTATAAATTTTATTGACACAAACAATAAAATGCTATATAATCAAACAAAAGTTCTTTAAACATAAAGGAGTGTTTATGAGAGAATTAAATGTTTTAGATACTAAAATTACATATTTTAATATGAACAATGAAGATTATATATCACTAACAGATATGTTGAAATCTAAAGATGGAGATTTTTTTATTTCAGATTGGTTAAGAAATAGAAACACAATAGAATTTTTAGGAATTTGGGAAGAGTTACATAATCCTATTTTTAATTATGGCGAATTCGCCATAATTAAAAGTCAAGCTGGATTAAATAGTTATAAAATAAGTGTTAAAGAATGGGTAAATAAAACAAATAGCATAGGCATTGTTGCAAAAACAGGTAGATATGGTGGAACTTATGCTCACAAAGATATTGCTTTTGAATTTGGTATGTGGATAAGTCCGAAATTCAAATTACTATTAATAAAAGAGTTTGAAAGGTTAAAAGCAGAAGAACAAAAGCAATTAGGTTGGGATGCAAAAAGAGAATTATCAAAGATAAATTATAAAATACATACTGGTGCAATAAAGAAAAATTTAATTCCTAAAGAACTTACTAAATACGAAACTAGCATAGTATATGCAGAAGAG